>DXAZ01000091.1 GCA_019116785.1 Candidatus Atopostipes pullistercoris
TGGAGAAGTTGCCAAATGAGGAGTCTTTCGCAAAAAAAGCAGTTCTAGAAGCTTATTTGCCATGGTCAGAAACTGTACAAGCAAATTGTAAATAAAAAAAGAATCTCCAGAGTCGATGAGTGACATCCTCGCCTTATAGTTTCTAGTGAATTTTTATTTTGTCACTATCCACTATAAGTCGAGAATATCAGAGGACTTTGGAGATTTTCAATATACCTCGTTATTGGGCGCTTACGGTTTTCCCCCTATATTTGGTTTTGTATGATTGTTTTCCCCTCATATTTCCTTACTCTAGTTACTAATTTCCTAAAATTGTGCGCAAGAAATACAAGTCCCATTTCCTTAAAAATTTTTTCAGTTCCTCGGACATGGAATCTTCTAAAATTCATATTTTGTTTAATGTTCCCAAAAACAGTTTCGACATCTATCTTTCGCTGCGCATAATATGAGGCTGTTTCTTTACTTTCTATCTTTTCATTCGCTTTTATTTTTATATATTCCCAGGTTGGATTGATATTCAAACGTCGATTTTTTCCTTCTTTTGCTTTGGTACATTTCTCTCTCAATGGACATCCTGTACAATCTTCACATTCATAGATTTTGAAGTTTCGAATAAATCCATTTCTATCTTTACGTTGCGAATAATGTGAGAACACTACTCTTTTCTGATTGGGACAAATATAGTAATCATCCAACTCATTGTAAGGCCAATTATCTCGATGAAACTGATTTTGTTTATGGGCGCGTTTCTTTTCTTTTAAGTATCCTTGATGCGGAATGATGGGGGTGGATTCTGTTTCGTCTAACACATAACAATAATTTTCTTCACTTGCATAACCGGCATCTGCGACAATATTTTCTGGTAAACCTATTTTTGATTCAATCTTTTCAAGAAATGGGATAAATGTTCGTGTGTCTGTTGGATTTGGAAAACAATCATAAGCAAGGGCGAATTGATTTTCTGTCGCAAGTTGTATATTATAACCTGGCTTTAACTGGCCATTTCGCATATGATCTTCTTTCATTCGCATAAAAGTAGCGTCATGATCCGTCTTTGAGAAACTATTGCGCACTCCCATAATCACCAATTGTTCTTCGTAGCGCATTTTTCTTTGGGCAAAATCATCAAATTGCTTCTTCTGCTTATGAACTTCAGACTTTTCTTTACGCAGTGTTTTTCGTTCTTCTACTGTTTCGGTTTGGTCAATCGCTTCAATTAATTGTTCTTCCTTTTCTTCCAAAGATTGACGAATCCTTTCAATCTCTTCTATGGAAAGTTCATCCTTTAAATCATCTATTAACTCAGGTAAGATTTTTGTTTCCACCATTTGTTGGTAGTTTTCAAGGGCTTTTTGATCAAGGTTATCCTTATACTTTAAAATACTTTTTTTCCAAACAAAAGAGTATTTATTCGCATCCGCTTCAATTTTTGTACCATCTATGTATAAAGCACTCCCGCTGATTAAGCCACTTTGAACCAGTAGCTCACGAAATTGAATAAACGAATGGTCTAGAATATCGTTCATAATCGGGTGAACGCGAAAACGATTAATGGTACGAAAGTTAGGGATTTGGTCTTGAGATAAGTAGCGCATCCGAATACTATCTATCAACATATTTTGTATTTGGCGACCGGAATAAACCCCTTGAATATAGGCACAAAGAATAACGGAAAGTAACATACGAGGATGATATTGAGGTCTACCCATAGATTGGTAATAAGGAAGGAAGACTGCATCGGGAATAGAGTCAACAAACTGCACAATGGCATGAGCGAAATCATTTTTTTCTAATTTAGTTTCAAGATCTATAGGCAAACAAACTTGTTTTATGTTATAATTTTGATACATGATAAAGCACCTCTCTTAAATGGATTAGACACCTATATTATAGCAGAGTGTGCTTTATTTTTGTATTCACTTTCAAAAGATAAATAGAGATCTTTCCACTATTTTCTAAATGGAAAGACCTCTATTTTTTCATACAGGAGCTACTTTTGGGTCAGCCCCCCTGGCACTTTCCAATTTTTGGAGAGTGTCTTTTTTTGTACGCTTAGGTACGAAAAAATGTACGAGATTTTGAATTGGCTGTTTTTAAGACCTAGGTCAGTTACTATATAATCGTTCTTTTTATCTTATTCGATTGTTATTTTAATTAGTTGTTTATTTTGCTTGTCGCGCTTCATCTAGGCGTTTCTCGAATTTCTCATAAGTGGAAAGATCGACAACATTTGGAGTATTGATGTATATTTCTGTCGTTTTGATATCCGAATGGGTTAAGGCTTGAGAAATTTGCGCCATTGTTGCACCGCCTTCACGAGCCAATGTACTAAAGGTATGACGCAGCTTGTGTGGATTTGTCTGGGTTAGTTCCTCATGTCTTCGGTGAATGGATTTTAGCCGATAATTTAAGTAATCCACATGAACCGGAATATTTACTTCGCCGCTTCAATTGGCATAAGTGAAAAGAAATTGCTCCTTAGTCTGTTTAATCCCAAGTTGTAACAGTTCTTCCTTTTACTTTTGCTTCCATTCTTTCAATAGTTCAATAAGGAATGTCGGAATCTTGAATTTCGTGGCTTTTCGACCTTTTGTGGATTTTAAATTGCCAAACTTATCCTTGCTTTGAATCAAACTGACATAACCATTTTCAAAATCAATATGCTTCCACTGGAGGGCATAGGATTCGCTCTTGCGGTCCCCTAGGTTCAACGTTAGCATCAAGAGAACATAGTCTTGCATGATTAGTAAACCTTTGCTGTAATCCTCATTGGCTGCGTCTAACCAAGCAATCAATTCTTCTGCTGTCAGAGCTTCACCGTTTAGCTGACGCTCCGCCTTTAGTTGCTGTTTCTTGGGATCACCCACGTACCGAATCACTTTTTCAATCCGATTGTATTCGATATACTCTAATAGCTCCGCAATATCAAAAATCTGATTGACGTAACTTTTGATGATTTTGATATTGGCATAAGTTTGGGACTTTTTCATCAAAGCACGAAGCACAAAGTCTTTATTGTCGTTTAAGAACTTGATGGAACATTCACCAAACATCGACAGAATATGAAGACGGAAGACATCTTTCGTATTGCTAATGGTTGTGGCAGTTGGTATTTTCCTAGATCGTCGCGATATACATATCCAACCAAACTGTTTCATAGAACTCTTTGAATTTGATATGCCCGTTTAATTCAAATGAACGAGCGCTCTTTTCATTAAGCACACGTTGAATTTTTTGAGACAGGTCTTTTTCAGCTTGTTCCGCTTCTTTTTTCGTCCTAAATGTCTTGCGGTAGCGCTCGGTAGTGACACCGAGAATTTGTCGCACCTCCTTGGGGTAAAACACCTCCAATTTGCAGTGGTTGTTTTTCAGTTTAGTAATTGACATGTTACTTCCTACTTTCTTATACGCAAACCAGAACGTAGGAATGACTACGTTCTGATTATAAACCGCTTCTAGCGAGTATAGCAACGGAGCCATTCATCTATAGCTTGCCGATCAAACCGCACAACACCTTGAATCGTGATTTTTGGCAGTCCTTGTTCAACCCATTTATCCAAAGTGTTGTTCGCAATATGGAGATATTGGCAAGTTTCTTTCTTGCTTAAATAGCGTTTGTCGATCGCAGTATCTTGTCGTACTTGATTCACATTGTTTAGAAGAAGCGTGTACACACTATTTCCTAGCTGTTTCATCTGCTCATCGTTCAGTAATAATTGAACTTCGTGTATAGGAAACCTCCTTTCTCTAGTAAGAATCTTCATTTTCCAATTCCAGTATTTTTTGTTCGATAAAGGTCTGATCTGTTTCCGTAAATTTTTCTTTTCCTATGGCTAGTAATTCTCTCAAATAAACTTCTGCTTGTTCTAGGCCATAGGCTTGTAGAAAAGCTTCGTAAATCATGGCGAGCGATTTCGAAGTGGCATTTTCTAACCAAGCTTTCTTCTTGGAAAAGGTGGGCTTTTCACGAACTACACGTAAGGGGATTTTGGGAATACCCCCCACAAATTTATCCCACCATTTCATGTTCGGCCAACGAGCTTTGTTATGATAGTTGACGGGGCCTTTGGGTTTGGTCTTGAAGCTGTAGTGGGAAGCTAAAATGCCACGAATTACCGTATTGAGTGGTATTCCTTTCGCAAGCTTTTCCACGGCTTGCCGCGCTTTCTGATCGGTTAATTCCAGTTCCCAGCGAACCCACTCGTTGACTTGGGCAATTTCCCCCGTTTTATCGCGGATTTCTTGCTTTTTGTCATAAATCCGCAGTAGTTGTGGCTGAGCGCCAATATAAAGCGTATGGCCAGTTAGAATTCCTTTCTGTAGTTGCCCACTGTTTACTTCCCGAAAGTGGCGGCTTTGAGAGCTGAGTTGGCCGTTCTTCACGTATTTTTGCAAGGTAGACACAGGGGGAGAGGAGCCATCAAATAAATCCATTGCCAATTCGGCACGAGTAATGGTTCCTTTGGCTTTTAAAATGGTGGCTAAGAATTTCTGCCAATGCCAACCCTCCACACTAGACATATATTCTTCATATTGGCGACACCCTTGACCCGATAAGTTTACTAACAGATTGTTGTGGTGGTCACTTTGGTGAATGATAATATCTGCAAAGGAATAGTGAGAATCGTAAGTGGGAAAAGGGCTCCCTTTCTTTTCCGAAGTGAAGTCAGAAAGGGCAATTCTCAATAAGTCCGCAACTTTTTCCATTGAAGCATCCGGTAATGAAAAACGTAGAAAATCGATCAGACATTCGTTACTTTGCTGGGGTGTTTGGTTCATTCACTTCTCCTAGTTGACAGGAGGTGACGCTAATTTTAAATGCTGCAAATTGCCAGGTGTCAATCATTGGTTGACCTTCTCCCACAAATGATTTTTTCTGAATTTTTCGGGGATAGACATTTAAACCATTAAAACGAATAGGAATCAACTCGCCGTCTTCATAGTTATCCAAAATTGGTAATTCTTCTTGATGCTCGACCACAATGGTGATCGGGGAGCCGAGTTCTGTTCCGCCATTATTCAGAACCAGTTCGACAAAAGCCCGATCATAGACTTTGAAGGTGAGGGTCATTAGCCCGGTTTCTACATGTTCGCCAACATGGGTCTGTTCACGTTCCATCCGCATTTGAATATCACTTTTGGCGAAAACAAAACGTTGCGGGAGTTTGAATTGTTTGAGATCGAAACGTAGACTGGCTAGATTGACAGTTTCTGAATCGTTTAGTGAGATACTGGTTCCTTTTTGGATCATTAATTTTTTTGACATGTGTATTTCTCCTTTGATTTTGAATTTAGTCTTTGTTTTAATTGGTTGAAACAAAGTAGAGTGGGCGCACGAATCAGTTGCATGAAATTTCCTCCTTTCACTAACAAGAACAATTTGGACCCCCCTATTTTCCAAAAAATGTGGAATTTCTCATAGTTTTCTTTATGGATGATTTCCCTTTCATTACTACTACAATCTGAGTAGGGTGATTTTTCGAAATAACAGGCAAGTGAATTAACTTGTAAGAGATTCTTAAACTATTTGCTTCTCAATCGCTTTCTTTAGGAAAAGTTTTTTTGGGAAAACACAAAAAAGACGTGTAAACGAACTCGGCTCTGCCGCTGGCAGCCGGTCCGTTCACACGTCTTTTGCTTTTCTATTTAGCTAATTTTGACAAAAATCGAGTCTTTGAAGAATGCTCGTGAAGCCTTTTTTAGCAATCATCAGAGGGATTTCCAATGAGTTTGGTACCCCCGTGTTACCACCGGGTATAAAGATTTTCTTCTGTCAATCGATCAATCTTACGGCTAGTAAACGTTTTTCTCGTATAGGCAAAAAGAACCAACTTCATCATTGCACCCAAATCATATTCTCTTGGTCTTCCAAAAAGGTAAGGTTGTTTGATTTGAAGAGATGCCACTAACTCATTGATAAAAAGGGCTACGTGATTTTCTTTTGGCTCGAATGAGGTACTGATGTCCAATGTAAGTTGATTCATGTTATAATTAGTATACATTTGTTTAGTCCTTTCAGGATTAAAGTGGAAGTATGGGTGGCTACCTATACCTCTTTTATTTTATCCAAAAAAAGCCCGTGAAATGAACGGAATTTCATCATTTCATGGGCTTTTGTAAGGGACTTTTTTCACAGCCCCTACTGATTAAAAAAACGGATTGAACTTGAAAAAAAGAGTTAGATTTTTTGAACAATATTAGTAACGCTCACATTAGACTTTAGTAATCTTTTCAAGTTTTCTAGGAGCAATATTTGTTGCTACTCTTTACTTTCGAAAAGAATCTCTAAATAAATTTCATCGATTTACACAACTTCTTCAGATCAAAGAGTCTATGACGTACTTTATCACCTACAATAAAGCCATTTTGCTCTGTATCTCCAGTCGATTTTCTTATGTTACGAGGTAGTGGTTGCTGTCGTCATGTGTGAAACCTTCAGAATCAATCAAAAGCAAGTAAATTTCAGTCCAAATGAAAGATATGTAGGATAACCGACATTCCTCTTCGGCTTCATTGTCGTTGCAATTCAAGCCGCTAGCCATATTCAAAGTAGACTTAGGGTCAAGATGGCGAAGGAACAAAACAAGTTTCGTTTTTAACGGCTTTTTATCCACTCTGATTGTAACAAGAGGTCATTCGTGCCCTAGGAGAAAATAGGAACCTAGCTTCAATTTCGATTCCTGAAAAGAGACTTACATATTTTCTAGTCTTGATTGAGCGGTTCAAACTATGATATTAAGTGGTATAATTTTTGGTTAGATTGAAGCAGTCAACTGATACTGATCAGTTAAGTATTGGTAAAAAAATTCTTTTACCAATCAAAAAAACCTCGACTATTAGCCGAGGCTATGACTTTTTATGTCATTGGGGAAGAACTCACAATACAGTTTAATTACTCGTTCTACGACTAAAGAAGAATGACACCACGGCAACGAGAATCACCGCTCCGATAATCGATGGTACCAATGCCATCCCGGCTAATGACGGTCCCCAAGAACCAAAGAGTGATTGTCCGATAGCGGAACCGACTAAACCGGACACGATATTCGCAATCCAGCCCATCCCTTTTCCAGTGATGGCACCTGCCACCGCTCCGATAATCGCCCCGACAATTAATGACCAAATAAGACCCATAATAAATTCCTCCTCTATTAATTAGATTGCTTCTTTCCTAGCTTCACGACAACTTGTTCGTTTTTTATTGTTTGCGATAGTCATCGTGTATTTCTTTGACCTTCAGCAACACCGGCAGCAAAGTCGCCACCAACGAGACAATCATCATGACTTTTCCTTGCTTTTTCATGTGCTTTCAACTCCTTTCTATAAGTTGATTGCTTCGCCACCGGTTACCCCGTAAATTTGAGCGGTTACGTAGCTGGCTTCGTTGGAGGCTAAGAAAACATAAACTGACGCTAATTCTACTGGCTGTCCTGCCCGCTCCATTAAAGAGTCTTGCCCGAAGACCGGTAATTTTTCTTCCAGTTGGCCTTTGTCTAGTTGCAAGGCTGTCCAAATCAGTCCCGGTGCGACACCGTTGACCCGAATGCCTTTTTTGCTCAACTGTTTGGCTAATCCCACCGTGAAGCTGGCAATCGCGGCCTTCGTTACCGCGTAGTCCAAGAGATGACCATTTGGACTGAACGCTTGCACCGAGGTGGTTGTGATAATGCTGGACCCTGTCGGCAAGTGTGGTAAGGCGGCTTTCACCGTGGCAAACATGGAAATAATATTCACATCAAAAGTATCCCGGACTTGCTCCATGGTCAACTCTGCTAAAGAAGGCTAAGTAATCTGTTGCGCCGCGTTTAACACCAGCGTGTCTAATCCGCCTAGTTCTTTCACTGCTTGAGCCACCATTTTTTCAGGTGCCGCAGCGTCGCGCAAGTCAAATGGTAGTAAGACGGCTTTGCGCCCCGCTTTTTCCACATACTTTGGCCACTTGCTTGGCATCCGGCTCTTCTCCCGGATAAAACTGCAAAGCAATATCGGTGCCTTCTCGCGCATACGCAATCGCCGCCGCTCGGCCAATCCCCGAATTGCCCCCGGTAATCAAAACCCGACGATTAAGTAAGCGCTCATGACCAACATAGCTCTCTTCCCCACAGTCCGGCACAGGTTTCATCTTCTTCTGTAGGGCCGGGATTTCTTGATCCTGTTTCGGAAATTCTGATTCATAATATAACGCTCGTGGATCCTTTAACACTGGATCTGTCATATCCTCACTCCTAACAAAATGTCGATGTTATAATTCTATGCTAATATAAATTTCATTTTTTGTAAAGAATTATGCCTTTACTAAAAGTAATTGTTTTCTTATCGTTACTTATTTTATTTATTGCTTGTGGTCCATTGGTTAGAAATATTATAGGGGGATTAAGATGATTTAAACTTTTAAGATAGCAGATTCCGGCATAGAAAAAGCGACCCAAGACGTAAGTAACTGGATTGTCTTCCAAAAAGCCACCAAAGTCGAACTCCCGTCTCCACTAAAATAAAAAGGCCTCGAGCGTTAGCTCGAGGTTTTCTTAGTATTGGTGGAATTAAAAGGTACTTTTCAAACAAAAACTACACATAAAAAATAAAAAAGTATTTAAATGTAATCGATTTCAGTATATGCTATATCTATAAACGCGCGTTTATGAGTTTGAATCAAGCTGCAATATAAGAAGGCAAACTGCAAGACCTTCATTTTAAGGAGAAGTATTATGGGGAAAATAAGTTTAGGAATAGACATAGGAGGAACGTTCATTAAGTATGCATTAATAGACAAGCAACATCGCA
This sequence comes from Candidatus Atopostipes pullistercoris, assembly GCA_019116785.1. GTDB lineage: Bacteria > Bacillota > Bacilli > Lactobacillales > Carnobacteriaceae_A > Atopostipes > Atopostipes pullistercoris. Next base: position 8,782 of record DXAZ01000091.1, read on the forward strand.
TCAAAGAGAAGTGGAAAGTCGAAACGGTTAAGTACAATACAGCCGACGAATTTTACGATTATATATGTTCAAATATAAGAAATGTAGATGAAATTGACAAAATCGGTGTAAGCGCACCCGGCCTTATTGATGAAGATTCGAATGTTAAATCCTATGCTGCTCCTAACGTAGCTATAATGTACGGCACAAATATCAATAATGAAATCAACAAAAGGACAAATAAAAAAGTGTCCGCAATCAATGATGCAAAAGCGGCAGGTTTATGTGAGTTTAAAATTGGAAATGCAAAGGGATACAAATCTTCAGCGTTTTTGATTATAGGTACAGGAACAGGTGGATGCATATGCGACGAAAACGGAGTTGTGTATGGAAAAGATTCGTTTGCGGGGGAATTCCATAATATGCCTTTTGTAAACGCTGAGATAGGCGGCCTTGATAAGATGGGTGATTATGCTTCGATAACCGGATTGGTTAATTTATACAATAAAAAAGTTAATCGGGAGGAGCAGGTTCAGTATGGAAATGAGGTTTGCAAGAAGTACCTAAACGGAAATGAATCAGCTGTGTCTTCAGTAGATGAATGGATAGGAAACATAGTGGCCCAATTAATAGTAATCACCGTTTTTTATAATCCTGAAGTGATATGCATCGGTGGAGGAATATCCGAAGAAAACTGGTTCATCGATAAAGTAAGAGAAACGTATAAGAAAACCTGTAGGGAGTATTTAGAAGCGGATTTTATTACTACCGAAATCAATAGATGCAAGTATAATAACGATGCCAACATACTGGGTGCTGTTATAAAAGCTTCTATCTAAAATACACAACAGTTTTTTTTCAAGAAAGAATGTTTGAAAATAAATTTATATTGAAAACGGAGGATAAGATTCAGTGATATACGAAGAATTAGACAAATTCCAAGATGATTTCCTATGGGGATCGGCATCTGCAGCGTATCAGGTTGAAGGAGCATGGGACAAAGATGGAAAGCGAATGGAGAGTTATTCTTATCCGATTGATGCAGTCCGTGAAGCAATAATGAATGCCTTCGTTCATCGAGACTATACTATGAGTTCAGATATTAAAATAGAGATTTTTGATGATAGATTAGCGATTTCTTCACCAGGCTCTCTTCCAGATGGATTAACGGTTGAGGACATAAAACAGGGAGCAAATGCTAAACGGAATCCTATTTTGATAAATGCTTTGGATAAAATGAACTATATTGAAAATTATGGTTCTGGAATTCGCCGTATTTATTCTCTGTATAAGGGATTTATGCGTCAACCAGAATTAATTGCAACACATAATTTATTTACTGTTGTCTTGTATAAGATGAATTATAAGCTAAATACTATGGAATTGAATCGTCATATGATTTCGATTGTTCAATATCTTAGTAATGGGAAACCCGCTAGTCGCCAAGAGATTCAAGATGCACTAGATTTGCAAAAAAGTTACACATCTGAACTATTATCTAGTCTGAAGAAATCAGGCATAATTGGTTCTGAGGGGCGAGGGCCAGCTACTCGATATTACCTGATAGCCACTGACACGGGCTAATCTTAAGAAAGTTTTTTATCTTTACCGGACGATTTACCGGGAGATAGAATATAAATCTTATTATATCAACGTTTTAATCACCGGACGATGTTTCATAAGATTCATAGTTTTAGAACCTTTTACCGGACGACTTACCGGACGCTATGTTTTTAACCCTGGTATATCGCTATTTTGGTCACCGGACGATAGAGAGTTGAGGATTTAATGAAAAAGTAATGGCTATTCTTCAATCAGCCAACTCGCCAAGTTGTGGTAATGATTTGAGGTAATGACAGAATATAATTTTATATAGCTGAGTAAAACTTCATGAATAAGAGAACCTTAATTTTGCACTGTTTGTAGCAGTATAAAACATTAAAAAACAAAAATTTGTTTAACCAGGTCTTAAGAAAGCTCGTAAAGCTTCACAATTCTCAAAACGTTAATATCCTTTATATATCAACGTTCCTGGCACTTTCCAATTTTTGGAGAGTGTCTTTTTTTGGTTGAATTCCTTGAAAATTGGGTCTATTTTACAGCCCCTTTTCTATATAAACTGTTTTCGATACTTGGAAAAATCTGTTGTTTTTAAATTTTATTTAATTCTAATGTTTACTATGTTTTTAGCAGTGTTAGGTAATGTAACTGTAATAAATTTGTTATACAATAATGGATTTTGATTTTGGGACGTAAAACATTGTGTTTTATGTGTCTTACGTTTGTTTAATATGTATGGAAAGCCTTTAATAGGTGAATAGAAAATTTATTTTTGTTGAACTAAAAAAGAAGCTAATTCGTATGGACTAGCTTCTTAGCTATCTAAATATAAAACAAGTTTATTTGCTGTTTCTCTTTTAGCTTCAGTTGTGACGTGAGTATAAATCTTCAAAGTTATATCACTATTAGCATGACCTAGACGGTCTTGGACTTCTTTAAATGTTGCTCCTGCCTCGAATAACAATGAACAATGAGTGTGTCTAAAACCGTGGATTGTGATTTCTCTTATTTCTTTATTTTCTTTAACAACAGTTTTCATACAACGATTCAAATAGTCGGGGTCAAATGGTTGGTCTTTTCCTTTTTTATTTTTACGAGGATGATTATACCATTTTTGGTTATCTAATAAAATAAAAACAGGAAGAATTTATCTGTTTCTTCCTGTACCTCATTACTTAAAACGTTGTTTTTCCACCTCGTTTGACAGCAGTCGGTTGAATGATACTCAATCCCTCCAGTAGCCAACGAAGTTGTTGGTTACTTAACTATATGATTTCTTCTGACTTACGCGGCCACCTTAGTTTTCCATCATTAAATCTTTTATACAATAAAATAAATCCATCACCATCCCAATAGAGTGCTTTGAAACGATCAGCTTTTCCACCACAAAATAAGAATATTGCATCATCATACAAGTCCAAATTGTACTCATATTGAATGATACTAGCTAATCCATCAATACTTTTTCGCATATCTGTTTTTCCACATACAATAAAGATATTTTTTACTCTAGTAAAATCAATGAGCATACTATAATTTCTCCAAAATCATTTGTGTTAGTTGTGGGGAGACTCCTTGGAATAGACATACCTCGGTTCCTGATGAAGTCTTGATATGTGCCCATAGTTTTTGAGAGTTCTTTTTATGCAGAGCATCAACTTTTTGTTTTTTTTTATTGTCAGTAAGCTTTACAGGTACAATTTGCGATTGAAACATGTAAAAACCTCCTTTAAATTTTTGGTAGCTTAATACTACCTAAATTCAAAGGAGGAGGAAAGACCGCTAAGCTATCTAACACTTAAATTGCATTTACCAATTATTTATAATTAAGCTGATTAAAATGAGCAAGCCAACGCCTTAATTGACTTGTCTAAATTGTTGTTTATCTTCCATAGGGTAAACAAACAATTTAGTAGATTCCAGATCAACTTTTGACATAGAAACCTTTGAGATTTGGTTGTTGGT
>DXAZ01000092.1 GCA_019116785.1 Candidatus Atopostipes pullistercoris
GCATCATGCATTCGATCAATAAACGCTAAATTTTTCTCCGTCCCTTCTGCTAAATACAACGAAGCCCCTAACATACTCATCAACTCCTTCTCATCTTATTTCGAAAAGAAAAGAGGAGTGCTAATCACTCCTCTTTATAATTAGCAACTTTTTATTTTAAAAATTATAAGGATTTATTTTCTCTATCTTTAATCCTAAATACTTAAATTATGTCTTCTCAACTTCGGGATTTTCTTGACTTTCTTTTTCAACTTTAAGTTCTCTATCATCTACTACTTTAAAGAATGGATAATAAATAGCTATAGAGATTAACAAATTAATTGTCATTAAAACCGCACCACGCCAGTCTCCCGTCGTTAACCATCCAGAAAAAGGAGGTGGAGTTGTCCATGGAATCACTGCCCAAGGTCTTCCTACTACATTTAAAGCCATTGCACCATAAGTTAAAACATAAGTAATAACTGGCGCTAAAATGAAGGGGATGATCAATATAGGATCCATTACAATAGGAACTCCAAACATTACTGGCTCACTTATATTAAATATACTTGGCCAAATAGTAATTCTTCCTAAATTTTTATATCTTTCGGACTTAGAAAAAAGTAAGAGAATCGCAAGAGCCAAAACCATACCTGAACCTCCTACTGCTGTCCATATAGCTGACATTTGTTGTGTCATAATATTAGGTAAAGGTTCTCCTGCTTGTATTGCAGCTACATTTTCTTCTGTTAAAGCATACCAAATAGGAGCCATAACACTAGCCACGACTGATATTCCATGGATTCCAGCTGACCAAAAAATTTGAATTAAAATAATCGATACTAGTCCACCTAGAAAACTTCCTCCAATCTGAGAAAGGGGAGCTTGAACAAGTTCTGTTATCACATCATGTAAAGAAATATCAAAAGTTTTATCTAGAAATAATCTTAACACCCAAGTTAAAAATATTATTGTAAATCCTGGGATCAAAGCAGTAAATGCAGTTCCCACGGCTTCAGGTACTCCTTCCGGCATTCGAATAACCAAATTTCTTTTAACAATCAATCGATAAATTTCTACACTAAAAATTGCTAAAATAATCGCTACAAATAAACCATTACTATCCATAATTGCGGTAGGAAAATCGCCTTCTTCTGTTCTAGGAGTTACTAAAATAAAAGAAGCTAAGGCTAGTACTCCTGAAGTTAATCCATCTAAATTATAACTTTTTCCTAAATTATAGGCTATGGCAAACACTGCCACAATACTCATCAACTCAAAAGTAGCATGTGTTGGTATAACTAAATCAGATACATAAGGTTCCATAAACTCTGCTAATATTGGAACAGGAGGAAAAGCAATAATCATAAATACGCTTCCAATAATCATTAAAGGCATTGTTGTAATAATTCCATCTCGTATAGCTTTTAGATGTCTTTGATTAGCCATCTTAGCAGCAATTGGCATAAAATAATTTTCAAGGTATGAGATAAATGTATTCATTTTGCTCTCCTTTTCATTCATTTTATTCTTAGCACAATTGATTTATTCTTTTAATTTATTCCAGCAAAAAAGATACTCTTATTTATCCTCCCCTTATTATTTTTTTAATATTTTTTAACTTTAAATTATCTTTTATTGTCACCTTCATACTATCACACCACTTATCAACGTGCAAATATATTCTATTTTTTATATGTTATTATGAAATATTATTTATATTTACATAAAAAATAGAAAGCAAGTTTTTTAGTCTCTTGCTTTCTATTTCTTTCATTCCATTTTCTTAAATCTTTTCCATGGTTATTCAGCTTCTACAAATTTAAATGATGACCATGGTTTTAAATCACTTAATAGTTCAATCGCATCATCTGTTATTTTACCCACAATGTTTCGCGTACCATCGTCTTCTATTTGTTGGAGAATCACTTGAGTTTCTCCTTTATATTGCCCAAAGTTATTATTTCCAAGTACAACAGATCCTTTTTCTACAGGTCCTGTAATATGAACTGGAAAATCTTCTTCACGATATTTCACTCGTGTCATTGTTGAACGTAGTAAATAAGCTGAACGATCCCCACGATAAACATGCAATTCATCTAAAATAACTCTCTTCTCCAAATCGGTAATGTTACTTCCTAATTTAACGGGCAGAAGGATATGTGGACTAAAGAAGGCTTCCGCTGCTTTCTTCAGCTCATCTTCAGAAGCATAACCATTCCCAATAATTAAATCATCAATGGTACCAAGCATTTTGTAATGTGTCACTTGTGACTCAATTGGTAAATGACGATGTTCTTCTAATGAACATAAGCCAGTCTGTACAGGCCAAGGTCCTAACTCACCTACTTGAGAAGTAATAAACGCTGCTGTGTTCAAATTATAAGCATTAAATTGTGCAGTTGTTTTTTCAAAATGTGGTCGAGATAAGCCTGAATATTTCATAGGATAAAAGTTATGTGAGGCAATTAAATTATCACGTTTTGGCTGATAACTCATGACATTATCAATATAGTTAGTTCCACTACTCATATTCACTTCAATTTTTAGATCATATTCATTTTTAGTCATTAATGCTTCTTCTGAGCCACCAAATCCAAGATCTAATCGAATAGAGTCAGCACCCATATCAGAAAAAAACTTCAAATCTTCATAACTAACGCCCAATTGATCGAATAATCTCGGGTTAATATCAAGGGTGGTTTGCATCCCTAATGAATTTCCGTATTCGATAATTTCTCGGTATTTGTTTACAACTTCCTCTCGATCTCCATCAATCTCAAGTAGACTAGTAAAAATACGTGTAAAACCATACTTACTGGCTAACTTTAAATACTTTTTATCTTCATCTACATTAGATTTTGAAGGATAAATCGAAACACCTAATTTTTTCACTAAAATCACCTTTCTTTTCTTGTAATGGTTTTTTCAAATATAAGTATAAACAGAAATCGTTTTCAACACAAAGTGAAGCTCTATTACTTTTCTCCAAAAGTTACGTTTCCTAAAATGACAGGTTTAGATGCCCCAGTAGCAGAGGGAACATTACTGGGTTGTCGATGTAAAGTTTGATTGCCTAAAATTGTCATGGCTACTGCTTCTTTTGCATCTGATGATAATCCCAAATCTTCTTGACGAATCACAGAAACGTTTGGTAAAGCTTCTTTAATCATTTGAACGAGTGTTGGATTATAACTTCCTCCACCTCCAATAATTAAATCTGTTTTTTTAGTCATATATTTTTTGATACTTTTTGCAATTGATTTTGCGGTAAACATGGTAGCGGTAGCTAACCAATCCTCTGCAGATAACGTATATTTCTTTAAATATTCTTCTACAAACTGTAAACCAAACTCTTCTCGCCCGGTTGTTTTTGGTGGTTCTCTTAAAATAAAAGGATGATTCATCCAGCTTTCTAGTACTTCTTTATTCACGTTTCCCTCTTGAGCATGCTTTCCATCTTTATCATAGGCTTCTTTATAAAAATGTTGAGCCAACTCATTAATAATCATATTTCCAGGTCCCGTATCAAAGGCAACTAAATCATTTAGCGAAGCGTGCGGGGGGATAACCGTAACATTTCCGATGCCACCAATGTTTTGCAACAGACGTGTACGTTCATTATGTCGGTATAAAATGTATTCAGAATATGGAACAATGGGTGCTCCCTGTCCGCCAACCGCCATATCTCGAGGTCGAAAGTTTGAAACAACCGTACAACCTGTCTTTTCTGCAATGACAGCTGCTTCTCCTATTTGCAGTGTTGAGGAGCGATATTTTTCTGTTTCTTCAGGAATATGATAAATCGTTTGACCATGTGAGGCGATAAAATCAATCTCTTTTAAATCAATTTTAGCTGCTTTACTCACTTTAAATGCAGCATCCGCAAAGAGCTCTCCTAACTCCACATTCAAAGAGCTAATTAAAGGTGAGCTTGAAGATTCAACAGAAAAGGATTTTCGAATTTGTCGATCAATTTTTTGGGGAATTTCGAGGGTCTCAAATGCAATTAATTCAACTTCTGTTTCCTCATTAACTCCTGTAATGTTTACCAATGCTGCATCTACGCCATCTAAAGAAGTCCCTGACATAATCCCAATTGCATAAGTCATTTTTACTTTCCTTTCCATTTTATTGATTGAAATGTTGTCTAATTATATTATGAAGACGTGGTCGTAATCGTAAAATGTGAGGTTCTCTTCCATAATGTACACGATTTGTCAGCAAAATGACACTCAAATCAACTTCTGTATCTATCCATAGGCTCGTTCCAGTAAAGCCAGTGTGTCCAAAAGAATTTTTTGAAAAATAATCTCCACAAGAAGTCGCACTGTCTGTTTTAAGTTGCCATCCTAAACCTCTCATTTCATTTAATGATGACGTAAAATTTTTCTGGGCTAATTGAATAGCATTTGGAGATAAAATTCTTTTTTCATTAAAAATTCCCTGATTTTCATGCATAGAAACATAATGATTTAAATCGGAAACTGTACTAAATAACCCCGCATGTCCACTTATTCCACCAAGCGTGTTCGCATTTTCATCATGAACTACCCCTAATTTATAAGTCTTTAAGCTTGGATCAAACTCTGTTGCTGCATAACGATCCTTTGAAAATTTAGGAAGAAAACTTGTTTCATTCATTTCTAAAGGTTCAAAAATTTCTTTCGTTACAAATTCCTCAAATGTACTTTGTGTTACAATTTCAATAATTTTAAAAAGTAACATAAAGCCTAGATCGCTGTAGATCACCTTTGTTCCAGGTTTATATTCAAGCGTTTCTTCATATATTTCTTCGAAAATTTCCTCTTTATTTAGATTTTCTTGATAAAACCTTCGATGGCTTTTGAGTCCTGAAGTGTGAGTAAGTAAATGCATTAGCGTAATTTCTGATTTATTGTTTACACTAAATTCTGGGATAAAGTGAGAGACTGTGTCATTTAATCCAATTTCACCTTCATCAAGTAATTTAAGTATACTCGGTAGGGTAGCTACGACTTTTGTCAGTGAAGCTAGATCAAATACCGTATCGAGTTGCATCGGGTCACACTCTTCTTCAAAATCAATTCGCCAACCTAGTGCCTCTTTCAAAATAGTTTTTCCTTTGTAATTCACTTGAATCACTGCACCTGGGATATGCTTTTTGTCAATTTCATCTTGTAAAAACTCAATTATTTGCTCCTTCACCACAAACCTCCTCTCATAAAATTTCATATCTTTTGCTAACTCTATTACATTATAAATATTATTTCTATTATATTCAAATAAATATAAAATATAGTTTTATAGGCGAAATTATATTTTTAATTTATTAAACCACATACTTAATCTATGAGCTTTTTGTTTTAGAATCTCCCACCAACAAACGCCATTCTTTTTGCAGGTCAGCTGGAACGTCATTTTAAGGGCTTAGTAAAAATGAATCCCTCTGTTCAATCTCAAACTAAAAAATTAGCACTAGCACTGGCTCATCAGCATAATGGAAATTATCGGAACGATAATTTACCTTTTTACGGGTTTGATCAATTGAAAAAAGGAATTTTTTGTCCAAAATGTTTTTCCTTTGGGCAC
>DXAZ01000093.1 GCA_019116785.1 Candidatus Atopostipes pullistercoris
AAAATAGATGAAGCATAAGGCGTTAACTCTTCAGAGACAATCTCTTTAAGACGTTCAATTTCTTTAGGTGTAGCTTCAACACCTAAAGCACTATACATCCGATTCATCGCACCTCGTTGATCAATGGCTAATGCTTTAATAAAGCCATCATCTGCAGATAAGCGATCCATCGCTGCTTTTTTATTTTTAGATAGTTTTAACATCTTTTTACTCCTCATCCTTATAATATCCAGCATCCCATTTTTCTAGATATTCATCGAATAATTCTTTATTTTGTTCTTTTGGATCATATTCTCCTTCGATAGAATCGATCTTTTCAATTAATACTTTGTTTTCTTCGGTAGGTTGATATTCTTCATGAATAAAGGCATCTACTGTTTCACGAATTAGATGTTCTCCGGTAATCTTTCCTCCAAATCCAATGACATTCGCATTCAATTCGCGACGAGCATATTTAGCTGTTGTTACATCACGGACAAGAGCCGCACGAACGCCAGGAACTTTATTTGCGGCGTTTGAAATTCCAACACCTGTTCCACAAATAACCACTCCAAAATCAGCTTCGCCTGAAGCAACAAGTTCACCCACTTTTTTACCAAATATTGGATAATGAGTACGAACAAATCCATAAGTCCCTACATCAATAACGTCATGACCTAATTCTCTAAAATGATCAGCTACAGAAATTTTAGTGTCTGTAACAATATGATCGCAACCAATAGCAATTTTCATTTTTTTAATCCTCCTTAACACATAGCGTTTAGCATATCTACACGAATTTGATGACGACCACCATCATAATCAGCGGTTACAAAAGCTTTAGCAACACCTTTAGCAAGCCCGGGTCCTACAATTTCGCTTCCTAACGTAATAATTCGTGCATTATTATGTCTTCTAGTCATATGAGCAGACCACTCATCAGAAACTTCAGCCACCACAATATCTTTATGTTTATTGGCTACCATAAAACTTCCAGCACCATAAGCATCTACTGCAATCCCTAATCCTTTTTCATCTTCTTTAAGTTTTTGAACAAGTAAATTTGCTGAATCAGCAAAATCATCTGCTGGGGTTTCAGTAAGATCAACTACTTCATAATTTTCATCTGCTAAATAGGCAACAAGAATGTTTTTTAATTCTTGACCATCTTTATCAGCGGTTAAATAAACTTTCATTCTCCATCCTCCTATAATAAATTTAATGTTAATTAATAATTTGAACCCATTTTGAATATTTTTCTTTTAACTCTGGAGAGAGTTTACTGTCGGTCACTAAATAATCTACAGCATCTAAATCATAAAATTGATAGAAATCTAAGTTATTGAATTTTCGACTATCTGCGACAAGATATTTTTCTTTAGCATTATTCAAAACAACACGCTGAATAACACCCTCATCTTCATTTGCGTTAAATACTTTATTGTCATGAATGGCATTTACACCAATAAAAGCCTTCTCCACATAGATGGTCTCCAAAAAGTCATTGGCGATTGTTCCTGTGAATGACCCTGTCTTGGATCGATAGATTCCTCCAGTTAATAACAGTTCAAAGCGGTCGTCGTATTTGAATTTATCGAATACATAAATAGAATTTGTAATAATTTTAGCGTAATTTAAATCTAAATAATCATAAACAAGTTCTATTGTAGATCCTGAACCTAAAAATACTGTTTCATGATCATGAATATTCTCTGCAATTAATTTAGCAATCTCATTCTTTTCTTTAGGGTTAATATCTCGTTTTTCTCGATGACTCAACTCTAGAAACGGAAGAGAACCATTATCTAATTTTCTAGCACCTCCATGAATTCTAATCAAAAGATTTTGATCTTCTAATTCTTGTAAATCACGACGAATCGTCATATCGGTAACATTAAGTTCTTTTACTAAATCAGTAACTTTCATTACATCATTAATTTCAAGCAACTCTAAAATATCTTCTTGCCTTTTCGATTTAATTATCTAACACCTCCAAAAATGTTTGAAACAAACAAATATCTTGCACTTATAATATACCTTGTTAAATAGTTTGTCAAACGGTTTGTGAAATTTTATTCTTTTGCTGAAAACGCTTGACATTTATTTAATAAGGTTTTATATTGTTTATAACAAACAAAAAGAAACAAAAGAAAATAACTGTTTAATTACTAAATTTGAATATAAAGGAGTAAAAACAATAGATGGACAGAAAAGAAGCTAATATGATAGGTTTTCAAATTGTCGCATACGCAGGGGATGCAAGATCAAGTTTAATTGAATCGATGGAAGCAGCGGAGGAAGGAGAATTTGAAAAAGCGGAATCTTTAATAAAAGAAGCAGATGAAAGTATTAAAGAAGCTCATAACATTCAAACCAAAATGTTATCTCAGGAAGCAGCGGGAGATGAAGTGGAAGTCGGATTTATTATGGTTCACGGACAAGATCATTTAATGACTACCTTATTATTAAGGGATATTATTAAGCATATGATTAATTTGTATAAAAAAGGTTAAGAAATACTATTAATATAATATTTAAGTTTTAAAGGATGATTAATATGAGGAGAGATGAAGTGAGAAAATTACCAGATGATTTTATTTTAGGAGGAGCAACAGCTGCGTATCAAGCTGAAGGGGCAACGAAAGAAGGGGGGAAAGGACCAGTAGCCTGGGATGAGTTTTTAGTAGAAAAAGGTCGGTATACTGCTGAGCCGGCGAGTGATTTCTATCATCAATATCCTGTAGATTTAGAACTTTGTGAAAAGTTTAATATAGACAGCATTAGAATGTCTATCGCTTGGAGTCGCATTTTTCCAAAGGGATACGGAGAGGTAAATCAAGAAGGTGTCGACTATTACCACAGGGTGTTTTCTGAATGTAAAAAAAGAAACGTTGTGCCGTTTGTGACTCTTCATCATTTTGATACTCCGAAGGCATTATTTGATGAGGGAGATTTTTTGAATAGAGACAATATTGAACACTTTGTGAATTTCGCAAAATTTTGTTTTGATGAATTTGATGAAGTATATTATTGGAGTACATTTAATGAAATTTATCCAGTAGCTACCAATCAATATTTAACTGGAGCATTCCCACCAGAAATTCAATTCGACCTTAAAAAAACAATCACTTGTCTTCATAATATGATGTGGGCACATGCAAGAGCAGTAAATATCTTTAAAGAAGGAGACTATGAAGGAGAAATAGGTGTTGTTCATTCATTAGAACCAAAGTATCCAGCGACAGATAGTCTTAATGATCAACACGCAGCGATGTTAGACGATGCATTGTCAGTTAAGTTTTTATTAGATGCAACTTATTTAGGTTATTACTCAAGTGAAACTATGATTGCAATTGAAGAGATTCTTGAAGCAAATGAAACGAGTATCAGCTTTGATGAAAATGACTTTCTAGAAATGAAAAAAGCAGCAAACCGTAATGATTATTTAGGAATTAATAATTATCATAGTCACTGGGTAAAAGAATACAATGGTGAAAGTACTCTGCATTATAACACTACTGGAGAAAAAGGAACTCAGGTCTATAAAATAAAAGGGGTTGGGGAAAGAATTGAGAGAGAGGATTTGCCAAAAACAGATTGGGATTGGATTATCTATCCTGAAGGTCTTTATGATTTATTAATTAGGATAAAAGAAGATTATCCTAATTATAAGAAGATTTACATTACAGAAAACGGAATGGGTTACAAAGATAATTTTGAAGATGGAATTATAATGGATGAGCCAAGAATTGATTATTTGAGAGGATACTTTAACTCAATAAGTCGTGCAATTGATGATGGAGTTAACGTTAAAGGGTATTTTATTTGGTCGCTTATGGATGTCTTTTCTTGGGTTAATGGTTATAACAAACGTTATGGATTATTTTATGTTGATTTTGAAACGCAAAAACGCTATCCGAAAGAATCGGCTTATTGGTATAAAATGGTAAGTGAAACAAAGACAATTATTTAGTTTGGGCTAATTATCTAGGGAAGTCTAAAATATATAGTTTTGTCAAGTAATGTTAATAAAAAAGATAAATAAAATAATATAAAGATATAAGGAGCGAAAAAATGAATAAAATAATTGAACAGATTGAAAAAAGACAACCATTGTTTCAAAAAATTTCAAGAAATATTTATCTTATGGCTGTTAAAGATGGATTTTTGAATGCAATGCCCGTTATTTTATTTTCAAGTATTTTTATTTTGATAGCGGCCCTACCTGAAGTTTTTGGAGTAGTTTTACCGGTTGTTTTGTCAGATTGGTTATGGAAGATTTATGATTATTCGATGGGTATTATAGGTTTATTGGTTGCGGCAACTACAGCTAGAAATTTAGCGGGATCCATGAATAGATCAATGCCTAAGGGGAAAGTTATTAATGAAACCTCTGTTATATTAGCTGCCATCGTTAGCTTTCTTCTATTATCAACAACTAAAGCGGATGGAGCTTTTGATGCTTCTTTGATGGGGACAGAGGGACTATTATCTTCTTATGTTTCTGCCTTTATTACAGTTAATATGTATAAGTTTTGTATTATAAGAGATATAACCATTAAGATGCCAAAAGAAGTTCCAGGAAGTATCTCTCAAAATTTTAGAGATGTCTTTCCTTTCTCTTTTTCAGTATTAGCAGCTGCAGTAATTGACTTGCTTTCAAGAAATTTTATAGGCGTTCCTTTTGCACAAGTTATTGCTGCAGTACTTTCTCCGCTTTTTGAAGGAGCAGAAAGTTATTTTGGATTGGCTATTATTTGGCTATTAATTCCTATGTTTTGGTTTGTAGGTGTCCATGGACCATCAGTAGTAAAACCTGGTTTGTCTTCTGCTCTATATGGAAACACAGAAGCTAACTTGCAATTAATGAGAAATGGAGAGCATCCACATTATGCATTGACAGAAAATTTCGGGAATTTTGTCGGTGAATTAGGAGGTACTGGAGCAACCTTTATTGTGCCTTTCATTTTTATTTTTCTAATGAAATCTAAACAATTAAAAGCGGTTGGTCGTACTTCGGTAGTACCTGTTATGTTTGCGGTAAATGAACCTTTGCTATTTGCAGCTCCTATTGTTTTAAATCCCTATTTCTTTATACCATTCATTATTTCGCCCGTAGTGAATGTATTGATTGGTAAGTTCTTTATTAATGTACTCGGAATGAACGGATTTATGTATGTTCTACCTTGGGCTACTCCGGGACCTATAGGAACGGTATTAGCCACTGGGTTCCAACCAATATCTATCGTCTTTTCAATTCTACTTCTAGCAGTCGATTTTTCAATTTACTATCCTTTTGTTAAAGCATATGACAGGGTGTTATTGGCAGAAGAAGCGGAGAATGCGGAAAAAGCTCGTGAAGAAGAGTTGACTGGGGCATCTGTTGTACCAGAAGGGGAAGTTGCTTTGGCTGCAGCTACTTCTGAAGGAAGTGCTACAGTAACAACACAAGAATATCCAGCAAATAAAAAGAAGATTGATAAAGAAATTAGTGTTCTTGTTTTATGCGCAGGTGCAGGTACGAGTGCTATGTTAGCGAATGCATTAGAAGAAGGTGCTGAAGAAACAGGGGTATCAATTACTGCTAGCGCAGGAGCATATGGTTCTCATTATGAGATAATGTCAGATTTTGACGCAATTGTATTAGCACCACAAGTAGCTTCTTATTATGAAGATATTAAGAGTGATACAGATAGATTAGGAATAAAACTAATTCGTACAAAAGGGGCTCAATATATTGAATTAACACAAAATCCAAAAGAAGCAATTGAATTTATTCTTAAAGAAATGGATTAATCTATTTACTGATTTCATTATTCAAAAGTTTATAAGTGGATATAGAAGTCGAAACAAAGACTTCTAAAATTACTATTCAAATAAAGCTCCCTTTTTATGATAAACGTAACCATGTTACGTATGTTTACAGAGGGAGCTTATATTAAAAAATGGAATAATAACTCAAGATAATGAATGTAAAAAAGTTTTGGGAGGAAATTATGACTAACTTAAAATTACCTAAAGATTTTATCTTTGGTGGAGCAACCGCAGCTTATCAAGCTGAAGGTGCAACTTCAAAAGATGGAAAAGGACGAGTTGCTTGGGATACTTTTTTAGAAGATAACTATTGGTATACTGCGGAACCAGCAAGTGATTTTTATCATCAATATCCTGTTGATTTGAAATTGGCAGAAGAATTCGGTGTGAATGGTATTCGTATTTCTATTGCTTGGTCTCGCATTTTTCCGAAAGGTTATGGAGAAGTAAATGAAAAAGGTGTTCAATTTTACCACAAAGTTCTTGATGAAGCGAAAAAACATGGGGTAGAACCATTTGTCACTTTACATCATTTTGACACTCCGGAAGCTTTGCATAAAGAAGGAGACTTTTTAAATCGAGAAAATATCGACCATTTTGTAAATTACGCTAAATTCTGTTTTGAAGAATTTGGTGATAAAGTTAATTACTGGACAACATTTAATGAAATTGGTCCTATAGGAGACGGCCAGTATATATCTGGAAAATTCCCACCTGGTATAAAATACAACTTTGAAAAAGCTTTTCAATCTCATCATAATATGATGTTAGCTCATGCAAGGGCTGTAAAGGAATATAAAATGGGGAATTACCAAGGTGAAATTGGCATTGTACATGCACTACAAACAAATTATCCTTATAATCCTAATAATCCTGATGATGTGAGAGCGTGCAAGTTACAAGATATTTTACAAAATCAATTTTTACTAGATGCAACCTTTGACGGGAAATATTCCAAGGAAACACTAGAAGGTGTAAATCATATTTTTGACGTGAATGGTGGTAATCTTGATATAAAAGAAGACGACTTAGAAATTTTAAGCGAAGCTAAAGATTTAAATGATTTTCTAGGAATTAATTACTATATGAGTGATTGGATAAGAGCTTATGAAGGGGAAAGTGAAATTTTTCATAATGCAACAGGGGACGAAGGATCATCTGTTTATCGATTAAAAGGTATCGGGGAAAAAGTATTTGATGTGGATGTCCCACGTACAGATTGGGATTGGATTATTTATCCTCAAGGCTTATATGATCAAATCATGCGTGTTAAAAATACTTATCCAAATTATAAAAAAATATATATTACTGAGAACGGACTAGGCTATAAGGATAATTTTGAGAACGGTAAAATAGATGATCAACCTAGAATTGATTATGTTAAGGAGCATTTAGAAGCTATTCATCAAGCAATAGAAGATGGAGCGAATGTAAAAGGGTACTTTATTTGGTCTCTAATGGATGTCTTTTCGTGGTCAAATGGTTATGAGAAACGATATGGCCTCTTTTATGTTGATTTTGATACGCAAGAAAGATTTCCTAAAAAGAGTGCCTATTGGTATAAAGAATTAGCGAAAACAAAAGAAATTAAGGCGTAATTAAATAAGGATAGTGGTTTTTTAATAAAAAGCTGCTATCCTTAATTTTTAAAAGGAGCTACATTATTATATGGTAGA
The DNA here is from genome assembly GCA_019116785.1 of Candidatus Atopostipes pullistercoris. GTDB lineage: Bacteria > Bacillota > Bacilli > Lactobacillales > Carnobacteriaceae_A > Atopostipes > Atopostipes pullistercoris. Next base: position 7,470 of record DXAZ01000093.1, read on the forward strand.
AAAAAGCATGTTTAGTAAAGACTTTTTGTTTGGTAGTGCGTCAGCAGCCTATCATTTTGAGGGAGCTTATGATAAAGACGGCAAAGGTGTAGCTGTAGCGGATGTGATTCCACACTCGCCAGAAGAAGGTCGAACAGAAAAACCAGAAGCGGGAAATTTAAAACATCGGGCAGTTGAATTTTATGATAGGTACAAAGAAGATGTGGCTTTGTTCAGAGAACTAGGTTTAAAATCATTGAGAACATCTATTGCATGGACACGAATTTATCCAAATGGAATAGAAGAAGAACCAAATGAAGTTGGATTACAATTTTATGATGATTTATTCGATGAATTATTATCGAGTGGTATTGAGCCGGTGATTACCATTACACATACTGGTGAAATGCCATTATATTTAGCGGATCATTATAACGGATTTGCCAATAAAGAAACAATTAAATACTATCTTAAATATGTTCGAACAATTATTAATCGTTATCAACATAAAGTTAAATATTGGTTTACCTTTAATGAAGTAAATATTTCAGGGATGCAGCCTTTCTTTCAAGCAGGAGTTTCTCAAGACCCAGATACAATTGATGAAACGGTTATTGCACAAATACATCATAATATGTTTGTGGCTAATGCAGAAGCTATTAAAATAATTAAAGAAATTAATTCTGATTTACAAGTTGCTTGTACTACAACAATTGGTCCAATTTATCCACTAACTCCTAAACCGGAAGATGGATTGCAGGCGTATTTTGATAATCGAGAAATGTTATTTCATACAGATGTACATGTCTTTGGTGAATATCCACAATGGAAATTAAAAGAGTTCAAAGATAAAGGGATAAAAATAGACATCACTAATGAAGAATTAAAAATAATAAAGGAAAACACAGTTGATTTTGTAGCTTATAGTTATTATCAAAGTGGGATAACCGAAGAAGAACCTGAAGTACACACTGGCGACGTTAATATCATAAGTAAACGAAAAAATCCTAAGTTAGATGTAAATGAATGGGATTGGGTCATTGATCCTGTGGGCTTGCGATTGATGCTAAATATTATTTGGGATAGATATGGTTTGCCCCAATTTATAGTTGAAAACGGTGTTTCCAAATTAGAAGACCTAGAAAAAGGTGAAGATGGAAAATTAACTGTAAATGATGATTATAGAATAGAAGGTTTACGAGATTATCTATTACAAGTAAATGCAGCAATTGCTGATGGTGTTGAAGTAATAGGCTATACAAATTGGGCTGTAATGGATTTTGTTAGTGGATCAACTGGAACTATGAAAAAACGCTGGGGCTTTATCTTCGTTGATTATTACGATGATTGGACTGGAACCATGAAGCGTTATAAAAAGAAAAGTTTTGATTGGTATCGAAAAGTAATTGATTCAAATGGTCAATATTTATTTAATAAGTAATTTTACTTTGGATAATGAGATGGGGAGAGACCCAAAGACTAAAGTTATTGCAAACTTTAGTCTTTGGTATTTTTAAGACAAGCTCCATATTAAAGAATCTTAAAAAAGATTTTTACTTCTAAAAGAATAAATTTAGAAAGAATTCTATTAAGGTTGATTTGAAAGTCTTGTTACTGTGGTCGTTAAAAAATCATCATAAAAAAGCTTCTGAAAATAGAAAAAAGGGTTGACTTAATTCGTGGATTACTATAATATTATAAGCCGAGACAGGAATTACATATTGTTGTCTTTTCACTTGTGGAGAAATTTTATGCAAGTGATTTTTATTTTCTTATCAGCACAATTAGTTTAAAAGTTGTCACTATAATGTTTAGAAAAAAGTTTGTAAAAATTTAAAAAAACGTTTGACAAGTTATCCATATGATGATAAGATATATCTCGTGCTCAAGAATACAAGATATTGCTTGAGACGACAAATTGATCTTTGAAAACTGAACAAAGTAATACAACCAAAATGTGCAGGGGTCTTCTATCAATACGATTGATAGTTAAG
>DXAZ01000094.1 GCA_019116785.1 Candidatus Atopostipes pullistercoris
ATTGTTGATTATGTCGTGGTTGGAGAAGAAAAATATCATATGCAAACAGCAGGTACTTATTATCACCCAGCTTTATCCAATGAAATTCGAGTTCCTTTAGATAAACAATTAAATATGCCACTATCCCCAAAAAAAGTAATTGTCAGAAGAGCCAGTCAAGAGCTTCCTAAAGGGTCAATCGTTAATTTAGGAAATGGGATTGCTGCTTATGTAGGCGAGATATTAGCGGAATCAAAGGTTATTGATGATTATTCGTTGAATACAGATATGGGCTCAATTGGTGGTCTTCCAGCTACAGGCATCGATTATGCCCCAAACTATAATGCAGAGGCTGTCATTGACACTGAAGATATGTTTAATTTTTATCATGGAAATGGTCTAGATGTAACGGTTTTAGGGTTTGGTCAATTAAATGCAACTGGTGATATGAATGTTACGAAGTTAGGGGAGTATATTTTTGGACCCGGAGGAATGATTGATATTTCTCATGGAGCTAAAAAAATAATTTTTGTAGGGACTTTTGTCGTAAAAGGAAAGACCGCCATAAAAGAAGGTCAGTTGGTGGTTGAAGAGGAAGGTGTTCAACCAAAATTCGTAAAGGATCTTCCTTATATCACTTTTTCAGCTAAATATGCTCGAGAAAGAAACAAAGAAATTCTAGTGGTAACCGACCGTGCCGTTTTTGACTTTACGAAAGAGGGGCAAATGCGTTTAATTGAAATAGCTCCGGGACTAGATTTAGAAGAAGATATTTTAAAATGGATGGAGTTTAAACCGGTAATTTCTGATTCCTTAAAAGAGATGGATTCGAATTTATTTAAAGAAAATTGGACTTTAACTAATTAAATATTCGATTTGAAACGAAATACTTATATCTTAATCTGACTTGTATTATAATAAATGAGGAACATATTAGGAGGTTATATACATGGAAGATAAAGATCTAGAAGTAGAAATCGATCAATATTTAGATGAGGCCAAATCATTTATAGAAACGACCCCTAAGGAAGCCGATGAATTATTGGAAGCAAAAGAAGGAAATATTGTCTTTATCGGTCGAGAAACTTGCCCATACTGTCGTCGCTTTGTGAGAACCTTAGGCCCCTTATCTAAAGAACATAATTTAAAAATCCATTATGTACACGCACAACACCCAGAATATGAAGAAGAAATCAAAGAACTAAGGGATAAATATGACGTACCCACTGTTCCTGGACTTCTATATTCTTCAAACACAGCAGGCGTTGTTGTCAAATGTGATAGTTCATTAGAACCAGAAGAAATTTTAGAAATAGTCGAAGTTACAGAATAAAAAATCAATTGTATTTAGTCAAGAAAAAGTCTTTTAAAATTATATTTTAAAGGACTTTTTTTCTTGCTTCATTTCAAACTTTGCCGTATTGTTATACTATAGATTTATAATTAGAGAGTAGGGAGTCTATTGGCTCGAAAGAAAAAAGAAGAAGAAATTAGTATTATTGCTGGAAAAAATGACAGTGATACCGTTACTGAACTAGAAGTTTTGGTTAAAAACCAAAAAATTGGTGAAATTCATCGTGGAGAGAAAGATCGTCATTACACAGTCATTGATGAAAATGGCCGCAAAGGAACAGCAGTGTCCATCGAAGATGCTGTACGTTCAATTATTGCTGAATATAATTTGCATAAATAATTTTTATGTATGGGAAGTTATTCTTTATGAAATAATTAAAGGAGGCTATTTTCTATGAAACACGACCAAGCCATTCGTTCTAACGGCAAATCAGGCAGTATTGTCCATGCCATAAAAATTATAATGGAAAATTGGAAACGGGCTAATGTCATGCAAGGTGCAGCGGCTATGGCTTATTATTTGTTGTTATCTTTAATTCCTTTATTGTTAGTCTTAGCAAACGTTATTCCTTTGTTGCCTCTTAGTCCAGACCAAGCGATTTCATTTATCGAAAATTCATTTCCGCCGGATGTAGCCACAATGCTCGTACCGGTAGTCGAAGACTATTTAGCCAGTGCAAGTGGTGGAGCAATCTCAATTGGGTTGTTAGCATCTATTTGGTCAGCAAGTAATGTTTTTTCTACCTTGCGCAGGGTTTTAGATAAGGTTTATGGTGTTGAACTTAAAAATAACTTCATTATTGCACGAGTATTATCTTTAGTAATAATGATTGCTATTTTACTCCTTGTTGGAAGTGCTTTGTTTGTCTTCGTATTCGGCGAACAGATTTTAGATTTTGTGCGGGATTACTTTGAAATTGAAATTCCCATTCTGCAAGGATTTTTACATGTACGTTGGATCACATTACCACTTATATTAATTATTGTAACGTTTATTATTTATCAATTTTTACCAAATCACCATTTAAAATTAAAGTATTCCATCCCAGGAGCTGTTTTAGCCTCTGTTGGTTTAGTGATTCTTTCTCAAACTTTTACCATAATTAGTCGATTAATGGGTGGAGATGCCATTACAAACCAAACGTTAGGTGGCTTTATTGTATTGATGCTTTTTTTATTTTTATCAAATACAGTGATTTTATTTGGCGCACTCATTAATACCTTAATTTTTGAGTTGAAAAATAATATATCTGTTCCTGATTATGAAATGCAAGTGCATGAAAAAGAAGAAAGAGAAAAAAGAAAGTGGCCGGGTTATCCAGATGAAGCAGACACTATTCTTTTAAAACGTAAAATTTATAAAATTAATTAGTGGTTAAAGATTTCTATTGTGAAAGGAAGAATTTAAATGACTATAAAATATACTAAAAATGGATTATGGATAGAAAAGTTAAAAGATTCTTATCGTCTTGGTTTATCTGTTAAAGGACAAGATGATGTAGGGGATATTATGTATGCTGAGCTTCCTGACTTTGAGAGTGACAGCCACTTAGATAAAGATGAAAATTTATTAAGTGTTGAAGGAGCCAAGGCGGTGACAGAAATTGTTTCCCCACTAAAAGGCACGGTGAAAGCTGTCCATAAAGAAGTGGAAGACGATACAGAATTATTAAATTCAACCGATCGCACAAAAAATTGGATTATCGAATTAACAGAGGTTGAAGGCTATGATTCTGAAGCATTGAGTGATGATCCTTGGTTTGGCGAAGAAAAAACTCAAAAAGACTAAAATAGATTAAAATAAAAGCTGAGAATTTATGTGCAAGCCATAGATTCTCAGCTTTTTATATATACTTAAAACTACTTAACGTCAATGATGTCTACAAACTTTGTAAAAACATTCTTAATTTCAGGAACCGTTTTAACTAAGAGCTCGGGATGCCACTGAACGGCCATTACTTTTTGCTTGGGATCGATACTTTCAATAGCTTCGATGAGCCCGTCTTTGGACCAAGCTACCGGACGAAAAGCATCCCCTATTTCTTTAATGGCTTGGTGATGATAAGAGTTAACGACTTGTTCTGTGCCTAGAGCTTCGCCTAACCAAGAATTTTCTTCAATTAAGATTGAATGTGTCGCATATTTCCAAGGTGTTTTTTGAATATGATTTACTTCTAAATTTTCATAAATTGAAAGATCTTGATATAAAGTTCCATTTGAAGCCACATTTAACAACTGCAACCCACGGCAAATACCCAAAATAGGTTTCTTTTGTTTCCAAGCTTCTTCAATCAAAGCTAGTTCAAAATCATCTCTATCCGGTTCAATTTCTCCAACATTAAGATGCGGTTCCTCATAGAAAAGAAGAGGATCAACATCTTCACCCCCTGCTAAAACAAGGGCATCCATTTGATCTACATATTCTTTTGCCTCTTTCGCTTTAGATAAAGGTAGAACAAAAGGAGTAGCTCCAGCATTTCTCAAAGCATCCGTTAGTTCTTTAGGAACAATATTCATATCAAAATTTAATAAATTATTTGAAACTTTTGTCATGACATATCCAGAAACTCCCACAATCGGTTTCACTAGAAAATCTTCCTTTCTTTTTTGTCTAACTCTTAGTGTACATGAATTAATAAAAATCTTCTATTTTTTCATTTTTATGGATTCCTTTTTATAACGGATTACATTTCAAAACCTTTATGAAATTGGGTACAATAAGAGTGAAAAGAATAGCTAAAAGAAAGAAGGAGGATAAAATAGATGTCAAGATCAATCAATATTCGTGGTGAATATAATACAGCTAAAGTGTTTAATCCAGATATTGATGAGTCATCTTACCAGCAAATTGAAGACATGATGAACCGAGAAGAATTTAAAGAAAGCAAATTTCGTTTTATGCCAGATGTTCATTATGGAAAAGGTTCAACAGTAGGCACAACTATGACAGTTGAAGACAAAATTGTTCCATCCTTTATAGGTGTAGATATTGGTTGTGGCGTTTCCGTTACTGAATTAGAAATAAACAAAAAAGAGGCTTCTGATCCAGAATTTCTCAAAACATTTGATCGAAATGTGCGGCAGCAAGTCCCTTTAGGTTTCAATCGACATCAACAATACAAAGATTCACCCGATCTAAAAATAGAAGATTTTATTGTTTCTGATCAATTGGACGAGGAAGCTTTTTATACTTCAATCGGATCTTTGGGGGGCGGAAACCATTTTGTTAGTTTAGAAGCAACAGATGATGGAAAAGTTTATCTACTCATTCATTCAGGAAGTAGAAATATTGGGCATACAGTAGCTACCATCTATCAAGATTTAGCAGACAATCTAAATCCCTCAGATAGAAAAGGAGAAGGGTATCTAGAAGGCGAAGCGATGGAAAATTATTTACATGATTTAGGTCTAGCGCAAAAATATGCCTTACAGAATCGTAACGCGATGGCGAATGCGATTTTAGAAAGTAACGGTTTAAAACAGAGAAACCGCTTTGATTCGGTTCATAATTATATTGATCTTGAGACTATGATTGCGCGTAAAGGAGCCATCTCCGCTAAGAAAGGAGAAAAACTAGTGGTGCCTTTCAACTCAAGAGACGGTTCAGTGATTGCTGAAGGAAAGGGAAATGAAGATTGGAACCATTCTGCTCCTCATGGGGCTGGTCGAACTATGTCAAGAACGCAAGCCAAAAAAAGAATACCTTATCAAAAGTATCAGGAAATGATGAAAAACGTTTATTCAACGTCTGTTTCAAAAAGAACGTTAGATGAAGCACCATCAGCATATAATGAGCAAAAAAAGATTCTAGAACTAGCTGAGCCTACAATCAACGTCTTAGAATATATTCGTCCAATTTACAATTTGAAAGGGTAATTCAATGTCGTATTGAGGATGAAAGGTGTTTTATGTGTCTTGCGGCACAAGAATTCAAAAGTGGTTCCATGAGACCGGTCTTGCGGCACGAGAATCCAAAAGCCGTTCCATGAGACCGATCTTGCGGCACGAGAATCCAAAATTGGTTCCAAGAGACAGTTCTTGTGGCACGAGAATTCAAAAGTGGTTCCATGAGACCGTTCTTGCGGCACGAGAATCCAAAAGAGGTTCCGTGAGACAGTTCTTGTGGCACGAAAACCCAAAAGCCGTTCCATAAGATAGCCCTTGCGGCACGAGAATCCAAAAGTCGTTCCGTGAGACAGTTCTTGCGGCACGAGAATCCAAAAGAAGTTCCAAGAGACAGGTCTTACGGCACGAGAATCCAAAATTGGTTCCAAGAGACCGGTCTTGCGCCACGAGAATCTAAATGAGGTTCCAAGAGACAAGTCTTGCGGCACGAGCATCCAAAAGCCGTGCCATAAGATAGTTCTTGTGGCACGAGAATCCAAAAGAGGTTCCAAGAGACAAGTCTTGCGGCACGAAAATCCAAAAGTCGTTCCGTGAGATCGGTCTTCCGGCACGAAAATCCAAAATTGGTTCCATGAGACAAGTCTTGTGGCATGAGAATTCAAAAGTGGTTCCAAGAGACAAGTCTTGCGGCACGAAAATCCAAAATTGGTTCCGTGAGACAGATCTTGTGGCACGAGAACCCAAAAGACGTTCCATAAGATAGTCTTGCGGCACGAAAACCCAAAAGTCGTTCCGTGAGATCGGTCTTCCGGCACGAAAATCCAAAATTGGTTCCATGAGACAAGTCTTGTGGCATGAGAATTCAAAAGTGGT
>DXAZ01000095.1 GCA_019116785.1 Candidatus Atopostipes pullistercoris
TAAGAAATCATCCCAAACACGATGCCTTCTGCGATACTACCTGAAAAGGGCATCATAATAATCGTTAGAAAAGCTGGAATACTTTCTGTATAATCATTAAAATCAATATCTCCAACTGAGCTCATCATAAACAATCCGACGATAACAAGAGCCGGAGCCGTTGCAGCGGATGGAATTAAAATAAATAAAGGAGCAAAAAATAAAGATAATAAAAACATTCCTGCAGTTGATAAAGCAGTCAATCCAGTACGTCCACCTGCAGCAACACCTGAAGCCGATTCGACGAAAGTGGTAACTGTTGAAGTCCCTAAGCAAGCCCCAGCAATCGTTCCTATAGCATCCGCAGTTAAAGCTTTCTCAACTCTTGGTAATTTTCCGTCTTCATCTAACATATCCGCTTTTGCGGCAACCCCTGCTAGGGTTCCAACGGTATCAAAAATATCAACAAACAAGAAAGTAAAGACAACAATTAACATATCCCAAGAAAAGATCTCATCAAAGCCAACAAACTGAAACGCTACATTACTTACACTCGGTGGTAAACTCATTATATTATTCATACCAGCAGGCAATTCCGTTACACCAAGTGGAATACCAATAAGAGTCGAAATTAAAATTCCAATTAATAAAGCGCCCTTAACATTCTTCGCAAATAAAAAGCCAGTAATCAAAATTCCAAAAAGAGCAACTAAAGAAGTGCCAGCCGTTAATTCGCCTAAACCTAACAAAGTCCCGTCGCCCGTTTGAATAATTCCTGCGTTATCCAATCCTAAAAAGGCAATAAACAAACCAATTCCTACTGAAACAGCATTTTTTAAGTTCGCTGGAATGGAATCAAAAATCGCTTCTCGTACTTTAAATAAAGATAAAATAATAAAAACAATTCCTTCAATTAAAATAGCAGTCAAAGCAAATTGCCAAGACTTTTGCATATCACCTAAAACAACCGTATAGGCAAAAAAAGCATTTAAGCCCATCCCTGAAGCTAAGCCAAACGGATAATTAGCATATAAAGCCATCACTAGAGTGGCAATAGCCGCGGATAAAGCCGTCGCGGTAAAGACTCCTCCCGCATCCATTCCAGCATCCGATAAAATAATTGGATTGACCGCTAAAATATAAGCCATCGTCATAAAACTAGTAACTCCTGCGAGTACCTCTGTCTTTACATCAGTGTTTTCGCCTGTATTGCTTTCCTTGAGCTTGAAAAAATTTTCCATACTGTTCTGTGTCCTCCATTTTTTTGGTTTATAAAATATTAAAAAGCCCAGACGGGTAGGCTGAATGAAACCTACCCATCTGGGCTTTTATCCCTCTGGTGTCATGCTCGTCAAAGCATTTGTATCGCTTGGACCAGCAAGAATAAATCTCCGGAACCCTAGATACACTTCCTTCATAGACAATGATTATCGGTCATTAGTAGAAACTTCTCACCCATATTATGAGAATTATATGAATTTGTATACGTAAAGTAAATATTTTATTGCTAATTAAAGATTACCATAGTAAAAATAGAAGTCAAGGTTTTTCCGAATGATTTTTCAAAAAATATATAAAAATCAATTAATGTTCGCGTTTTACCTGTTTATGGATTCATATCATCTACTAAAAACTCTTGAATCGAATAATCATAATCCAAAACTTCCTCATAAGTCGCTTCATAAAAAGTCATGCCCGATTCAACAAACTCAATGGATTTCTCCCCATTATCTTCCTGCAAGGATAAACTGAACGTCCCATATTCTTCCGCTTCCTCCCCATACGGTTGCGTAGAATACTCAACAGACAAAACATTTCCTTCAATCCACGAATCCAACACCTCGTAAAGTTCAAAATTCGACATATACCAGCCGACGGTTAGATAGTCATAGCCAATCGTCGCAATCATATCTGAGTGAGTACGATCATCTGAATCAAAATGAAGATAGTAGCCAACAAAATCACTTACTTCATAAGAAGTCTCTGCAGCTTCAGCCGATTCCTCGGAAGGCTCATTCGTGTTCTCTACCGGTTTGGAGTTTTGTTCAGCCTGCGCTTTTTCTTCTTTCTCTTCCGCTTCTGCTTGTTCGACCTTTCTTTTCTCCATATTTTCTTGAATTTCTTTGATTAAAGCTTCCGACTGCTCATTTAAGTCTTTCGATCCTTTTGTTATTTCACCGATTCGCTCAGCATGACTTAAAGCTTTTTCCAACTCATCGTTTTCTAAATAGTTAACGGCTTCTTGGTAAGCAGCTAATTGTTTTAAAATATTTTGACTTTGCTCATCTCCTGGCTCTTCTTCTAAAGCCAATTCAAAATAAGCTTTCGCTTCATCATATTCTTCTGCCGCAATCGATGCTGTCCCATGGTCGATAGCTTCATTATATTCATCAGGTTGATTGCCGCATCCGCTTAAGGTCAATGAAAAGAATAGAACCACTATATTTAAGATTTTAAAATTCATCGCATTTCCCCTCTTCCAAAATCACTTTATTTCAATAAATAATAGCGTTTTCATTTTATTTAGTATACCATATTTGGCACTTTTATTTTAAAGAAAAAGCGCCACAAGTTAAAAATTTAACTCATGGCACTTTCTATTCACGATTCGCTAAGTTCTTTCAAATAAATTTGATCGCTTTGGTAATCTCCCACTAAATCGGTCTCTAAGAATATTCCGCGATACATCAATTCATCGCCACCTAAAACTCTGCCATCGCTTAATTGATAAACTTTATTTGGATCTAAGCCTGTAAGTTTTAAGCGGGGTCTTGGTTTATTTGCGTGATCCATAATTTGGAAAAAGCTGTATAAAGCTTCCGACTGATCTTCGCTTACAAAAATCCAAGACGTTTGATTTGTTCCTTCATAAGGACTTAAAATACGATAAAAATCGCCGAACTGAATAAGTTTGCGGTGTTTTTTGTAGAATTCCACTTGAGCTTTGACCGTTTCTTTTTCATCATTTGTTAATTTGGTGGTATCCAACTCATAACCTAAGTTTCCAGACATTGCCACATCCCCACGCATCTTTAAGCTTGTAATGCGGTTGACTTGGTGATTAGGTACGGCCGAAACGTGGGCACCCATTGAACTCACAGGCATCGTCATCGTTGTTCCATATTGGATCTCCAATCTTTGCGCAGCATCGGTGTTATCGCTTGTCCAAGTTTGGGGCATGTAATATAACATACTTGGATCATATCGTCCGCCCCCACCCGAACAACTTTCAAATAAAATATTTGGATAAGAAGTCACTAATTCTTCCATCACTTCATAAAGTCCCAACATATAACGATGGGTCATTTCACCAGAAGTGAGTTCCGTCATATTTCGGTTGTAGTCCCATTTAATATAATCAATTGGTACTTCATCCAATATTTTTTTCATTTGGGCCAATATATTTTCTCGGACTTCTTTCCGACTAAAGTCAATCACCAATTGATGACGGCCACGTGATAAAGGTCTATTTGGCGTGTGAATCGCCCAATCTGGGTGTTTTTTATACAGTTCACTTTCTTCAGAAATCATTTCTGGCTCAAACCATAAACCAAACTGCATACCTTTATCATGAATCGCTTCACTTAATTTTTTCAAACCGTTTGGAAGTTTAGCTCGATCAATAAACCAATCTCCTAGTGACGTCGTGTCATCATCTCTTTTTCCAAACCAGCCATCATCCAAAACGAACAATTCTATACCCAATTCAGAAGCCGTCTCAGCCATTTCTAAAATTTTATCTTCCGTAAAGTCAAAGTAAGTCCCTTCCCAGTTATTAATCAGGACCGGTCTTTCTTTATGTTGATGTTCACCCCGGATTAGGTGGTTTTGATAGAGCTTGTGGTAGGCTTGGGACATTCCATTAAGACCTTCATCACTATAAACCATCACCGCTTCCGGTGTTTGGAAGGTATCTTCTGGCTTCAAGGTCCATTCAAAATGTTCTGGGTTAATTCCCAATTGAATTCGTGTTTGACTAAAAGAATCGACTTCCACATGTCCTACAAATTCGCCACTATATACAAATTGGAAGCCATACGCATCGCCTGCTTGTTCGGTTGTATTTGGATCTAAAAGTCCGATAAAAGGTTGATAGGTGTGACTTGTGGTACCCCGTTTACTATCTAATTTATGAATCCCTCTGACTAACGGCGAACGGACAACTTCTCGCTCACGGCTCCAAGCTCCAGGTAATTGTAAAAGATCGTAATTTGCATTCCAAAAGTCCACAGACATACTTAAAGCTCGATTTAGGTGAAGCGTTTCTTTTCCTTGATTCTTAAATTTAACGGAGCGCGTGATGACGGGTTGCTTTTCAAAAATCGTATAACTTAAAGTAGCTTCCATTCCTGTAATCGAATCCTCTACAAGAATTTCTAGCGTTTCAGCTTGCGCTTCATCGGTTACATAAGTATGAGGGAGTCCTTCGAGTTCTTTTTTTCCTTTAAAAATTTCATGACTTTTATATACAAGTTGGTTGGCATGGTGGCCTTTTTCATCAGTATATTTATACGCATACTCTCTGTGATCCCCCACATCCGCTCCTGGAAATTCTTGAAGAAGGGTTCCTAAAGAAAACTCTCGATGATCTACATGATGAGGATTGGCAAAATGAGAGAAATCTCGTCTTGGATAATCCGCTCCACTCATGACCTTATTCAATCGTTTGCCCCAATAATGATGGGCTAGATAGCGATCCTCTTCAATCGCGATCACATAGCTCACCAGTTGGTTAGACAAATGAAAAGTTTTCGTTTCTTCTGAAAAAATAATTGACAAATTCATTCCTCTTTTCTTTTATATATTTTTTGAAATTTTATTTTCCGCCGGTATTAGCAATTCCTTCAATAAATTGTTTTTGGAAAATGATATAAAGGATAACCATTGGAATAATTGAAATGACAGAACCAGCCATTAATTCAGGATAATTCGTTGTAAATTGTCCTTGTAAAGTAGTAATTCCTGCCGATAAAGACATTTTATCTTGAGAAATATTGGCGATTAACGGCCACATTAAATCTTTGTATGCAAACAATGCTGTAAAGACACTTAAAGAAACCAAACCAGAACGCGCTAAAGGTAAATACACTTTAAAGAAAATTTGACCAATATTCGCCCCATCTATTTTAGCTGCTTCCATCATATCATCTGGCAGCTGTAAAAAGAACTGTCTTAATAAAAAGGTGCCAAAAGCTGAGACAATTCCTGGAATTATCAACGCAATCGTCGTATCCAAAAGTCCTAGTTTTTGGACTAATAAATATTGCGGAGTAATAAAGATTTGTGCTGGAATCATCATTTGCGTTAAGACTAGCATGAAAAATATATTTTTCCCTGGAAATTCTAATTTCGCTACCGCAAAAGCTGCCATTGCACTAAATAAAGTGGAAAATAAAACTCGTCCTGCAATCATCACACCCGTATTCCAGTAAAAACTGACAAAAGGAAGGGCATCCCATACATTAGAATAGTTTTTCCATTGAAATTTTTCTGGGAAAATCTGTGGAGGAATCGCTGTCGATTCAGCTTGAGTTTTCCCTGAAGTCAAAAGCATCCATAAAAAAGGAATAATCATCGCTAATGCACCAATTATTAAAGTTAACTGAATAAAAAACTTGGCTTTGTTTGAAGGTTCTTTAATCATTTCTTTCACTCCTAATCATAGTTTACCCATTTTTTCTGTCCAACGAGTTGGATTACAGTCACCATCATAATCAAAATGACCAATACAATCACAATCGCTGCGCCATACCCTTTATCATCCAAAACAAAGGTATGATCATAAAATAAATAGGCTAAAGATTCCACGTGACTTAAAGCAATATTCGTATCATCAAACATTACATAAATTAAATCAAACACTTGGAAGGCACTAATGATACTTGTCACCAACACGAAAAATAATTGTGGGGTCAATAAAGGCAGCGTAATACTGAAAAACTGCCGAATAGGACCTGCTCCATCCAAATCAGCCGCTTCATAATAAGTCGTAGGGATTTCTTGAAGACCCGAAAGTAAAAGAATCATATTATAACCAACGCTTGACCAGATTCCGACAATAATTAATGACCAAAGGACCACATTGGGATTATAGAGCCATTCAATATTTCCTGAAAAACCTAAAAATTTCAAAAAGGTGTTAATTAAACCATATTCTGAGTTATACATCCAACGCCACACCATAGCAACCGCTGCGGGTGCTGCAATCATTGGTAAAAAATAAATGACCCGATAAACTTGAACTCCTTTTATTTTTTGATTGACTAACACAGCTGCAATTGTAGAAAGAATTACTGTTATTGGTACTTGTACCAATCCATATAACAACGTATTTTTTAAGGATTGCCAAACTTTAGGATCCCCTATCATTCGAATATAATTATCAAAATGTACCCAAGTCGATTCACCAAACGTACTCACATTTTGAAAGCTCATGACAAGGGTTTGAATCATAGGGATAATATTTAAAACTAATAAACCAATAAGTGTTGGAGCAATTAACGCCCAACCCCAAAACATCATACTTCTTTTTTCTTTATTTTTATAACTTACTTTTTGACTCTTAGTCTCGGATTGAGAATTCAAAATAAAACCTCCTTTAAGGTTATTCAACTTCTAATATTGCTTCAACATTATTCGCCAACTGTTCAGAAACTTCTTCAACTGTCTTTTCTCCGGTAAAAGCTGGAATTAACGTATCATTTTCTACATTTTCCCAACGCGTTGTAAATTTAGAATAGGGTTTAATTTCTCTATACTCCATCTCTTCTAGAAAAATTTCTGTATTAAATTGAGGATATGCTTCTACAAAAGAAGAATCTGCCCCTTTTAGTGCTGGGATTGCTCCCCCTTCTTGACCTTGAATTCTCATTCCTTCTTCTGATGACAAAAATTTTAAAAATTTAATAGCCGCTTCTGGGTGTTTTGTGTTTGCTGAAATTGAATTGGCAAGACCATTGAAAATAGTCGCTCGGTTCTTCCCTTTAGGCATCACCGCAACATCCGCAAATTCATTAGATTCTTCATTAGAAGCAATCTCAGCTGTCATCCATGAACCAAAAAGTGCCATCGCTGCCCTTCCTGATTGAAAATAAGACATGTTCGAATTATCTGCGAATTCACCTGCTGTCGGAGAAACGCCATATTTCATACTTAAATCAACGTACCATTGAACCGCTTCAATAGTTGCTGGATCTCTAAAGCCCGATTCCTTCTTATCTTCAGATAAGACTTCACCACCATTTTGATAGATAAAATTGTGATACCCTTCTTCACGATTCAATGGGGCTAAAAAGCCATAAACTCCTGCTTCTTCATCCGTTAATTTCATAGCATTTTCTAATAAAGTGTCCCAAGTCCAAGTCTCATCTGGATAATCTATACCCGCTTCATCAAATAAATCTTTGTTATACCATAAGCCAATCGTGCTATAGTCTTTTGGAATACCCAGCATCTGCTCGCCATCTGTATATTGTTCGGTTAATTCATCAGGGAATAAAGATAAATCCATTTCTTCATCGGATTCGATCACTTCAGATAAATCCATGAGGACATCTCCTTCGCTATATTTAGCAATTTCATTCGAATGCATCCAGAAAATATCGGGCATATTACCTCCCTTTGCGGAAGATTCCAATTTTGTCCAATATTGGCCCCAAGGGGTAACTTCGACATTTACTGTAATATTTTCTTCTTGTTCGTTAAAAGCTTCCGCAGCCGCCTTCATACCAGGTAATTGAACAGGATCCCAGATACTATACGTAATTTCTACAGGGCCATCTTCTGTATTTTCCTCAGATTCTGAAGTGGATTGACATCCTGCTAAAAATAATGAAGAGACTACAGTTAAAGCACCTAAACTTCTTTTCCACTTTAATTTTCTCATTAGTTAATCTTCCTTTTCTTTTTAGCGAATAACCTCTTCTGTTTCCACATCAAAGAAATGCGCTTTATTCATATTAAAAGCCACTTCCATCGTTTCACCGGCTTGATGATAATCTCTTGCATCAACAACCGCTACCATTTCTGTTCCACCGACGTCAATATAAAGAATGGATTCAGCACCCGTTAACTCAGCCACTGTAATATTTGTTTCCATTACACTTTCCGGAGAAGCTTCCAAAGCAATCTGTTCCGAATGAATATCTTCAGGACGAATACCAAAGATTACCTTCTTGCCTTCATAACCATTTTTATCCAAAGCTTTCTTTGTAGGTTCACTTACTGCAAGATCAATCCCTTGTCCAGTAATTCTTCCATTACTATAAGTCACTTCATTCAAGTTCATCGCTGGTGAGCCAATGAAGCTCGCAACAAACGCGTTATTTGGTGAATTGTACACATCAAAAGGCGTTCCCACTTGTTGAATGACTCCAGCATCCATAATGACAATACGATCCGCTAAAGTCATCGCTTCTGTTTGATCGTGCGTGACATAAATCATCGTTGTTTTCAACTCTTCATGCAACTTGGCAATTTCTGTACGCATATGGACACGTAATTTTGCATCCAAGTTCGATAATGGCTCATCCATCAAGAAAACCTTTGGACTTCGAACAACCGCACGACCTAAAGCTACCCGCTGTCTTTGCCCACCTGATAGTGCTGCAGGTTTTCGATCGAGTAAATCAGATAATCCTAACATTTCTGCTGCATGATCGACGCGTTCTTTAATTTCATCTTTCGGCATTTTACGTAACTTTAATCCAAACGCCATGTTGTCAAAAACCGTCATATGTGGATACAAAGCATAGTTTTGGAAAACCATAGCAATATCACGATCTTTTGGTGCTACATCGTTTACAACATCTTGACCGATGTAGAGTTCTCCTTCCGTAACCTCTTCAAGGCCCGCAATCATTCTCAGTGTGGTAGATTTCCCACAACCTGAAGGACCGACGAAGACAATAAATTCATTATCTTCTATATCTAAATTAAAATCTGTTACGGCATAATTTTCAGCGTTATCGTAACGCTTATGAATGTGTTCTAGTTTTATCTCTGCCATAATTATTCTCCTTGCTTTTCCGTTTTCATTTTTAGTTTTCCTATTTTTAAATAACGAAGTACTGTCTGGTTTTCACTATTTAACGATAATTCATCTAAAGGCTCATGGGTATAAAATGTCGATGTCAACGTGTAGTCATCATTAATAAAAACTTGCATCGAAGAATTATCCACAAAACATTTTATTTTCCAACTACCTTTCTTCGTTGGAATGGGATAAATAATCTCCTCAAACGGTCTTCCCTTCTGATCTTCTATCTTCATCGTGTTTCGACGATTGAAAGAAATTTTTTGTTGGGGACCATTAATATTCAAAATCAATCGTTCATTGGCTTGATTCGATAGTACGACCTTGAGTTCTTGGGATGAATCAATTTCAAATTCTAGATAATCCTCTGTAAATTTTCTATTCCAAGAAGACGCTAAATGAAGGTTTTCAATTTTTTCAATTATTTCTAAATTATTTTCAATCGAAGGATAGGGCTTTTGGATGATTTTGTCTTCTTGTTTTTGAATCAGCCGTGGAATTGTCATTTGTCCCGCCCATTTATGGTTCAAATCGTGTGATGGGAGCGTCCGATTCCAAGCTTGTTGCCAAGCAATGGCCATATATTCATTTGGATTTTTTGAAACTAAAGATGTTTGTGGCGCATAAAAGTCAAATCCACCGTCCATTTTCTTAATAGAGTGAACCTCAAAAACGAAAGTTGTCCAGTCTACTTTTCCCTCAATAATCCAAGAAATATGTGGATAAAATTCGCCTGTCTCCTCATCGGTGTAATTCATCGCACTCAATAAAAAGACATCACTTTCTTCAAAGAACAATAAATCCGGACATTCAACCATATCGCCTAAATATTTATTATGTGGCAAAATGACCGATTGAAAATCCCATTCTATTAAGTCTTTTGACACATAGAGAAGCGCTTGCCCTTTTTGGTCTTCTGTTTTGGAACCAATTACCGCATAATATTTGCCTTCTCTTTCAAAAACTTTTGGATCTCTAAAGTCAACAATTGAACTTCCCGCTGGAACATCCTTTTCGTCAAGAACTGGATTTTTTTCACTTTTTTCAAAGTTTATTCCATCTTCAGAAATAGCTATATTTTGTGTTTCTCTAATTTCTCCTTCGTCATTCACGACATGACCCGTGTACATTAGGTAAAGCTTTCCGTCTTTTTCGATGGCACTTCCAGAAAAGACACCATCCTTATCATAGGGTTGATCTGGAGCCAGAGCGACGTTTAAATGTTCCCACTCAATACCATCTTGTGATTTTGCATGACCCCAATGCATTTTTCCATGTACGGAATCGTAAGGGTAATGTTGATAGAAAAGATGAATTTCATCATTAAAAATACTGACTCCATTAGGATCATTCATCCATCCGATTGGTGCTGCAAAATTAAATTTAGGATAGAAAGAGCTTTTGACTTTATTATTTTGAATAAAATCATTGGCTTTTTCTAAAGTATACTCATTCGACATGTTTTCACTCCATTACTGTTTTCATCACAAGGTGTCTCGATTTTTTGAAAATGTCTGACTTTAAACGTGAATCGTTTAAATCTATATATGTTAATCGGTTGACACATCGTTATAATTAAACGCTTACAGTGAATATCTTATAGAAAATAATTTTATATGTCAACCGGTTTCATATATTTATTAAAATTTAGCCTCCCCCTTTTGAGAGGTTTCTAGCTAGAAACCTTGTTCAGTTCCCTTTTAAGTTTCTTTTATTTATTTAATTTTACGGGGAGGGTATAAAGACTTTCAACTTGTTCGTGTTTTATTAATTGAAGGAGAACTTCAACAGATTTTTGAGCAATTTTTTCAATGGGCTGCACCACCGTTACAAGATTTGGAAATAAATCTTGCATCAGATTCGTTCCATCAAAACCAATAATTTTCAAGTCTTCTGGAATTTTTCGGTTAAATTTTTCTGCTTCGTTTATTGCATAACTCGCCAATATATCATCGTCCGCAAAGATACCATCAAAATCTATTTTTGAAGTAAAGATTTCTTTGACTCTTCTATGTTTCTCATCTGCTCTTTCAGCAAAAGGAATTTCAACAATCTGCTCTTTTAAATTATTTTTTTGCATTACATCTGAGTAGGCAATTACCCGATTGCTTGCTGGTGAATCGATTGTTTGGCTACCACTGATACAAATAATTTTTCGACAACCTTGCTGAATTAATTTTTCCGTTGCTAGTTTTCCGCCAAGATAGTTATCACTTTCAATCATTGGAATCTCATCATTGATTTTACGCTCGACCGAAACAATATTTCCAGTTATTTTATCGTATTCTTCCATTTCAATATTATGTGACCCGACAATCATCCCATCTACTCTCTGTTCCTTCAGCATTTTTAAATATTCCCGCTCGTTGACGCTGTCATTTAAACTATTTCCAATATATAAATGATACCCATCCTTCGATAATTCTCTTTCAATGTAAAAAGCTAGCTCAGAGAAAAATGGATTATGAATCGTCGGGACAATCAAAGCCACCGATTTTGTTTCGCTTTTGTAAAATGAACGCGCGATTTCATTCGGAGTATAATTCAATTCATCAATCGCTTCCATTACTTTTGATCGCAAATCATCACTAATATAACCGCGGTTATTTAAAACTCGAGACACACTGGTAACAGACACGCCTGCTTTCTCTGCCACATTTTTTATTGTAATTTTACTCATTTAGCCATTCCTTTCTTATTTTTAATAACCTCCGCTCAATTATTCATGATGAATTAACTATACCAGACGAAGCTAAGTTTTTGTAATTTTTTTCGCAAATAACTTTTAAAGAAAAACATAATGAAATTATTTTTTTCGTAGTTATTTCATATTCTTAAACCGTAATTTTACTTTCTGCGTAACTTTTCCTATTTTTTACGCGCATATTTAGCTTCTGCGTAACCTTTTCAATTTTTTTCGCAAATAACTTTTAAAGAAAAACATACTGAAATTATCTTTTTCATAGTTATTTCATATTCTTAAACCGTAATTTTACTTGCTGCGTAAGTTTTTCAATTTTTTACGCACAAATTTAGCTTCCGCGTAACTTTTTCAATTTTTTACGCGCAAACTGAGCTTCTGCGTAAGTTTTTCAATTTTTTACGCGCAAACTGAGCTTCTGCGTAAGTTTTCCAATAATTTACGCAGTAAACTCACTTTCTGCGTAACTTTTCCAAT
>DXAZ01000096.1 GCA_019116785.1 Candidatus Atopostipes pullistercoris
CGTAAACACGACTCGAAGAACCGCTGGTATTTGTGAACCGTTCATCCCCAATAAAAAATACCCAGAAAACCTTTTTTAATCGTTTCGTTTAATGTTCATCGACCGTTTGAATTTCATCAAATAATTCTTGCAAAAATTGTTCCATAAACTCCGTGCGATGTTTGGCCAATTGACGACCCATCTTAGTATTCATACAATCTTTTAAGCCTAATAATTTTTCGTAAAAGTGGTTCACGACGCTTTTTTGTTCTCGATAGTTTTCTTCTGTGATTTCATCGGCTTTACGTGGGCGTGTATCATCATAAATTAAATGCTGCTTGCTGCCGCCATAATAAAAAGCGCGAGCTGTTCCAATCGCCCCTAAGGCATCTAAGCGATCTGCATCTTGTACAATTTGACCCAAAAAACTGAGTGTTTGCTTTTTATCAATATTTTTTGAATAAGATAAGTTTTGGATAATATAAAGAACTTCTTTAGTTTGATAGTCAGAGGCTCCACTTTCATGCAAAATATTTTCAACCTCCGTCAAAGAAGCACGCTTCTCCGGATCAATTTTTGCGTCAATGGTATCGTGTAGCCAACAAGCAGAACGTATAATTTCGACCTCTGCAATAGATAAATCTTTAGGACTAATTTTTTTCGCATTCGCTTCGACGCGTAAAGCGTGGCGCCAGTCATGGCCAGTGGTATCTTCTCCAATAATCGTTTGCGCAAAAGCTTTAATTTTTTCTAAATGCATTTTAAACCCCTCCTACAAAGAATAAAGACTTCAAAATATTCTGATTAGTATAGCATACCCTTCATCATTTCCCAATTAAAAGGATATAAATTAAGCGTTAGTAAATTTTAAAGATGTCTACTTTTTAAATAAATGCTCTTATTTTCCCTTTGAAAACGTGCTTGAGAAATTATCCATTTTATCGTATTATATATTCCTTGTGAAATAAAAAAATAGAATGAATATAAAAAATAAGAACTTGAAACATTTAATGAATAATTTTGTCTTTTTCTACGAACCTAGCTTCGATTATGGTAGAATGAACCCACGTATAGGGAGGTCAGTACATGAGTTTAAAAGTTTCGCAATTAACGGGGGGTTATACTCGTAAAGCAGTCATAAAAGAGGTATCCTTTGAAGTAGGGGATGGAGAAATTGTCGGTTTGATTGGGCTAAATGGTGCCGGGAAAAGTACGACAATCAAGCATATTATGGGCTTAATGGAGCCTTTTTCTGGAGAAATCCAAGTGGATGGCTTGACCTTAGAAAAAGCACCAATGGATTATCGCAAAAAAATTGCTTTTGTCCCTGAAACACCGATGGTTTACCGTAATCTAACACTCAAAGAACATTTAGAAATTACAGCAATGGCTTATAATCTTCCTTTTGAAGAACTTTTAGAACGTGCCCAACCGCTTCTAAAATTATTTCGTTTGGATCAGCGGATGGACTGGTTTCCGGATGATTTCTCCAAAGGGATGAAACAAAAAGTGATGATTACGTGCGCTTTTGTCATTCAACCGTCTTTATTTGTCATTGATGAACCCTTTATCGGCCTTGATCCGGTCGCTATGATGGATTTAGAAAATTTATTATTAGAAGAGAAAGCCAAAGGAAATTCGATTTTAATGAGTACTCATGTACTGACTAACGCAGAAAAAGTCTGCGATTCTTTTGTTATTTTACATGACGGCCATGTTTTTGCGAAAGGGACAACCGATGAACTCGCAAAAACCTTCCATTTAAAAGGTGCAGATTTAGAAGAAATTTACCGCTACGTCGCACAGGAAGAAGGGTTTGGCCATGACGCTTAAAAGTTTATTCCAAAAAAGATATACCCTCTACCTTAAAAACTTATTAAAATATGCACGCCATATTGTGAATGATCACTTTGTACTCGTTTTTTTCTTGTTGATTGGAGTAGGAGGCTATACATATTCACAATTTTTAGAAACCGTAACACTCGGTATGGTTGCGCCTAGATGCTTTGTTTTGCTTTTATTTTTCATGCTGACCTCTACTGGGAATATCACCTTATTGTTAGAATCGGCAGACCGCGTGTTTTTATTGCCCAAAGAGCGCGAATTTCAAAAGATATTCAAACAACTCACCCTTAGAAGTTTCGCTTCGCAAATGATTTCGATGGCTTTATTAACTTTTGTGACGTTTCCAGTTTTTGTGGCGACTTTAGATACAAGCCCAATAGAGAGTCTCTTTATTTTTCTGGCGCTGATTAGTTTAAAATGGCTCAATTTACTTACAAAAATGTATCCTTTCTTTTACAACCAAAAAGAGGATGAACGCAAATTAAAGCTGGGAATGATAGGAATAAAATTTCTTACGTTAACGAGTTTATTGTTTGTTAATTTGCGTATCACTACAATAATAATTACACTAATGGCTGTAATTAGTGCTGTTCAATTTTTGAAGGGAAAAATTTATTTTAAACAGTTTTTTAAATGGGAAACGATGATTGAAAAAGAAGAGCGTCGAATGCAAAAAATCTATCAATTGATTCAAATGTTCATAGATGTTCCTCATTTAAAAACAAAAATTCGTCGTTTGAAAGGGTTAGACAAACCACTCAACTGGTTATCGAATCGCTATCCAACGGCTCCTTACTATTATATTTTGCGTACAATCACTCGAAATTCTGAGTACAGTATGTTAATTCTTCGTGTGACGATTGTTGGGGGCATTTTGCTTGCAGTCACTGAGTCATTCACGACGGGGATGCTTTTAGGGCTTTTATTTTTATATGTGATTGGTTTTCAATTGATTCCTTTGCTCAACGAAATGAATCAAAGTCCTCAATTTCAGATTTATCCGTTGACGATGTCGGTGAAAGTAAAAGCTGTGAAACGTCTTATTTTTCAGGTGCTGTCGCTGGTAAGTATTGTTTTGACTTTGTTTGCGTTGAATGGGCAGGGAGTAGTGGGTTTGATGCTTTTGCCTGTGGGAATTATTTTTGGGTTTTTATTTAGTCAGTTTTATGTACCGTGGCGAATTGAGCGAATAGACTAAATAGAACATTCGGTCTCTTGACGATTTTTGGGAAGACTTTTAAAATAAGAAGTACTGAAAGAAATTAAGCAGAAATAGACACAGTAAATATCAATAAAATCATTAGAAAAAGGATCGGATAATATGGAAATCGAAAGAGAATCGGGGTGGAATTTACATCCTATCGGTGGTGAAACTGGACAAGCGTATATGGGCGTTCGCAATGAAGAGAAGGTCTTTTTGAAAAAAAATTCTTCTCCG
>DXAZ01000010.1 GCA_019116785.1 Candidatus Atopostipes pullistercoris
TCAGAAGTTTTAAAGATTCAAAATGAATTTGGTAGCTTTTGTGAATATCTCTGGCAGTTTACAGACCATAAACAAATAATCAATCATTCAGGAGTACGTTTAACAAAGAGTTCTTTAAGTGATGAAGTGACTAAAGATTTAAAAAAGAGAGGCTTTAAATTTATAGGGACTGTCACTATTTATTCTTACCTGCAAGCAATCGGTATAATTAATGATCATGAAAAGACGTGTGATTTTCGCTAAACTTCAAAATATGTAGATATTTAAAAGGACTAAAAGCTCTAAGTCAATAGTGACTTAGGGCTTTTAGTCCTTATTGGCTTAAGTTATATTTTAAAACATCAACAATTGTTTAACTAAAATCCGATAAATCATAAGGGCTCGGCTTAAAATTAAACCAAAATCATCAAACACTACGGCTTGAATTATAAATTGTCTTTATTTCCAAGAAGAAAAGTGATTAATAATAATGAAACAGAAAAGAATGGTATAATAATTGAAACATTAAATGTAAGGGGATATAAAGATGGGAAATAATGTAATGTTACAAGCATTTGAATGGAACTTAGAAAATAACGGAAAGCTTTATGTCCAATTAAAACAAGAAGCAAAACAACTCAAAGAAAATGGTTTTGATGCTCTTTGGTTACCTCCTATGTTTAAAGGGACCGGACAAAATGATGTAGGTTATGGTGTATATGATCTCTATGACTTGGGAGAATTTGATCAAAAAGGAACCATTCGTACAAAATATGGAACGCTGAAAGAATTAAAAGAGTTGATTGATGAATTACATAAATACGAGATTAAAGTCTATGCAGATATTGTGTTAAACCATAAAGCGGGCGCCGACTATTCTGAAGAATTTGCAGCCATCCAAGTTGATGAAGAAGATCGTATGAAAGAAATTTCTGATGTTTATAATATTGAGGGATGGACAGGTTTTAATTTTCCTGGCAGAAATCAAAAATATTCTGCTTTTGAGTGGAATTTTCAGCATTTTTCGGGTGTCGATTTTGATCAAAAAGCAGGAACAGAAGGAATCTTTAAAATTGTTGGAGAAAATAAAGAATGGGCCAATGATGTTTCTGAAGAAAAGGGAAATTATGACTATTTGATGTTTGCAGATATTGATCATAAACATCCTGATGTTCAAAAGGAATTGCTGAACTGGGGAGAGTGGTTTGTGAATTTTATTGAGATTGATGGTATGCGCTTTGATGCTTTAAAACATATAGATATAAGTTTTATTGAACAATTTATTAAGCATATTGAAAAGAATGTAGAGCGAGATTTTTATTTTTTTGGAGAATATTGGGTATATGAAGAGAGCAAAAAAAGTAACTATTTATATGAAACTAAATACCATACAGATTTATTTGATGTAGCTTTTCATTACAATATGGTTGAGGCATCAGTGAACGGTTCAAATTATGATATCCGAAAAATTTTTGATGGCACTTTAACCAAAGAACACCCTATGATGTCCGTTACTTTTGTTGATAATCACGATAGCCAACCTGGTCAAGCCTTAGAATCTTTTGTAGAAGGTTGGTTTAAAAAAATAGCTTATGGACTGATTTTATTAAGAAAAGATGGCTATCCTTGTGTGTTTTATGGCGATTATTACGGAATTAATGGAGAGGATCCAATGAAAGGCCACAAAGAAATGATTGATCAATTGCTTCAGATACGAAAACAATACGCTTATGGCCAGCAAGATACCTATATGGAAAATGAAAATCTAATGGGATGGGTACGACATGGTGATGATGCTCACCCAGGTTCTCTGGCAGTCCTTGTATCAACTGGGGATAGTGGAGTAATATCTATGTTCGTTGGAAAAGATCAAGCTGGTAAAATATATACAGAGCTAACCAATAACAATGATCATGAAGTTGAGATTAATGATAAGGGATTTGGCGAGTTTGAAGTTGGACCTGGAACGTTAACCTGTTGGGCAGAAAAAACTCAATAAAAGAGATGAAAATTTCTCTAGAAACTATTTAGAATCTAGAGAAGTTTTCATCTCTACATAAACTATTTTACATTTTTTACAAATTCATAGAGTGTTTTTACTGGAATGCCTGATGCCCCTTTAGGAAGGTATTTATTTCCATTAGAACTAGCATAGGAAGTGCCTGCAATATCTAAATGAACCCAAGGGACGTCTTCGACAAAATGTTCTAAGAATGCCGCAGCAAAAATAGTACCCGCACCGACAAAATTAATTGAACTATTTATTAAATCCGCGTGATTCCCTTTAATTTTTTCTCTAAATTCTGGTGTAATAGGTAATTGCCACATGTCTTCTCCAGCTGTTTTGGAAGCGGCGGTTACTTTATCTAAAAATGATTGATTATTTGTCATGGTACCAGTAATATTTTGCCCAAGAGCAGCGATGACAGCCCCTGTTAGAGTAGCCGCATCAATAATATATTTTGAATTTAACTTTGTTGCTGCATAATATAAAACATCCGCTAATACAAGACGACCTTCTGCATCGGTATTAATGACCTCAATTGTTGTCCCTTTTAATGTATGAATAATATCTCCATTTTTAAAAGCTTCGCCAGATATTAGGTTTTCAGTTGCACCAATGACACAGACAACGTTTTGTTGAATATTATTTGAAACGATTGCATGCAAAGCACCAATCATAGCTCCAGCTCCCGCCATGTCGGTCTTCATTGTTGACATTCCTTTGGCAGATTTTATCGCATATCCACCACTGTCATAAGTTACCCCTTTACCTACTAAAGAAATAACTGGTTCTTCATCTCCAAGTGGTAGGTATTTTAAAACTAACATTCGAGGTTCTTTAGAAGAACCTTGTGACACAGCTAATAATGCTTTGGCTCCAAGTTCTTCTAGCGCTTGTTTATCAAAAATTTCTACTTGCACATCCGTGTCTTTAAATAAATCAGTTACTTTATTTGCTAAAGTTTCTGGATATAAATCATTAGCTGGGGTATTGACTAAATCTCTTGTTACATTTACAGCTTCCAAAAGAAGACGAACTTCTTCAATAGCTTCTTGTGCATTTTTTAAATCAGTTAGCAAACTAACACTAGTCAGGCTATATTTTGTTTTTTCTTTTTTATATGTATCAAAAGAATAATCGGCTTGTAAAAATCCTTCAGTTATTCCTTGAAGCGTATTTTTTTCATCAACTGTCCCATATGGTTTGATTTGAACAGAAGTCGATTCAACTTTTTGTTCATTTAATACTTTAGCAGCGGTATAGGCCGCTTGAACATAATGGTCTTTTGTCAAATGATCCAAATGACCAAGCCCGACAACGACAATGTTATCTGTATTCGGTCCTAAATAAATAAATTTTTCATTTAAATTTCCTTTAAATTTAAGATGATTTAATGCATACTGAGCGGCTTCATCTGAAATCATTTCCAATTTTGTTCCTTCTGGTACTAGATAAACAGTGGTGCTTAGTTGTTCTCCAACATTTATTTTCATAGCGATACTCCTCAAAATATATTTTAAAATTAAAAAATAATTAAATTTATTATAACAAATCTAATGGAGACTCACAAAAATATTAAAAAAATTAAGAATAATTATCATTTTATTTAAATATTTAGTAGAATAGTAAAGAAGAAGAGGATAGAGGATGATATAGTGGATAATTATAAAAAAGATGATGAGATGAATATTGAAACAACTGGTTTGATTGAGTGGCCTCATGGTGTAAATTTGGATTATTTTCGAACAGAATCTACATCTTATAAAGACTTAGATCGTTTTATTCATTCTTATGTTCAACCAGAGAAGCCTCATTTAGTCGATTTTGGAAGTGGGAAGGGAAGAATTGTCTTTTATTTTAACTATGAATTGGATATTCCTACTACAGCAATTGAAGTTAATCGAAAAGCTTTTGGTTATTTGCAAAATAATTATTTAAACTATCAAGAAAAATTTCCAAAAAAAGCAGAAAAATTAACCATTTTAGAAGAAAAAGCTGAAAATTATAAGATAAAAAAAGAAGATAATATTTTTTACTTTTTTAACCCTTTTACTTTAAAAATATTTAAAAAGGTTATTCAACAAATTGAACGCTCTTTAAAAGAACACCCCAGAGAAGCGGATGTTATCTTGTACTACCCAGGATATGACTATATCTTCTATTTAGAAAAATATTCAATGTTTAGCCTCCTTCAAACCATTAAAACTCCTATGTATCCAGTGAACAATCGAGAGTGTTTTAAAGTGTTTCGCTACATTCCAGATAAATAAACAAATTAGCTTTCTTTCAAGAATTATAACTCGAAGGAAAGCTAAAATTTTTAGTTGGAAGTCTTTTATAAGCAACGTTTTTATATGTAGCTAAATATTATATAAAGATAAAAAGGAACCTTTGAAGATTAGAAAAAAATCTATTTTTTTAGTATGATTATCCGTAGAAAGAAATATGTAGTAAGGAGAGTGTTCAATTGGATAAGAAGAAAACTCTTTGGAAATTATTTATATCGACTCTCTATTTAAGTGCGTTCACCTTTGGCGGTGGGTATGTTATCGTAACTCTAATGAAGAACAAATTTGTAGATGACTATGGATGGATTTCAGAAGAAGAGATGTTGAACTTTGTAGCTATAGCCCAATCTGCTCCAGGAGCGATTGCCGTCAATGGTGCGATAGTTATTGGGTTTAAATTAGCAGGTTTTATGGGGGTCATTGTCTCGATACTAGGAACGATTATTCCACCCTTTATTGTTATTTCATTGATTTCCTTTGCTTATGAAGCGTTTAGAGATAATATTTGGATTAGTTTAATGCTGGAGGGAATGCAAGCCGGAGTTGGGGCGGTCGTAACGGCCGTTTCTTATCAAATGGCAACGGATGTAATAAAAGAAAAAGATAAAACATTAATCATTTTGATGGTTGTTGCTTTCTTAGCGAATGCCGTATTCAATGTGAATGTCATGTTGATTATTCTCACAAGTATTCTAATTGGTCTTTTACAAAGTTACCTTGCGAAAAGGAAGGAGACTGAAGGTTGATTTATTTGCAGTTATTTTGGAGCTTTCTCCAAGTAGGTATGTTCAGTTTCGGTGGCGGATATGCGGCTTTACCGCTAATTGAAAGTATAGTCGTCAAACAACATGGCTGGTTATCCGTCAATGAGTTTACTGATTTGATCACAATCTCTCAAATGACGCCAGGACCTATCTCAGTAAATTCAGCGACATTTATTGGTTTAAGTGTTGGCGGATTTTGGGGAGCTATTTTTGCTACTTTAGGAAATATTGCACCTTCTATCGTTTTAGTCACATTAATCTCTTGGTTATATATGAAATATAATAGCTTAGATACCTTACAAACGGTATTAAGAGCTTTACGCCCTGCGGTTATAGCAATGATTGCTACGGCAGGTGTAACGTTAATTATCGCTGCTTTTTGGGGAGAGAGAGCAATTGGTTTTTCTAATATAAATAGGGTTGCAGTGGTTTTATTTGGGCTTGCAATGTTTTTTCTTCTAAAATATAATACGAACCCCATTTTAGTCATGGTTTTAGCAGGAGTCGCGAATGTTTTATGGGCTGTTTTAAGTGGAACTGTACAATTATAAGTCTATTAAATGGTGATATAATGAACATTTGCTATACTTAATGTAAGAAATAATGAGGAGGAAAATAGAATGAAAGCTACTTTTCATGGTCATGCAGTGGTGTCGTTAGAGACAGAAGATGGAACTAAGCTTCTTTTTGATCCTTTTATTAATGGAAATGAGGCTTGTAATTTAAATGTTGATACAGTAGAAGCAGATTATATATTCGTCACACATGCTCATAGCGATCATTTAGGGGATACAGTAGAAATTGCTAAGCGGACGAAAGCAAAAGTAATTACAACGGTTGAAATTGCTAGTTATTTAAGTTCATTTGATTTAGAAACTCATGGAATGCAACCAGGAGGCTCTCATACCTTTGATTTTGGAGAGGTGAAACTTACACCAGCCATACATGGATCTTCTATAGAAATTGATGGAAAACCCCATACTTTAGGAGTAGCTTCTGGTATCTTGGTCACTGCAGATGCAAAAACGGTATATCATGTAGGAGATACTGCTTTATATTCAGATATGAAGCTGATTGGAGATTTAGTAGATATTGATTTAGCATTTATTCCAATTGGTGATAATTATACAATGGGACCTGAAGATGCCTCGCTAGCTGCAAAATGGTTGCAAGCTAAAAGAGTTGTTCCAATCCACTATAATGTCTTACCATTGACTGAACAAGATCCAGAGAACTACATTAAAATGTTAGACAAAGATGTTGGTTTTGTTCCAGAAATTGGAGAATCTTTTGCTGTTTAAAATCTAATAATAAAGAGCATAAAAAGAAGTTAGGAACTCATTTCTAACTTCTTTTTATGCATATTTTTGCTTAAGGAATGGTTTTGTGTACTTGCTTATAAGACGGGGGTGCCTTAGAATAAACCATGTCTTTAAAAAGAAAAGGGAGGAAGAAAATCTGGATGATTAAAAAATTTTTTTCTTACTACAAACCGTATAAGAAATTATTTATGATTGATTTCATCTGTGCTGTGATTGCTGCAATATTAGAACTCATTTTTCCGATTGCAGTAAATGAAGTGATCGATCAAATATTACCACATGGTTCTTTAAAAACAATCCTAATGTTTTCAGTCATTTTATTTGCACTATATATTTTATCTATGACATTAAATTATATTGTAGTTACATTAGGCCATCGTTTAGGTATTAATATCGAAACAGATATGCGCCGTGAACTCTATGAACATTATCAAAAACAATCTTATGCTTATTTTGATAACACAAAAACAGGAGAGTTGATGAGCCGCATCACAACAGAACTTTTTGAAGTAAGTGAATTGGCCCATCACGGCCCAGAGGATATATTTATTACTGTAATGACATTAGTTGGAGCATTTATATTAATGTATAATACTCATACACAATTAGCGATTATTACGATTTTATTAATTCCATTACTAGCCGTTTTATTGTCAATCTTTAATAAAAGAATGGTTCAAGTCAATCAACGCATTTATTCTACTTTGAGTTCTTTCAATTCAGGAATTCAAAATGCCTTAAGTGGGATTCGCGTAGTCAAAGCTTTTGCAAATGAAGATTATGAAAAAGAAAATTTTGAAAAACTAATTCAAGGTTATCGTGATACAAAAATTGATTTTTATCAAACGATGGGACTCAGTTCTTCTTTTAACTACATATTAATGCGATTGATTAATTTATTTGCTTTTCTAGCCGGTTCATTTTTTACTATCCGAGGCGAACTTTCTATGGGAGATTTTGTAGGATTTATTCTACTTTCAAATGTATTTGTTCGTCCAATTGAAAAAATCAATACAATGTTAGAACAATATCCAAAAGGGTATGCAGGCTTTAAGAGATTCCAAGAAGAGCTGATGATTCAGCCTGATATAAAAGATTCCCAAAACGCTATTGAAGCTCCTGACTTTAAAGGATATATTGAATATAGAGATGTTTCTTTTGCATATGAAGAAGGAAAAGAAGTTCTAGATAAGATTAATTTATCGATTAAACCTGGAGAAACGGTTGCTTTTGTAGGACCAAGTGGTGTTGGTAAAACGACAATGGTGAATTTATTGCCTCGTTTTTATGAAGTCACTGAAGGTTCTATCTTAATAGATGGAATAGATATTCGAGATGTTACAATGGAATCTCTTCGTAAGCAAATTGGTGTGGTTCAACAAGATGTTTTCTTATTTGGAGGAACGGTTCGTGACAATGTCTTATATGGAAAGTTAGATGCAACCAATGAAGAAATAGAAGCTGCAATTGATGCTTCGCAGTTAAGAGAAGTTGTTTCAGATTTACCACAAGGGCTCGATACGCAAATTGGAGAAAGAGGCGTGCGCTTATCAGGGGGACAAAAACAGCGTTTATCCATCGCACGTATATTTTTAAAAAATCCATCAATTTTAATTTTGGATGAAGCAACCAGTGCTTTAGATACAGAGACTGAATATTATATTCAACAAGGATTAAATAATTTATCCAAAGGTCGTACGACTTTAATTATTGCTCATCGTCTGGCAACTATTAAAGATGCAGATCGCATTCTTGTTGTTGGGGAAGAAGGCATCATTGAAGATGGAAATCATGAAGAATTATTAGCATTAAATGGTCATTATGCAGAATTATATCATGCACAATTTGGTGAATAAGTTTAAAAAATATTGGAACACAATAATCGTGTTTCAATATTTTTTTAATTATTTATAATCCTTTTTAAAAATAATTTTGAAAGTGTCTCATTTGAAGCGGTCTTTTAGATGTGTTAATTTGACTATGTAATGGAAAATTAGTAAAAAATTATTTAAAAATGGAAAGAGGACATAAAGTGATTAAATATGAAGATGTTACTAAAGTCTATAATAATGACGTAGTAGCTGTAAAAAATGCAAATATTACGATTGAAGATGGTGAATTTGTATGTTTTATAGGAACATCAGGAAGTGGAAAAACGACGGCTTTACGTTTAGTTAATCGTATGCATGAACCAACGGAGGGAAATATTTTTATTGATGGAGAAAACATCAAAGATTATAGCCCTGTGGATCTACGAAGGAAAATTGGTTATGCGATTCAACAAACCGGGCTATTTCCCCATATGACGGTATATGATAATGTAGTCACCGTTCCTCGTTTACTAGAGTGGGATGAAGAAAAATGTCGAAACACTGCAGAAAGATTAATGAAAAGAGTAGATTTACCCATCGAATTGCTGGATCGCTATCCAAGCGAATTATCTGGGGGGCAACAACAAAGGATTGGAGTGATTCGTGCGCTAGCGGCTAACCCAAACGTTGTATTGATGGATGAGCCTTTTGGTGCATTAGATCCCATTACTCGTGATGCTTTACATGATTTAGTTATTGAACTTCAAGAAGAATATAATAACACCTTTATTTTTGTTACACACGATATGGATGAAGCACTAAAATTAGCTGATCGAATTGCTATCTGGCATGATGGAGAGATTGTTCAATATGATACTCCTGAAAACATTTTAACTTATCCTAAAAATGACTATGTACGCAGCTTTATTGGTGAAGATCGTTTATTTAATGCAAAAACCAATAATATTAAAGTCAAAGAAATAATGAATGATCAGCCTCTAACAATCTCACCAGGTAAAACGGTCTCTGATGCCCTTACAATAATGCATGAAAAAAGAGTAGATACATTGTTTGTAGTGGATGATTATAATAAATTATTGGGTAGAGTAACTATTGAATTCATTGCAAATGTAGAGGATCAATCTAAAAATATAATGGATATCATTGATCGAGAAATTCGTCCCTTACGAGCAGACGACTTGATTCAAAATAAACTGCGAGAAGTCTTAAGAAGAGGTCGATCAAATATACCAGTAGTTGATGAATCAGACATTCTAGTAGGAATTATTACAAAAACAACTCTAGTAAATTTAACTTATAATCTTATTTGGGATCAAGATATTGTCCAAGAAGAAATACTAGAGGAAGGATTGAGTGAGTAGTCATGATGGAATTTTTCGCTGAAAACGGCCAAACGCTCCTTGTTGCAATTGGTGAGCATATTTTTTTATCGCTTATTTCTTTAGCTTTGGGTATTTTAGTGGCGGTTCCTTTAGGAATCTTATTGTCACAATTTCCTAAAGTTGCGAATGTTATTATTGGAATAGCTAGTGTTTTACAAACAATACCAACATTAGCTTTATTGGCTTTAATGGTGCCCATATTAGGAGTAGGTAAAATACCTTCTATTGTGGCTTTGTTTATTTATTCATTGCTTCCGATTTTAAGAAACACTTATTTAGGTATGACAGAGATCGATCCTACCTTAACAGATGCAGCCAAAGGGATGGGAATGTCAACTAGTCAAGTGATTAGAAAAATTCAATTGCCACTAGCTGTACCTGTAATTATGGCAGGGATTCGTCTATCCGCAGTGTATGTTGTAGCTTGGACGACCATTGCTGCTTACATTGGTGGTGGAGGTCTTGGAGAGTTTATTTTTAATGGGTTACAAACCTATCAACAAGACTTAATTCTTGGTGGGACGATTCCAGTGACTATAATTGCAATTGTTATGGACTTAGTAGCTGGATATTTAGAAGAAAAACTTAGTCCTAATACATCATCAGAGGTGGAAAATGAGTATGCGTAAATGGAAGAAAAAATTAATGATGATAACTTCTACCTTGTTTATATTAACGGGTTGTTCTTTACCAGGACTTGGTGGATCCGTTACTGGCGAAGGAATCTCTATAACGGGTGGAACGTCAACAGAGATGGATATGATGGGTTATCTTATTGAAGGAATGGTAGAGCATTACATTGGTGTAGATGCAAATGTTATTACCAATCTTTCTTCTGGGATGAATCATCAAGCCTTTTTAACTGGCGATGCAAATGTCTCAGGCGTTCGTTATACAGGGACTAGTTTGACTGGAGAATTAGGAAAAGAAGCCGTTACAGATCCAGAAAAGGCAGAACAAATTGTCATTGATAGTTTTAAAGAAGAATATAATCAAAATTGGTATCCTAGTTATGGTTTCTCCAACACCTATGCCTTTATGGTTCGAGCCGAAACGGCAGAAGAGTATGGATTGGAGAAAGTAAGTCAATTAGAAGAATTTAAAGATGAATTTTCAGTGGGCGTAGATACTAGCTGGATGACACGTGAAGGGGATGGCTATGATGCTTTTGTGGAGACATATGGCTTTGAATTTAATGACATCTTCCCAATGAGTCTTGGATTATTATATACGGCCCTTTCAGGAGAAGAAATTGATGTTGGCTTAGGTTATTCTACTGACGGTCAAATTCCAGCAGAAGATTTAGTTTTGCTTGAAGATGACCTGAATTTGTTCCCACCTTATGATGCGAGTCCACTTGCTACAGCTGAAATTGTAGAAGAGTATCCAGAATTAGAAGATATTTTCTACAAGTTAGAAGGAAAAATTGATGAAGAACAGATGCAAGAGCTTAATTACTTAAGCGAAAATTATTTACTGGAACCTAGGACTGTTGCATTTAATTGGTTAGAAGAAAATAATTATTTTGAAGATACTGAGCCATATTTAGAACCGGTAGAAGGGAAGGAACTTAACGAATGACTGATATTACACAACTCCCTTTATGGGAACAGTTAATCTATTATTATCAGATGAATGGTGCATATGTCTTTGATCAATTCTTAAGACATTTTTTGATGGCAATATATGGTGTGCTTTTCGCTGCTATCTTTGCAATTCCTTTTGGTTTTTATCTTGCAAGAAACGCAAAAATAGCAGACTGGATATTAGCAATTGCTAATGTTATCCAAACAGTACCCTCCCTTGCGATGCTTTCTATTTTAATGTTAGCAGTTGGTTTGGGACCTAATTTGGTTGTTATTACTGTATTTATTTATTCTGTTCTCCCCATTTTAAGAAATACGTATACGGGTGTACAGAATGTAGATGAGAATATTTTAGATGTTGGTAAAGGGATGGGGATGACGAAATGGCAACTAATCTATAAAGTTGAATTGCCTTTGTCTCTATCCGTTATTATGGGAGGCGTTCGTAATGCTTTTATTATGGGAGTAGGAGTAGCAACGTTAGGAACCTTTGTTGGTGCATCTGGTTTAGGAGATATTTTACAGTTAGGTGTAAATGCTTCTGATGGGGCAAGTGTAATCCTTGCTGGAGTGATTCCTATTTCTATTATGGCCATTGTTGGAGATCTATTTTTAACTTGGGTAGAAAAAAGATTAGATCCAACTTCAAAATAATGATTAAAAATGATTTAAATAAATATAGCGGACTTCTCTTAATCATAGGGAGTCCGATTTTTTTATATTGAAAAGATCAGTATAAATGATAAAAACAGATAGAATTTATTTTTTATTGGATTAATGATAAAATAAAAGGGATTGATTTATTTTTACAGATAGACGGAGGACTAGAATGATTCATTTCGATAATGATTATACAGAAGGTGCGCATGAAAAAATACTTTCACGATTATTAGAAACTAATAATATTCAAATGCCAGGATACGGTTTAGATGATTATAGTGAAAAAGCAAGAAACCTCATAAAAAAAGCAACGAAGAAGGAAGATATTGATGTTCACTTTTTAGTCGGAGGAACACAGACTAACTTAACGGTAATTGCTGCTTCATTACGTCCATATGAAGGAGTAGTGACAGCTGACTCCGGACATATCCATACACTCGAAACAGGAGCTATAGAAGCAATTGGTCATAAGCTCTTATTGCTTCCAAATAGAGATGGAAAAATCACTGCGGCTCAAGTTCAAAAATTATGTGACGATTATTGGAGTAATAAAGCAAATATGCACAAAGTACAGCCAGGAATGGTTTATCTGTCTAATCCAACAGAAACAGGGACCTTATATTCTAAAGCAGAATTAATTGCTTTTCATAAAGTGTGTAAGGACTACGATATGAAGTTATTTATAGATGGAGCTCGCTTAGGCTATGGTTTAGTCGCAGAAACGAATGATTTAACCTTAGAAGATTTAGCTCAATTAACAGACGTTTTCTATTTTGGTGGGACAAAATTAGGCGCTTTATTTGGTGAAGCTGTTATTATTTCTAATCCCGAAATAAAAAAAGGGTTTCTTGCATTGACAAAACAAAAAGGTGGATTACTTGCTAAGGGGCGTACTTTAGGTGTTCAGTTTGAAGTTTTATTCGAAAACCAGTTTTATTTAGAACTCTCTCACCATGCAGTTAAGCAAGCGATGAAACTAAAAAACACTTTTGAAGCATTGAATCTCTCATTAAAATATGAAGCCTATACAAATCAACTTTTTCCAATTATTCCTAATAAAATACTAGATAAATTACAAGAAAAATATGTTTTTTTGAAAATGGAACAAGAAGATAAAGATCACACACTTGTGCGAATTTGTACTTCTTGGGCGACAACAGACGAAAACGTTAAAGCTTTAACTGATGATTTATACCAATTAATGAGAGAATGATGAATATTATAGATATAACAAACACAAATCTATCTACAGAAGAAGTGGCCAAACAATTACTAGGTTTAAAATTGATTTCTGAAACACCAAAAGGAATCACATCGGGTTGGATTGTCGAAACCGAAGCTTATCTAGGATCGATTGATAGAGCAGCTCATACCTATAAATATCGTAAAACACCTCGAGTAAAAGCAATGTATGATCAAGCAGGAACGATTTATTTATATAGTATGAGAGGACACATTTTATTAAATATTGTGACAAAAGAAGTAGGGAATCCAGAGGCTGTATTAATTAGGGGAATCCAACCAGATAGAGGATTTGAATTAATGAAAAAACGTCGTGGACAAAAAGGATATAACTTAACAAACGGTCCAGGGAAACTCTCTCAAGCTATGGGGATTACAATGGCTGAATATGGTCGTTCAATTACCAAACCTCCTTTGTATATAGATTTTTCTATTCAAAGGAAACCGAAAACGATCCTTACAACTCCAAGAATCGGTATTCCGAACAAAAAAGAATGGACCAAAGCCCCTTTACGGTTTATTGTTGAAGGAAACCCTTATGTTTCTGGAAGAAATAAGACAATTGATAAAACAACTTATGGTTGGGAACTCTAATTTCAAACCTAAGCGACTTTAACTTAGATTGTTTTTTACAAAGAATTGAAATTATTTTAAAAAAATATGTTATGATAGAAATTATTATTTGGAAGGAGAAAGACATATGGATTATTTACCCTTAATTGGTATTGTAATTATTGTTATTGGATTTATCTTGAAAATAGATACCATTGCAGTCGTTATTATTGCCGGTTTAATTACTGGCTTAGTGAGTGGTTTATCACTAACTGAGGTTTTAGCCTTACTAGGTCAAGGCTTTACTGAAAATAGGTTAGTTACTTTATTTGTACTAACACTAACAATGATTGGCTTATCTGAAAGATATGGTTTGAAGGAACAGGCTGTTTATTTAATTAATAAAATTAAAGGATTAACAGTAGGTCGATTTTTATCTTTATATCTATTAATACGAGAAGCTGCCGGATTGTTTTCTTTAAGACTTGGAGGACATCCACAATTTGTTCGTCCTCTTATTGAACCTATGGCCCAAGCTTCTGCTGTTGCAAATTTTGACGATACAGATGAAGAAACAAAAGAACGCATAAAAGCTCAAGCTTCTG
The DNA here is from genome assembly GCA_019116785.1 of Candidatus Atopostipes pullistercoris. Lineage (GTDB taxonomy): Bacteria > Bacillota > Bacilli > Lactobacillales > Carnobacteriaceae_A > Atopostipes > Atopostipes pullistercoris. The sequence continues at coordinate 14,218 of DXAZ01000010.1, forward strand.
TTATGGAAAACATGGGTAATTTTTATGCTCAAAATACATTCGTAGGTTCTTCTGGAACTCTCCTTATTGCAGGAACCCTCAAATCATTAGGGTATGATGCTCCAGCAGCAAAAATTGCCGTTGCATCATTAGTTATCGCGGTCATTTCGTTACTGATGGGTATTGTTTATAACATATGGTTTGATCGTCAATTAAATAAAAAATATAAGAAAGCAGGTGACGATCAATAATGGAAACATTTTTTAATTATTTATTAGAATTTTTCTTTATTGTTGCTGGAGTTCAATTTTCTTATGCAGGATATAGAGCATTGAAAGATAAGACAAACCAAAAAAATATGGGGACTGCAATTTTTTGGATTATTCTCGGCATACTCTTTATTTTTGGAAAATGGTTACCCTCTGTATTATCAGGTCTATTGGTTGTAGGATTAGGGGTTATTACTCTATTCAAGCAATTTGGTAACAGTGAAGAATATATAGAAGATGTCAAAAAAGCAGAAAAATCTGCACAAAAATATAGGAATACGGTATTCACACCAGTTATTGTTATGGCATTATCTGCGATTGTGATTTCTTTTTTAATTCCAGAATCAAGCACAACAGTAATTGGTATAGGTGCTTTACTATCCTTATTGGTTGCATTGATTATTTTCAGACCATCTACAGAAGAAGTTTTGGATGAAACAAATCGGATGGTTCAACAAGTTGGTACTACAAGTATATTACCGCAACTATTGGCTGCTTTAGGTTTAATTTTTGTAGAAGCCGGTGTTGGTGACATCGTTGCAGAGTTAATTAGTGGTGTTGTCCCACAAGGCAATGTTTTTCTTGGTGTGACCGCTTATGTTATTGGAATGATGCTATTTACGATGATTATGGGTAATGCCTTTGCAGCCTTTACAGTTATTACTGCAGGGATTGGTGTGCCATTTGTTTTAGCACAAGGCGGAAATCCAGTAATCGTTGGAGCTTTGGCAATGACTGCAGGTTATTGTGGTACGTTACTAACCCCTATGGCTGGAAATTTCAACGTTTTACCTGTAGCATTATTAGAGATGGAAGATGAATATGGAGTAATTAAAGCCCAAATCCCTATAGCTCTAATAATGGCTGTTATCCATATATTATTGATGTACTTTTGGGCATTTTAGGAGGAATTAGTGTATGAAAATTTTAGTCACAGGATTTGATCCCTTTGGTGATGATGTCATTAATCCAGCAATTGAAGCCGTGAAAAGATTACCGGATACAATTGACGGGGTAGAAATTATTAAATTAGAGATTCCAACTGTGTTTTATAAGAGTGCGGATGTAGTAAAAGAAACGATTGAAAAAGAGCATCCAGATTATGTATTAAATATTGGTCAAGCTGGAGGACGGTTTGAACTTACTCCAGAGCGTGTAGCGATTAATGTAGATGATGCCCGTATTGCAGATAATGAGGGACAACAACCTATTGATCAACCAATTAAAGAAGATGGGGCTCCAGCTTATTTCAGTCAACTACCCATTAAAGCGATGGTAGATTACATGAAAAAAGAAAACATCCCAGCTTCTGTCTCAAATTCTGCAGGAACTTTTGTATGTAATCATATTATGTACCAAACATTGTATTTAGCAGCGAATGAGTTTTCCGATATTAAAGCTGGCTTTATGCATATCCCTTTTTTACCAGAACAAGTGGTAGAACGACCTAATACACCTGCTATGGCTCTCGACGATATTGTAAAGGGAATTACAGCAGCTTTAAAAGCTATTATTGCCTTTGACGGTAAAGAAGATTTAAAAACGATTGGTGGCAAGACTCACTAATATATAAAGAAGGTAGTCCCATAAACGATTGGGGCTACCTTCTTTTTTAAAAAGTAAGTTCTAAAGCGAATAGATAGACTTTTAGTCGCAAATATCTATATGATTAACCTATCCATTAAATAAATTTTAGAAAGGATGATTAAAGTGGATATGTATATTGGGATAGCATCGAAAATGTTAATCGGTTCAATCGGTATATTTATGTTAATTCGTCTTGTAGGAAAAAAAGCGATGTCTGAGTTAACACCTTTTGATTTGCTTTATATCTTAATATTAGGTGCGATAGTAGAAGAAGCTATTTATGATGATAAAGTGGATGTATTTCATGTTATATTTGCACTAATTTTGTGGGGAGTCGTCGTTTATATTGTAGAAAAACTCCTTGAAAAGACTGAAAAGCTTTCTACTTTAATTCAAGGAAAACCTTCTATTCTTATTGAAAAAGGAAAATTAAATTTAAAGGAAATAAAGAACAATCACTTTGATATGGAACAATTACGTTCAATGTTGCGACAAAATGATTGTTATTCTATTTATGATGCTTACTATGTAATCTTGGAAGTTAACGGAGGATTAACAGTTATAAAAAGAGACCAAGAAGAACTACCTACACTTTTATTAATTGAAGAAGGTAAGATAAAGAAGAAAGTATTAAACGGTCTTCATAAAGATGAAAAATGGTTGCGAAAAGAGTTGAAAGAACAAGGCCAGAGTAATATTGAAAACATCCTTTTTTGTGAATGGAAAATGGATGAAGAAAAATTTTTAATAAAGACTTATGATGAAACGGTTCATAAAAATATTCCTATTGATGATTAGTTGTTTTCATAAAATCAAAAAAACTAGCAAAAGATGAATTTTACTGGCAAACGTTAAAATTTCATTTCTTCTACTAGTTTTTTTGGAATTTATAATTGACTCAGTTTCTTCATTTCTTCTTCAGACAATTCAAAATCAAATAAATCTAGATTGGCTGCTTGGTTAACTTTATTATGAGATTTTGGTATTACAACAATTTCTCTTTGGATCTGATAACGTAAAAGAACTTGTGCCCAAGATTTATTATAAGCTTTACCTATCGCAGTTAAGTGTTTTATTTGTTCATTTGTCGCTTTCATTGGACCCCAAGCAACAGGAGTAATATCCATATTTTTTAATAAATCAATTAATTTTTGATTGGGTTCTTTTAGATTAATTTGAATTTGATTTACTGCAGGTTTTATCGTAGCAAAATGTTTCATTTCATTTAATTGTTTTTCATCAAAATTAGAGATCCCTATACTTTTAAGTTTACCATTTTTATAATATTCTTCGAAAACTTCCCAAGTTTGTTTAAAATGTTCTATGTTTTCGATAGGATGGTGGATAAGATATAAATCTAAATAATCCGTATGAAAGTTTTTTAAACTATTATCAATGGTTTGTCGGACGGCCTGTTTAGTTAGTACATATTCATCACTTACTGGAAGCTTACTCGTGATGAAAAATTCTTCTCGAGGGACGTTGCTTTTTTTTAATGTTTCTCCGACACCTGCTTCATTTCTGTAAGAAACAGCAGCATCAACTGAACGGTAGCCTAAATCAATCGCATCTTCTAATGATGTAAAATCTCCGGTTAGCTTTCCTTTATATTGATTGTTTTCTTTTCCGTATGTATTTGTTCCTGTTCCAATAATTGGCATCTTTTCTCCGCTGTTTAATTTGATATACTCCATAAAAATACTCCTTCGTATATTCTAATCTTCATTATATACTTCTTATTTTAGCAGATAGAAGAGGAGAGTGAAAATAATTAACATTTCTAAAAAAAGAGGCTCTCCATTTTTTAGGAGAGCCTCTAAGGTACTCGTATAGAGTTTTAATTCATTTCCATATCAGGTGAAACATGTCGATTATTATCCTTAAAAATGTCTTCATCAAAATGACCTAGACGTTTAGAAGTAATGACACCTGCTAGTATACTGTCATTTACATTTAAAGCCGTACGTGCCATATCAATAATAGGTTCAACCGAAACCAATAAACCAATAATTTCAATTGGTAAGTCAAGCGCTCCAAATACGATAAGAGCCGCAAAAGTAGCGCCACCACCTACACCGGCCACTCCAAAAGATGAGATAGCGACAACAGCGATAATTGTTGCCCATATAACGGGGTCCGTTAAATCCATACCTACCGCTGGGGCGGTAATAGCCACTAACATTGCTGGATAGATTCCGGCACATCCATTTTGTCCAATAGAAAGACCAAATGTAGCAGAAATGTTTGAGGTAGTTGCATCTACACCCAATACTTCTTTTTGAGTTGCAATATTTAATGGTAAGGCTCCGGCACTTGAACGAGAAGTAAAGGCAAAACTTAAAACCGTCCATACTTTTTTAAAATATTGAATAGGATTTATTTTATAAACTGTTAAAATTAAAGCATGAATGATAAACATCACAATAACAGCAAAATATGAGGCAATTAAGAAAGTTCCCATATTAGCTAACGCTGCGGGGCTTGAAGTAGCCACCATTTTAGTCATTAGAGCCAAAATACCGTAAGGAGCCATTCGTAATACAAGTGTTACTAGACGCATAACAATGGCGTGAAGACTGTCGATAATTTTTTTGAAAAAGTCTCCGTGTTCAGGCTGTTTTCGAGCAACTCCAAGATATGCAATCCCTACAAAAGCGGAAAAGATTACAACTGCAATAGTACTAGTTCCACGTAAACCAGCTAAATCATTAAATATATTATTCGGAATAAAACTTAAAATCTGTTGAGGAATGGTCATTCCTTCTACTTGTGTTTGTGTTTCTTGTAAAGCAGAAATTCGCGCCTCTTCAGCAGCTCCACGAGTAAATTCCGCACCATCTAGATTAAAAAGCAATACACTCGTAATTCCAACAGCTGCTGCAATCATTACGGTTATTATTAAGACAGCTAAAACGTTTATCCCAATTTTTCCTATATTACTATCTCCCTCCATTTCTGTAAAAGCACGAACTAGAGAGACAAAGATTAATGGCATAATTAACATTTGTAAGAAGCGAACATATCCTAACCCTACAATATCAAGCCATTCTATGAGGGACTGTGTAGTAGAGCTATCAGCACCAAAAATGAGCTGAATGATCGCACCAAACACAATCCCTATTCCTAGACCTGTAAATACACGATATGAATATTTTATATGTTTGGCTTGCATTTGATATAAAATAAAAAGCAAAACCAAAAAGACAATAAGAGTAAATATAATTTCCAAAATAATACCTCCAATTAATAGTATTTGTTCAGCCTTAGATTATAGCAAATAGATTATAAATTGCTAGTAAAACGACTTAAAGGTATAATCGGTATAATATACGAACAATAAATTTGAAATAGCCATTCATCCATTAAACTAATATTCTTAATTAAAGATTTTGGAAAATTTTCTTTATAATGATAATATTGGAATACATAAAGGAGGAAACATATTGAAAGCCGTACAAATCAATAAATTTGGTGGCCCTGAAGTGTTAAAAACTGTTGATGTGGAAGACCCCATCCCTGATGACAATGAAATTAAAGTAAAAGTTTATGCTGTAGGTTTGAATCCTAATGAATCATATACCATCTCAGGTACCTATGCCTATAACATTCCAAACCTGCCATATATCCCTGGGTATGATGCGACAGGTATTATAGAAGAAATAGGTTCAAATGTTGAAAATTTTGAAGTAGGGGACCGAGTATTTTTAAGTGCGTTTTCAGCCAATAGAAACACAGGCACTTATGCTGAAAACGTTGTTGTAGATGCTAAGAATGTTTTCCATTTACCAGATAACGTTTCTTTAGTAAAAGGCGCAGCTTTAGGAATACCTTCTTTTACAGCTTATAAAGCCTTGTTTCAAAAAGCAAAGATAAAGGCCGGAGAAACTGTACTTATTCATGGAGCGAGTGGATCAGTAGGCAATTGGCTTGTGCAAATGGCTAAAGCCGTTGGAGCGATCGTAATAGGGACATCCAGTACAAAAAAAGGTCGTGATTTAGTCCTTAGTTTAGGAGCTGATTATGCAATGGATCATGTGACTCAACAAAATAAAGAAAAATTATTAGCCCTCACAAATGAGCAGGGACCTGACATCATCATTGAAATGTTAGCCAATAAAAATTTAGAAACAGACATGCAAGTTATTCGACGCCAAGGTCGGATTATTGTTGTAGGAAGTCGGGACTCGATTGAAGTTGATCCAAGAAACTTAATGACTAATGAAGCAATAGTAACTGGAATGACCTTTACCTCACCTACTGAAAAGGAAATGAAAGAATTAACTTATGGTGTGAATGCTCTTTTAGAGAGTGGAGCGATTCATTCGTATATTGGAAATAAATTTTCATTAGATGAGCCTGTAAAAGCGCATAAAACCTTAATGGAATCTTCAGGAAATGGAAGAACTATTTTTCTTGTAACAGAAGAATAAAGTATTTTATTTGAAAAAAAATGCTAAAAAGAGACAAAAAAGCACCTCTCATGGTATAATTAAATCATGAAAATTTTAAAAATATTTACTTAATTGAGTACTAGTTTCTGTTGCCGCAGACCTAGTGCTCTTTTTTCGTCATATGGTACTTTGTCATTTAGAATCTTATAAATGATCCGTAGTAACTTGTGCCCACAGGCCACAACTGCTTTTATTTTGGTTCCTCTGTTAGATATTCTGTGATATAACGATTCGAAAGCTGGATCACGTGACCTCCCGGCCATTCCACCACTCGTAATTAGGGCAGTTTTTAAATATTTATTCCCTCTAGTTACTCTCGAAGATTTCTTTTTTCCTGCACTTTCATAAGAACCAGGTGAAAGTCCAGCCCATGAAGCTAAGTGGCTCGCTGTCCTAAAGGCCTC
>DXAZ01000097.1 GCA_019116785.1 Candidatus Atopostipes pullistercoris
TAAAAATTTGTTCCACTTGTTAGGGTAAACCTTCTATCCTACCAAGTGAGTCCAAAAAATCGTTCCACTTGTTAGGGTAAACCTTCTATCCTACCAAGTGAGCCTAAAAATTTGTTCCACTTGTTAGGGTAAACCTTCTATCCTACCAAGCGAGTCTAAAAATACGTTCCACTTGTTAGGGTAAACCCTTTAACTTTCAGAGTTGGCGAAAAAAATCACTCAACTTGTTAGGGTAATCCCTTTATCTCCCCGAGTTGGCGTAAAAAACTACTCAACTTGTTAGGGTAGCTGATTTAACTAAAAGATTAATAAAAGCTTACTTGTTTTGTTGATTAGTTAATTCCTATAATAAATAAATGAAAGGGGTAAAGCGGAATATACTGTTTGGCTTGTCAATCTTATTTTTTCTTCTCAATTTAATTGCATCTTTATTGTAAATAAGGCGGATTCGGGTTAAAGTATTACTGACTGTTGTAGGTTTCAAGCTGGTTGTGACGAAAGCTGAGAGGGATACTGACCTGAAGAGAAGTCGTGTTTCACAAAGGTTCGTAACAATTAGAGAAAACTGTACAAAAATTATTTAAGGAGTGAAAGAAACGATGGAAACAAAAAAAGTCATTGATGATTTATTTCCAAAATATCAAGAAGATTTGAGTGCTTTGGTGGCGATTGATAGTGTGTTGGACGAAGAAGGTCAGGCACCATTTGGTCAATCGGTTCAAAAAGCTTTGGAAACGGTCGTAGAAATTGCGGGAAATCTAGGTTTTGAAACAATGATCGATCCAGAAGGCTATTATGGCTATGCTGAGATTGGCGAAGGTGAGGAACTGTTTGGTGTTTTGGGCCATGTGGATGTTGTGCCTGTTGGAGACTTAAACAATTGGGATAGCGATCCGTTTGAATTAACTGAAAAAGATGGGAAGCTGTATGGTCGTGGAACAACAGATGATAAGGGACCTTTGCTTGCTTCAATGTATGCATTGAAAGCTATTTTAGATGAAGGGTACAAATTAAATCAACGGGTTCGTTTTATTTTTGGTGCGGATGAGGAATCTTTATGGCGTTGTATGGATGCTTATACGGCCAAAGAAGAGCTGCCAAATATGGGCTTCACTCCGGATTCGTCTTTCCCCTTAAATTATGCAGAAAAAGGCTTGATTGAGTTTTATTTGCATACCAATGAAGAATCTTCTGTTCGACTAGAAGGTGGCGGTCCATTAAATGCAGTGCCTGAACAAGCCCGAGTGGATTATGATGAAGAAGTAGAAAAGGCCTTAAAAGAATTAGGTTACAACTATAAGCGTGAAGAAGACGATTTGGTCGTTTATGGAAAAGCCGTTCATGCGATGGCAGCCGATCAGGGTGAAAATGCGATTGTTTACGCTGCCCAAGCACTTCATAAAGCTGGAAAAAGAAATACAATGATTGACTTTATTGTTGAAGTACTAGCCAATCCGAACGGCGAAGGCATTTACGGCGTAGTCGAAGATGAGGCTTCAGGCAAGTTAATGTTGACCGTTGGGAATGTCGAATTTACCGAAAATTCTCAAAAGGTCGGTATCGATATGCGTTTCCCCGTCAGTTATTCAAAAGAGTTCATTGACGAAGGGTTGAAAAAAGTTGGTGCGAAGCATCAAGTGCAAGTGGAGGATTATGATTATCTTCCTTCGGTTTATCTTGAACGCGACTCAGAGTTGGTGAAAAGTTTGATGAAAGCTTATCAGAAAGTGACAGGAGATATGGAGTCAGAACCTCGATTGAGTGGGGGCGCGACTTATGCGAGAGCGATGGAAAATATTGTGGCTTTTGGTGCTTTATTGCCAGGAAAAGAACAGACGGAACATCAACCGAATGAAAATATTGTTATTGAAGATATGAAGGTGGCTATTGAGGTTTATATTGAAGCCTTTATAAACTTAGTTGTGGAGGATCATTAAGAATGAAGAAATTTAAAATGCCGACAGCGTATACGATTGTTGCGATTGCGTTAATTTTGACGGCTGTCTTATCTTATTTTGTCCCCCAATCGGTCGTAAATCCTGAAACAGGGGAGATTGTTTTTGATGCCATTTTTTCTAGCGAGGGAGAAATTCTTCAAGGACAAGGGCTTCAACCTTTTGGCTTATGGGATATTCTTTTAGCACCGATTCAAGGTTTTCAATCGGGAGCGGATGTTGGAATTGGTATTTTAATGGCTGGTGGATTTTTAGCTGTATTAAATCATACCGGTGCTCTTGAAGCAGGAATTGGCGCGCTTTTAAATAAGTTTAAAGGTGGGCTATTGATCGCAGTTATGACTTTGGCTTTTGCGGTATTGGGAACATCTTTTGGTTTTTGGGAAGAGATTGTGGCCTTTGTTGTGGTGATTGTTCCGACTTTTGTTTTAGCAGGTTATGATGTGATGGTTGGTCTGGGCGTCTTATTTATTGGGGCTAGTATTGGAAACATGTCGAGTTTGGTAAATCCATTCTCGACAGGCGCTGCAGTATCTGCCATCGGAAACCCTGATCTATCAATTGGATCTGGAATTATTCTGCGCTTTATGATTTTTGGTGTTTTATATGTTGTGGGAACAGCTTATTTAATTGCTTATGCGAATAAAGTGAAAAAAGATCAAACAAAATCTGTGGTGCATGGTTCAGAAGGTATTGATAATTTAGTGGACGAAGGAAGTTCATTGCCTGAATTTACGGGTCGACGAAAAGCTTCAGTTACTGTTTTTGTCGTAATTATTCTTTTGATGATTATTGGTTTTATTCCATGGGAAGAGCTGCTGGGTCAAAGAGGAGCCGATATTGTGAATGCTCCTATTTACGGTTTGGCTAAAATTCCAATTCTTGGAACGCTTTTAGGTGCTTCACACATTTCACCATTCGGTACTTGGTATTTTGATGAATTTGCCTTTTTATTTTTCGCAGGCTCCCTTCTTTTATTATTTATTAATAAAATGAAAGAGACAGAATTCATTGATGTTTTTACGGATGGTGTGAAAGACTTACTAGGTGTTGTCTTGATTTTGGCCATTTCCCGAGGGATTGCGATTATTATGGGAGACGCTTCAGAAGGGATGTCCATTACATTTATTTATTGGATTTCCAATGCTTTATCCAATGTACCGATTTGGATTTTCGGGGTCATTGCGATGGGGGCCTATGTTCTGATTGGAATCTTTTTACAATCAACAAGTGGTGTTGCGGGGATTACCATGCCGATTTTAGGTGCAGTCGCCTCCGCTTTGTTTATTGAGAGTAGTTTAGGAAGTGCAGGAGGGCAAATTATTTTAATTAGTGCTTTTACTGCCGGAGTCAACTTCGTCTCTTCCATCTACCCAACCGCTACACTCATGGGATCCATCGAGTTGGTCAACGTTCCTTACGACCGTTACTTGAAATTTATGGTTCCTATTATGGTAACTTTACTGGCTATATCCGGAATTATCATCGGTTTAGCCCCTTATCTAGGATTAGTTCAATAAAAAATTTATAAATAAAATTTGCATAAATTAAGGGGTTGGTGAATCAATTTTGATTCATCAGCCCTTTTTTTAATGAAACACGACCCTTTAAGTGCTTCGAAAAAATAGATCATTTAACCAAGACTATCCACTAAATATCTCGGCCTATTAGACACGAAACGCCATTCATGTCTAATAGCGCTCATCCCATTAGACACAGAACGCTTTTTATGTCTAATAGCGCTCGTCCTATTAGACACAGAACGCTTATTATGTCTAATAGCGCTCGTCCTATTAGACACGAAACGCTTTTTATGTCTAATAGCTCAACAAAAATTTAATTTCTCTAGCCCGTAATATTTGTCAGCCATTTTTACTTATAGTATATTGAAAATAGATACAATATTAAATATTAGTGAAAGTTGGTGCGCAAAATGAAAAAAATTGCAATGAGTTTGAGCGCAATTTTATTATTGTCAGCATGTGGAGATCGTCCCCCCGAGAGTGAGGAGCCTGAAGAGCCTACTGAGCAACAATCTTCCGAAAATGTGAATGAGCAAGAGAACGAAATAGAAACACCAGAAAATGAGCAAACAAATGAAACAGAACAAAATGAAAACAATGGTTCAAATCAAAATGATGAAGAACAAATCATTACTTTTGTTCCTCAAAAATCCGACTTAGATGCCGGACTATCCGTTGAAAGTGATGAAACATTAGCTGAATTAGAGGGATTAGTCGAAAACGCTGATTATTCTGAAATTGGGATTGAAGATGATGTTGCGATTCAATACACTGGTTTGTATTATGAAACAGATGATAGTATCCAACCCATATTTATGTTGACAAATAAAACAGATCAATCCTTTACGAATATGGATATGACGGTGTCTTTTAAATCAGCAGAAGGAGACCCCGTTTTTGACCAAGAAAAATTTCATTTAAGTGAAGATGAATTTGGAATATTAAAACCATATACCTCTATGCCGTTATATTTAACCATTGATCCCACAAAATTAGAAACTTTAGAAAATATTTCTAAAACACGAAATGAACAGATCAGTATTGATTATTTCGATTTCGAAACGGTAGATGAAGCGATATAATAAAAAAAGTTTAGAAGAAATCATCTTCTAAACTTTTTTATTCTTTATAAGTACATTTTAGTGTGTTTTTTCTTATTTCTGAGTTCTAAGGCTTCTTTGGCACATATACGGTCATCAAAAGGGAATTTTTCGGTTCCAATGATTTGATAATCTTCATGGCCTTTTCCTGCAATTAAAACAATGTCATTTTTTTCTGCAAGATTTATAGCATGATGAATGGCTTCTTTTCGATTAATGATTTGGCAATAATTCTCTTCGGATAATGTATTGGTCATCTCGTCCAAAATTTGTTTGGGATCTTCAGTTCGAGGATTATCTGAAGTAAAGACAACATAATCACTATTCGTTACACCGATTTCAGCCATGATTGGACGTTTGGAAGCATCGCGATCGCCACCACAGCCAAATACGCTGATAATTCGATGATGTTTTATATGAGCCAAGGTCTGCAAGGTTTTTTCTAGACTATCTGGCGTGTGCGCAAAATCCACAATAACTGTAATGTCGTCTTTTGTTGTGTCAGAAACGACTTCAAATCGTCCCTCTACGGAATTCAAAGTCATTAAGTTGTTGACGATGTCTGTTAAAGGAATGCCTTGAGAATGGGCAGCAGCTATTGCAGCTAATAAATTATAGACATTGAATTTTCCAATTAATGAGCTTTGAACGGGATAAACTTCATTTTGGTAATGGAGCATGAAGCTTGTGCTGAAATCAGAATAAGAAATGTCACTTGCATAATAGTCTGCCGTCTGATCTAAACCATAAGTTAAAACAGTAGCTCTTGATTGTTCAATAAAATAATCAGCCGTTGCATCGTCTCGATTAATAATCGCAAAATTTTCTTGTCCTCGATGGTTATAAGGTTCTAATTCTTTGAAGAATTTTCCTTTGGCTTTTAAATAATTTTCCATAGTACCATGGAAATCCAAATGATCTTGTGAAAAGTTTGTAAAAATAGCGACTGAAAAATCAGTTTCTTTCGTTCGTTCTTCAGCTAAACCAATGGAAGAAACTTCCATTATCATATTTTCTACATCTAAATCGACCATTTGTTGAAAAACGTTTTGTAAAACTAGAGGATCGGGTGTTGTGTTATTCATTGGAGCTGAATAATTATCTGTGCGAATCCCAGTAGTGCCGAGGACAGCTGTTTTTTGCCCAGTTTTTGATAAAATTTGCGTCAAAATGTGGGCAGTACTTGTTTTTCCATTTGTCCCGGTTATCCCAAAGATGTTCATTTTCTGACTGGGAGAATCTAAAAAGCGATTCATAAGGGTAGATAAATACGCATAAGTATTTTCGACAAAAAGAATTTTTTTATGTAAAAAGCTTTTTGAGTCGGCTGTTTTCAAAAAAGTCTTGTCGGCAAGAACGAAATGAGCTCCTTGTTGGATGGCTTGTTCAATAAATTGATGGCCATCAACGGTGTGGCCTTTAATGGCGACAAATAAATCGCCATCTTCAATGAGGCGACTGTTTGTTTGAATATTAGAAATTTCTTTATCTGTGAGTTGGATGGCATATGGATTATATGCATCAAATAAAATGTCCTCTGCTATCAATGGGTTGGTTCTCCTAATTCTAATAAATATTTATAATAAGTATACTTTCCTTTTATAGTATCATCTAATAAATAAAAAACAATAATTTTATTATTTTCTTCATATAAAATTCATAAAGTTGCCGAGATAATTTTGGAAACGAAAATATCTTAACCGCTTCGTTATAGTCATAACAGCTGTTAACTTTTTGTTAAAAGACAACTTCATAGAAACTTCAATTAATTCTAAGGGCTCTAAATACAAAAATAAATTTGCCTGTTGTATACTCGAAATACAAATAAAAAATTGAGATGTTTTAAAACCTTTGAAAAAAGAGACAGACAAGGAGAATAAATATGAAACAAAAGTGGGGAAAAAAATTAAAATATTTTTTACTTGCTCCTTTTTTATTTATTTTACTAGTGGGTTGCAATGATCAAAACTCAACGGATTCTAGCGAAGGAGTCAAAGAGATTGAATTTTTTAATCAAAAACCTGAAATATCACGACAGTTGGAAGAATTAGCGAATACATATAGCGAGGAACACGAGGACGTGAACATTACAATTACCACGATTGGGAGTGGAGAAGGGGCAGCTGGTTTACAAGCCAAATTCACTTCCGGTAATCCGCCTGAGATTATGATGTTGGGTGGAACATCTGAAATTGATCGTTATCAAGATACCTTATTGGAAGTGAATGATTTAGAAGTCACAGATACAATTATGGAGGATTTGCTTGAAGGAGCATTGATTGATGATTCTCTTTTAGCGATTCCGATGAATGTAGAAGGCTTTGGCTGGATGTACAATAAAGAAATTTTCAAAAAAGCAGGCATTGATCCAGATAGCATTAAAACCTTTGATGACTTTAAAGAAGCTGTAGAACAATTAGACAGCCAAAAAGAAGACTTGGACATTCAGGAAGTTTTTGCGTTCAGTGGGGCAGAAGATTATATCGCAAATCAATTTTCTGCGCATTTTACATCTCCTGAATTTGACCATAGCATTTTAGAAGCTTATGAAGCGTCTGAATTGAATTGGGAATATGGGGACCGAATGAAAGCTTATACGGATCTTTTTAATCAATATAATGTCCAACCAATTTTGGGTGTTAATTATAGTCAATCTGTTGAAGAGCTGTTTATTAATAACCAGGTGGCTATGGTTCATCAAGGGAATTGGATTGTTCCGACGTTAAATGGAATAGATTCCGACTTTGTTGATGAAAAGCTAGGTATTCTTCCCGTGTTTGGAGAAGAGGATGAATCCGCTAAAATTGTGGCTGGAGCACCTTGGTATATTGGCATTAATAGTGATATTGACGAAGACGTCAAAGAGGTTGCGATGGATTTTGTGGATTGGATGTATTTATCCGATACAGGACAAGAAGTTTTGGTTCATCAAATGCAACTGATTCCTCCACAAGAAGGTTATGATGTAGAGAGCATTACAGACCCCGTATCTCAAAAGATTTATGAAGAAATGTTAAATGAAAATACTAGTGCAATGGCTCATAATCAATACCCAGATGGGTGGTTCCAATTAGTTTTGTTTCCAGAATTTCAACGTTATTTAGATGGGTATAGTACTTGGGAAGAATTTGAAAAGAATACTTCGGAAGGTTTTAAAGAAATGCGAGAACAATAAGCAAAACGTATTTTTTGATGAAAGACAATCTCTAGGAGGGATACTCTTGAATACCAAAAAAGAAAATTTATCTTATTGGCTATTTTTAATACCATCATTAATTGCCGTAATTACGGTTATTTTAATTCCTTTACTTTATGGAATTTATACGTCATTTACTAACTCTGACGGCTTTAATATGGATTTTGTTGGATTAGAAAATTATCAACAATTATTTTCAGACAGTCAGTTTATTGAGAGTATGTGGTTTACGTTAAAATTTGCTTTTGTAGCGGTTATTGGGGTAAATGTGATTGGACTAGGTTTTGCTTTGATAGTGACTCAAAAGTTAGGAAAGGTGACGACATTTTTTAGAACTCTTTTCTTTACGCCGAATTTAATCGGTGGTTTAATCTTAGGGTTTATCTGGCAGTTTATTTTCAATCGCGCCTTTGTTGGCATTGCTGAAATGACTAACCTTGACTTTTTCAATGGCTGGCTTTCAGACCCAACCACCGCTTATTGGGGAATGATTATTGTGTTCTTATGGCAAATGAGTGGTTATATTATGTTAATTTATATCGCTTTTTTAAGTAAAATTCCTTATGAATTTATAGAATCGGCGCAGCTAGATGGGGCAAACGCTTTTCAAACCTTTATCTATATTAAATTGCCGTTGTTAGCTCCAGCATTCACTGTGAGTTTGTTTTTAACCTTAGCCAATGCATTTAAAGTGTATGATTTAAATCTCGCTTTAACGAGTGGCGGTCCATTTCGTTCGTCAGAAATGGTAGCGATGAATATCTATAACACCGCCTTTCTTCAATATAAACAAGGTTATGCGCAAGCAAAAGGTGTAGTCTTTCTTGTTATCATTATTTTAATTTCTGTAGCACAAATTTACTTTACTCGACAAAGAGAGGTAGATTTATCATGAGTTTTAAAAAAGTACATAAAACGTTAATTATCTTACTTGGTGTGATGCTTTCGTTGGTTTGGATTTATCCATTTGTGATTGTGTTATTTGGTTCTTTAAAAACTCGATCAGAAATATTTACTAATCCACTGTCTTTTCCGACTGAACCAACTACAAAAAATTTTCCAACGGCATATGAAAATATGAACTTTACCCAAAGTTTTTTAAATTCCGTGTTAATTATGGTTGTCAGTGTCTTTTTAATTGTTATTTTTTCAGCAATGGCTGCGTATGCCTTAGCCCGTATGAAATCAAAATGGAGTACGGTGATTTACTTTTTATGCGCGGTCTTAATGCTTGTCCCGTTTCAATCTATTATGATCCCATTGGTGTCATTGTTCGGAAGAGTGAATTTACTGAATCGAACAGGTTTAATCTTTATGAATTTAGGGTTTCAGTCCTGCATGTCGATATTTCTCTTTTACGGTGCCATGAAATCCGTCCCTATATCTTTGGATGAAGCAGCATATATTGATGGCGCGAATACTTTTCAAATCTTTTGGCGAGTTATTTTTCCTATTCTAAAACCAACTACGGTCACGGTGATCATTTTGACAGGAATTCGAATTTGGAATGATTATCTCTTGCCTTCATTAGTGGTCAATCAAGAAGGAATGTATACTTTGCCTTTACAAATGTATTATTTCTTTGGTGAGTACACGATTCAATGGGAACTAGCTTTGGCAGGTTTATTGTTAGCGATTATTCCGATTATTCTGTTGTATATGTTTTTACAAAAATACATTATCGAAGGAGTTACTGAAGGAGCGACAAAATAGCTAGTCATTTCTGGTTTTATTTCCTCTAACCAATCTTTAATGGTACAATAACAGATAACTAATTCAACAGAGAATAATTTATTGGAGTGATTTGAATGAAATTATCGAAAAGAATTCAAAATGTTGCACCATCAGCAACACTAGCTGCCTCCCAGAAAGCAAACGACTTAAAAGCCAAAGGAATCGATGTCATTTCATTGACGGTCGGGGAATCCGACTTTGATACCCCCGAATATATCGCACAAGCCGCCATCGAAACGATCAAAGAACATACGGGGGATCGTTACACACCGGTTAACGGAATCCCTGAGTTAAGACAAGCCATTGCTGATTCCTACAAACGCGACGCAGATGTCCAGTACGATTTAGATCAAATTTTTGTAGGAACGGGCGCAAAGAATGTTTTGTTTACTTTATTCCAAGTTTTAGTGGATCCAGGAGATGAGGTCATTATACCGGTTCCTTACTGGGTAAGTTTTTCAGAACATGTAAAGATGGCAGGAGGAGAGCCTGTTTTTATCCAAGGTCCCTATGAAGATTCCTATAAAATCACAGTGAAAGATTTAGAAAAAGCTTATACCGATCAAACAGTCGCTTTATTGTTAAATTCACCTTCAAACCCTTCAGGAGTAGTGTATTCTCAAGAAGAAATCCAAGCGATTGGGGAATGGGCGGTTGAAAAGGATGTAGTAATTGTAGCGGATGAGATTTATAGCCGCTTAATCTATAATGGTCAAGAGCCGGTCTCTTTTGCGAAAACTTCAGAAGACATTCGTAATCAAACAGTTATTGTAAATGGCGCGTCAAAAACGTATGCAATGACTGGTTGGCGAATCGGCTATGCTTTAGGAAACAAAGAAATTATAGGGGCTTTATCTAAATACGCTTCACAAGCAAATGGGAATCCAACTGGGGTTAGCCAACATGCAGTCATTGCTGCTTATAATGAAGAAACAAATGAAGTTGAAGACATGCGTCAATCCTTTGAAGAACGATTAAATAAAGCTTATGATTTAATCGTCTCTGTTCCCGGGTTTAAATTAGCGAATAAACCAAGCGGTGCTTTTTATTTATTCCCTGATGTTTCAAAAGCCGCCAAAATGACGGGTTATGATTCAGTTGATGCTTTTAACCTAGCTTTAATTGAAGAAGCACATGTTGTTACCGTTGTCGGCTCAAGCTTTGGAATTCCAAATTGCTTGCGTTTTTCTTACGCTGTGGATGAAGAAACTTTTGCTGAGGGGATCCAACGCATTAAAGATTTTATTGAAGAAAAAAGAAAATAGACCAAATAAAAAGAGCGGACAAAACTTCTGATTTTTGTCCGCTCAATTTTTATTTTTTAGGGAAAATAAGGACGGGTGCGCGATAGATTAATAAAGCCGTAATGATTCCAGTCACTATAAATGTGGCGATCCCACTTGAACCATTTACGATCAGTGAGTAGATAATCGGACTCATCCCCTCTGGCGCATATAGATGCC
>DXAZ01000098.1 GCA_019116785.1 Candidatus Atopostipes pullistercoris
AGAAGCGATGACTTTAGCGGATCGTATTGTCATTATGGATGCTGGAGTCATTCAACAAGTGGGAACGCCTTTTGATGTGTACAATTCACCAAATAACGCATTTGTTGCGAGCTTCATTGGCTCACCAGCCATGAACTTGAATGAAGTGACTTATAGTAATGGAAGAATTACTGGACAAGGGATTGATCTTGCAGTAAGTGAGCCTACAAAGAAAGCTTTGGATAAAAATGGTTATGAAGGCAAGAAGGTGATCTTTGGTATTCGTCCAGAAGATATTCATTCGGAACAGATTGCTTTAGAAGCTTCTCCAGAAAGTGTAATGGAAACGAACATTACAGTTGCTGAGTTAACGGGGGCTGAATCCATTCTTTATATTGATGTCGGTGGAACAGAAATGGTAGCGGTTGTTGATGCAAGAGATTACCATCAAGCCGGTGAAACGATGGAAGTGGCTTTTAATATGAATAAAGCACATTTCTTTGATGTGGAAACAGAAGAAGTTATTCGTAAAAAGCCTATTGAAGAAGTAGTCGAAACAACGTTGTAAAATTTCCAAATGATACAAATAGGTAGAGGATACAGTTTTTGCTGTATTCTCTTTTTTTCTTAATTTACTCATACCAACTCCACAAATTAATGATTCTATAATCCTAAATAAAAAGAACCTAGACGAGTGTCTAGATTCTTTTAATCTTGTATTTGTCTTTACTCTGTGCCATTTTGGATGAGTTTTGGATCGACAATAGTGAAACCTTGTTCAATTAATCCGTCGACTATTTCCGGTACAGCTTCCGCTGTCCATTCGCGGTCGTGCATTAAAATATTCGAACCGTCACTTAGTAGTTCAGTATTCAAGGTAATATCAGTTAAAGCCGCGCTATCTTGGTACTCTGATTCCCAATCATAGCCAAAGGACCAGTTCATCCAAGTCATGTTTTCATCTTCTATTACTTGTTTGGTATAGTCTGTCATAATACCATGAGGTGCTCGAAAGAACCTTGGTCTTTCGCCGATAGCTTCTTCAATGATATCATTTGTTTTAACAATTTCATCCAATTGATCGTCTTGTGAATAATCGTCTAACTTTGCGTGAGTATGTGTATGGTTGCCGATTTCAAAGCCCATATCATGAACTTTTTGGATGGTTTCAAATCCTTCCTCGTCTTCCATATACATCCCGTTAATAAAGAATAGTGCTTTGACATTCTTCTCTTCAAGAGCTTCTGCAATCTCCATTGTATTTCCATAAGGTGCATCATCAAAAGTTAAAAGGACTAACTTTTCATCTTCATCGCTATTTTCTTCATCAATAGGTTCTACAGAGAAAGTATTTGGATTTATTTTGTATTGATATGTAATTTCTTCTTCATTTTCTTCGTTCTCTTCATTTTCATCAGTGATTTCTTCATCGGTCTCAGTGTCCTCTGCTTGGTCATCCGTCACTTGTTCTTCTGTTTCTTCATTATTTTGTTCAGGATTACTTTCTTCAGGTATTGGTGCTTGGCTATTACAACCTGTAAGGAAAAAAACCGACAATAAACTTAAATAAATTTTGTTTTTCATTATTTCATCCCATTTTTATTTTTTTATTCTTAAAGCGATTGTATCATAAAAAAATACCCATACTCAAATGAAATACAGGTATATAAAAGATATGAAATTTAGTCGTTTGGTGAAAGGAGACTTACTTTAATTTGACTGAGTGCTTTGCCACTAATAGTTAACATTGTATCAGTTTGGATATCTTTTAGGGTGATTGATCCGTCGTAAGAGTCTGCTTCTTTTAGTTCATAATTTTTATTCAATGAAAAATTTTTCTCATGTAAGTAGTTAAGTAAGTCTTCATCATCAGAAACTTCTCTAACTAAAAAATGATCGCCAATTTCTAAGTCACTTAAATTTAATAAGGTATTGGATACGGTGTCGACTGTGCCATCAGCATTAGGGATAATACCCCCATGTGGATCATGTGTTGGATAATCTAGAAATTTATCTAATCGTTCAATAAATTTATCTGAGGAAGCATGTTCTAAACGATCAGCTTCTTGGTGAACTTCATTCCATTTAAAGCCTAATTTTTCATAGAGAAAAACTTCTAAAAGTCGATGTTTTCTGATGAGCTGGTTTGAAGTTTTAATGCCTGTTTCTGTCAGTTTTACCCCTTTGTATGGGTAGTGCGTAAGCATCCCTTCTTTAACTAAACGGCTAATCATATCTGTGACAGATGCTGCTGAAATTGATAATTTATTTGCGATATCTTTATTACTCACAATATCATTTTCTTTACTTAAACTAAAGATTGTCTTGATGTAATCTTCTTTATTGGGAGACATTTTCATAATAATTATTCCCTTCTAAAAAGCACAGATACTTATCTAAAAAATGGATAAACCTGTATTTTTTTATATGTGTAACTTAATTTTAGGTTAACCTAAATCATTTTGCAAGTTAAATGGCAAGTTTTAAGAGGGATAAGCTAAAAGTTTGAATTCGAGTCTTTTTATTAGAAGAATTTAAGTGAACTTGATACAATTTAGTTGTAGTTTATGGATCTTTAAGACATTAGGAGGTATTTATTATGGTAAAAGTTGGAGTTGTTGTCGGAAGTATTCGTAAAGGATCTTTTTCGGGTAGAGTAGCTAAAGCACTCGTTAATTTACTCCCAGAAGATTATGAAGCGACTTATTTACAAATTGATCACTTACCTCTTTACAATCAAGACTCAGACGAAGATTCTCCACAAGAATATCTAGATTTTCGTGAAGTGGTTGAGGCACAAGATGCTTTTATATTTGTTACACCAGAACATAATCGTAGTGTTCCTGCAGCATTAAAAAATGCTTTAGATGTTGCTTCCCGTCCATATGGAGAGAATAAGTGGGGAGGAAAACCAGCGTTAATTGCCAGCCAATCGCCAGGTGTGATTAGTGGTTTTGGTGCGAACCATCACTTACGTCAAATGTTAACCTTCTTGGATGTTCCTGTTGTTCAACAACCTGAAGTATATTTGGCACAAACACCTGAATTATTTGGTGAGAATGGAGAGTTTTTACAAGAAGGAACAGAAGTATTCTTACAATCAGCTATCGACAAATTTGTAGACTTGGTAAATAGATTTAATTAATAAAAGAACTGAATAAAATGAAGAATTAAAAATACCCACTTAAAAGAGTAATCCCTTTTTAAGTGGATATTTTTTTAGGTGAAATGAAGAGACCAAATGAGGTTAAGCCGTGATTTCAATAAGATTACCTTCAGGATCCAATACAACAGCTTCATAGTACCCGTCTCCAGTTGTTCGAGGACCGTTTATATGTTTATATCCATCGTTCACTAATTTTTGATGAAGAGCATCGACCGCATGTTCATCCGAAACTTGATAAGCAATATGTGCGTATCCAAAGTTTTGCGCAGATCCCTCTTTTAAATCGGATTTATTCATTAATTCTAATCGAGTGGCTCCATCGTCAAAGGTTAAAAAGTATGAACGAAATCCTGTCTTTTTATTATGGTATAAATCTCCTGCCACACCGTTTAAATACGTTTCATAAAATTCTCTCATTTTCTCTAAATCTTTAACCCATAACCCGATATGTTCTATTTTCAAAATATTTCCTCCTTAATGTTATTCATAAAGAATGTATTTTATTTAAAAGAGCAAAAGACAATGTTTCGTTAATAAAAAGTGATTTATTTCTTTTGAAAGGAGGTTATAATTTCTCGAAGAAGGAAATAGGAGATGGTTGATATAATGTACCCGTATACTGCAGAAGTTTCTAATAAAAGGTAAATTGCCAAAAGCATTACTCCGGAAGTCAAAATTAAAAGTACCCAACCTTCTTTAGTTCTTAAGCGAATATTTTCTTTAAAAACAATTCCACCTAAAATAAAGCCCCAGCCAAAGTCCTTTGAAAAACTAAAACATAAAATGCCAATAATGGCTAAGATACTTCGTATAATATTTTCGTGTTTCATCCTTGTATTTATTTGTCGCAAATTCTCATCTCCTTCTGATTGTTTTAAATTTTACGTGAAATAATTATTTTAAATGTCAACATTTATTATAACATATGTAACGAGATAAAAAATAAGCAAAGTTTAGCTATTGACTTCATTACAATCTTTTTGTGCAGTAATTTGATAGGAAGCATATTGAAAACCCATTTTTTCGTACATTTCTTTAGGTGTATCTTCGGCATCAGCGACTAAAATAACAAGCTGTTCTGGCATTAAAAGTTCATTCACCACATAACTGAACATTGATGTCGCTACTTTATTTTTTCTAAACTCAGCTTTCGTTAGTACATTGTCCACTTCTATGTAATCCTTTGAATGAATTAAAATGAGGGAGCCCACTGCTTGATCATTAAGATATGCTAAAAGAAAGGTTACTTCTTTTAGTGGATATTGATAAGTGTACATTCTTTTTTTATGTTCAAAATATTTTCTTCCATGCAAAAAATCTTCTTCTAAATTAATTCTTAAAAAGTCATCAAAATTTTGATCCGTTACTTTTTGGATGGAAAGATTTTTATTTAACCTTTTAATCTTAAATAAATCTGAGGTTATCCAATATAAATATTGCATACCGATTTTATAGTTTTCTTTATCAAAATAATTCAACAATTCAGGATGAAGTCCTAGATTATCAGGCCAATCAAATTTTAAATGCCTTTGTTGTATTGATTTTTGATAGTCTTTGTGCATTTTTTCAATTAACATAAATTCTTGTAAAGAAGGGGAAAATTTAAGTAAAAGATAATTGGCTTCGTAATGATCGGGTATTTCTTTATTTGTAAATTGAATGAAAAAGTCATTTTCCTCCGTTATTTCCCCGTAATTTTTAATATTTTTAAATGTGGGTTTGTTTTTCATTATTTCACCTCAAACGTTTATTTGCTCTTTATTATACATAAAAGTAGAAAATGTGCTATTATATTCGGGAAAGCGATTTCAAATTTTATAAGGAGAGAATCGATAGATGGAAGAGGAATTAAAATATTTAAGATTACTTTCAGAACAGTTTCCAAACATTTCAGCAGTAACGACAGAAATTATTAATTTAGAAGCGATTATGGAACTGCCCAAAGCAACGGAACACTTTATTAGTGACTTACATGGAGAATTTGAGGCCGTGTCACATGTGTTACGTAATGGTTCTGGAAATGTTAAAGAGAAAATTAATGAAGTTTTTTCAGAACGTTTAAATACAGAACAAATCAATCAGTTAGCGACTATTATTTATTATCCCGAGAGAAAAGTCGCAAGCATCATTGAAACTTTGTCTTCAAAAGAAGAGAGAGAAGAATTTTATCATTATACGATTTTAGCATTAGTTGAATTAGGGCAGTTTGTTGTTTCAAAATATACAAGGTCAAAAGTTCGAAAAGCAATGAATCCAGACATGTCTTACATAATGGAAGAATTATTATTTAAAGATTCCATTCTTTCAAATAAAGAACCTTATTATCATAATATTATTCAAAATGTTATTAATCTTGAGGCCGCTGATCTTTTGATTATCAGTTTATCTGAATTAATTCAAGATTTAATTGTGGACCATCTTCATGTATTAGGCGACATTTATGATCGAGGTCCTGCACCAGATAAGATTCTTAATTTGTTGATGGAGAAAAAATCTTTAGATATCCAATGGGGAAATCATGACGTTCTTTGGATGGGAGCCGCTAGCGGCTCTAAAGTAGCTATAGCAAATGTACTGCGTATTTGTGCCCGATACGACAACTTAGAAGTGATTGAAGATAGCTATGGCATCTCACTACGCCCCTTAGCTTCTTTTGCGGAAAGAGTTTATTCAAAAAATAACTCTAAAGCTTTTCAGCCCAAATTAGATGATGAGATGACTCACTTTCCAGAAGAAGATAAACAACTTGCCAG
>DXAZ01000099.1 GCA_019116785.1 Candidatus Atopostipes pullistercoris
TAGTTTTGAATAAAAATATATATTGCGAATATTCATTTAATTAATAATTTAATTGTTCAGATTTATTATTTTTCATTCTTATTTTAATTGAGATTTAAGCTGTAAAATTCGGAGATAAAAAATAAAGTGTTAAGTACTACTGCTTAACACTTTATTTTAATCTTTTTTTGAATATCTAATTTTAGCTTCTTGAATTTGCTTATTCAAAACTTCTTTTAATGGCATGAAACCCTTTTTAGCTCTTTTTGAGGTCCAAAAATGAACTCTCTTTTTTCTCGCTTCTTCGACTTCTGGAAGTACCGCTCGTCGAGATAGGCTAATTTGATTAGAATATGGATCTATATCAATGACTTGTACCTTTATAGTTTCTCCAACTTGGTATTCTCTTCCTATATCTTTTACGTAGCCACCATGAATCTCAGAAATATGAATTAATCCTTCTATCTGACTGTCCAATTTTACAAAAATTCCGTATTGTTGTATACCGCTAATTTTTCCATGAACTATATCACCAATTTTAACTTGCATACTATCTCATCCCTTACTAATATTAATTATAACTGTCTTTTTAATTAACGCTAAAGACATGACTTCTAGATTAATTCTTATGGAGGATTGCTTATTACAATGGAAAAATATGATTTAGCTATTATTGGCGCTGGGCCGGTTGGTCTATTTGCTGCCTCTTTTGCTAATTTACATGGATTAAAAACTATTACCTTTGACGCGTTAGATGAAGTTGGTGGTCAAATTAATATGCTTTATCCACAAAAAGATATTAAAGATATACCAGCTTTTTCTTCTATTAAAGGAAAAGAATTAGTTTCTCGATTATTTGAACAAACCGAGAATACTAAATTAACCCTCTCACATAAAGTAAAAAAAATCTCTTTCTCAACAGAAGAAGATATTATCATTGATGATGATTATCAAGTGAAAAGTCTTCTTATTGCTACAGGTTTAGGAGCATTTAAGCCAAAAACTCTACCTTTATCTACTACTCCAGAGCTCCAAGCCCATATTCACTATTCCATGCAACATCCCGAAATCTTTTCTAATAAAAAAGTCGCCATTCTTGGTGGTGGCGACTCTGCGCTTGATTGGGCAGTGGAATTAAGTAAAACATCTGATGTATATGTAGTACACCGTAGAAATGAATTTCGTGGACTTGAAAGTTCTGTTAGTCAACTTAAAAGTTTAAAAAATGTTGAACTTTTAACTCCTTACCTTCCAAAAGAACTTCACTTAAACAATAATAGAATAGAATTAGTTTTGCATAGAGTTGGTGCAAGTCACGATTTTATTACTAAAGACGTTGATGAAATTCTAGTTGCATATGGTTTCAAAAGTGATAATCGTCAATTACGTAAGTGGGGCATCGAATTAGAAAATAATTTAATTTCTGTTTCTCAAACAATGCAAACAAATTTGCCTCATGTTTATGCAATTGGTGATGCTATTACTTACCCAGGCCGGGTACCAATGATTGTCCTAGGTTTTGGCGAGGCTCAAATTGCAATTAGCAGCATTATGCAAGACCTATTTCCAGAAAAAACAATGACTTTTCATTCTACGAGTATCTAATTTTTGAAAGGAATATATAGTTATTTATGGGACTTATTGATTTTATTCTTCATATTGATGACCACCTAGTCACAATTGTGAATATGTTTGGAAACTGGACATACTTAATTCTGTTTGCAATTGTTTTTATTGAAACAGGTTTAGTTATCTTTCCATTCTTACCAGGAGACTCACTTATATTTGCAGCTTGTGCAATGGCAGCAACACCAAAATACAATCTTCACTTTTGGATTTGCTATTTAGTTTTTCTTGCAGCTGCTGTTTTAGGCGATACAATCAATTATGAAATCGGCCGTTGGTCACAAGCTGAAGGTGCTAAACACAGTTGGTTTAATAAGTTGATTAATCAAGATAAACGAAAAGCTGCCGAAAATTTCTTCGACAGACATGGCGGTATTACTATTGTAATTGGAAGATTCATTCCATTTATTCGTACTTTTGTTCCATTTGTATCTGGTGCAAGTAAAATGCACTATGGCACTTTTATCCGCTATAACTTTCTTGGTGGTTTTCTCTGGGTAACTTTATTTGCTGCTCTAGGATTCTTCTTTGGAAATATTCCAGTTGTTCAAGAACACTTCTCATTAATTGTCCTAGCAATCATCTTAATCTCCGTGGTACCAGTATTGATCATTTGGATAAAGAAAAAATTAGTATTAAAAAAGGAGCTTGGTTAAAGCTCCTTTATTTTTTTGTCAAAATAAAACATGAAAAATATAATTCATAAATTATCCCACCAGTTGCAAAGCATCCTGCAAAGAATTCCTCTGTTAGTACATTAATAATGGGATCGGTAGTAGGATCAAAAAGCCAATCACTATTGTTAAATAATAAATGATGAAAAGAAATAAAAAATTCATCAAAATTCATTAAAGCAAAAGGCAAAATAATCACAGGTAAAATCATAAAGATTAAGGCTGTAGTTTTCGAAATATAGATATAATTCATTCTCTTTCTCATTTTTAAGAAGATAAGAATAATTAATCCAACAATAAAGACAATTATTGCTAATTCAAACAATAATTTACACTCATAAAAATGGCGTGTTGCACTCGGAGAA
>DXAZ01000011.1 GCA_019116785.1 Candidatus Atopostipes pullistercoris
CTAAGTTAAGTGCCGCATCATCAATAGGAATAAGACTTGTTTCTCCCACATTCTTAATAGTGTAGTTTACAACTAATTCATTGCCATTTGAGATTTCAAAGTTGTCGATTGTTATTTCAAACTTCGCACCATTAAACTTTTCTACAGTACCAGTTTCTCCAAATTCAACCACTTCTTTATTTTCTGTTGAATTATCACTAGTAGTATCTTCTGAATCTTCATTTTCCTCAGTTTTACCAATAGAATCTATCGCTTCTTGACTAACCGGATACTTATACCATACTTCACTTTTTTCCATGGCATCAAAAACACCAAGAAACTCTTGTTTCGTATCAATTCTATCTGCAACATATTGTTCTAGTTCAACCTCTTCACCTGGCGCAAGCATTTCATCAGCTTTTTCCTCATCTTGGAAATCCATTGGAGCTCCAGCGTATGTTTCTCTATCATCAAAGTGAATCACTGTATCAAAGCTCGGTTGTAAGTCTTTTTCACCTATATTCTTTACTGTATAAGTGACAACTAAAATACGGTCAGCATCAATTGATCCTGGGATATACTCTTCAATATTTTTACCGTCATAATCAGTTAACACTTCAAATTTAGTCGGTGTCACTTCATATTTAACACCACTGCGTCTCTCTACAACTGTTGTCTGACCAACTTCATAAAGCTCTTTGCCGTCTTCTGTTACTTCAACCGGCTCTTCCTTATTTACTTCTTCTGTTTCAGTTTCTTCTTTTGATGTGTCTGTTTCCTTCTCATCCGAACTACCACCACACGCAACTAATAAGAATGATAGTCCCATCACCAACCATAAACTTAGTATTTTTTTCATACAATTTTCTCCTAACCTAATTATTTTGTAGGAACGTGATAAGATTTTTGAATATCTGTATATCCTTCAAAGTGTAGGAGGAGGCTGCTCGCTTTTCAACATGCGTTAATTTCTCCTAAAAAATGAAGTCTATCGCGAACGTTTTTCTGCTACAATTCTCTAGATAATTATTCATTAGATCTTTCAAATCTCACGTTCCATGTAGATTATTAAATTTTAACATAATGATTTAGACAATTCTATCTTTACAGGAAGAAGTAATATTTATGCCGACACATAAAAAACATCTATTTCATCAAGAGGGTAAAATGGATGTTTCTGCTTTAATTCTAGCTATATCAACCTTTCTTCCCTCGTTAACAAAGCCACGTACTCGACATGGGTCTTGTTGATTCTGTAAGAGAACTACTTAATATACTATACCTCTCTCAAAATAAGTAATCGAAAAATTTGGATACTTTTTGAAATTTTTCAAGTTTGATAAATTGAAACAACCAATCAATTTTCGAGATTGTTCGTTGCTTAAATATTTTTATTTGATAAATGCTAGGTAAATTTTTTAAGTGTTTTTATACTTCTAGACAGTTCTGTACTTACAAACTTTATTTCTTTCTTGGTTTACTGTAACAACCCCCGACTATATACATGATTATATAATTAAAACACCTCCACAAAAAAATTCATGGAGGTGGAAAAAGACTATTTTAAAATTTTTTATACTTCTATTTCAATCACCTTACAAGCAAATCATCATATATCTCAAGTTGCTGCGGTTGCTCTTTTAAAAATTTTGTCATTCCTACAATCCGCTGTCTAAGTCTTTCCCTTGCTGCATTTTTCATCCTGACATCCTGCTTCAGTTCCCACAAAATAATTGATTCGACACCAATATTCGCATTATATACTTCCGATTAGCACGAATACGAACATATGAGCTTGTTATTTTGTGTTCTCCAATTTAAATTGTAAAATATCATTGCAATCAAAGTTTTACGGTTGGATGGTTGTCACTTGTTATCTTTTCTTTTTCTTAAAAAGAAAGAAGGTGATAATCATGGAAACTTTCTTGAAGTTTGTAAAAGAAATGTTGAAAGGGATTGTACGTGCGATAATTACGTATATATTTCGAAAAACATTTTTAGATAAAGAGAAATCCACCCGACACCGTGACAAGCAACAGGGTGGAAATCGTAAATAAAACTTATAACAAACCTCTGCCTGTATGGCTGAGACTTAAAAAGAGGAGCGTTGAATCGCTCCTCTTTTACTATCTATATCCACTTTACATGAAAAACATGCAAAAATCAATGAAATTTACTTCTCCACCCTAGACATCAATGCTACCAACTCCACATGGGACGAGTTGATAGAATGGATGTATTTGCGATTTTCATCAAATCGGTCGTATGTGGAAACATATCGACTAATTTTTACGTTCGTGGGAACATATCGACTACCTTTCTAATGGTTGCCAAAAGAATCGAAATATAATTCTAGTTTAGAATACATCTATCCTTATTAAATATATGAAACCTGCAATAATAAAATTTAATTGGTTTCATCGATTAATGTTAAAACCTACAACACCAGAATTTAAATCATTAGTTTACACGATTTACTATTCAAACAATTTAAGCTCCTTCATTCATATCCCTTCTACTGTAACCAAAGAAACCTATTACTATTAAAGCAAAGCTAATCATAGTCACTGTAAGAAAAACTGATGCTTCAAAATTATCCATTGGCATTTGAGGCATCCAACTTTGTATAGCGATATTTAAAAACCATTCCGGAAGGTCTATTAAGCCACTAAAATAATTTAATAGAAAAGAGAATGTAAGATAAATATACACTATTTTACCTAGTTTCGGTGCCCATCCAAGAGCTAACGCTGCCAGACCTATAAAGAATAAAACGGAAGGGAAAAGGTTAAAGCCCGCAGCAAGAAAGTCAACTATATCCATTTCTCCACTATCTCCCATTACGGAGATAGCAGTACCTCCAAGACTACCTGATGCTAATAAAACTCCTAATAATCCTCCTACTATCGATAACCCTATACTAGTCCAATACAATTGACTGCGAGTTACTTTTGTTGCATAAATCTGACTTAAATGTAATCGGCTTTCTTCAGAAAAGAGTTTATTTACAATCGCAATTGGTAGAATAGAAACCAAACTAATCATAACCATCATAATTGTCCCAGTGAATGATTCTTCAATAGAAAATCCTGTTTGAGAAAACATTTGTTTCATCATTTCATTACTCTCTAGGAATGTTTGCATATCTCCATAAATCGAACCATAGGCAGCACCTATAATAACAAATGCGATTAACCAACTGATAATTACACCTTTATTAATCTTTATAAATAATCCCCGGACAGACAGCAAAGACTGCTTTGCACTTTCACGCCCTTCTCTTTGCGGTAAGTAGCCTGCACCCATATCTCTTTTTCCTTCAAGTAAAAAAGCTACAAATATCAATACCAAACTGAATATAAAAGCAAAAATAATTGGGAGCCAGTTATTATCTGTAAAAGGAAAAGTTAAATATGTCCATCCTAAAGGATTTATCATGGATAAGTTAACATCAGAGACATCGGTTCCAGCACGAGCAATGTAAAGTAAACCTACAATACCTATAGTTGAACCAGTTGCGGCAGATGATGTGGGCATAATTTGTGCCATCACTAATGCAATCCCTGCCCCTATAATCCCAGCTATTCCGACTGAAGCACCAAACAACAAAGAACCGTGAACAGAAATTGTATCGGCGCCAAAGCTAATCATCACTCCTGAAATAAAAAGAGCTAGTACCGTATTGATAAAGGTTACTTCTACAAATGCCGCTAGAGAATTTGCTTGACGGCCTATTTGAAAGGAACGAACTAATTCCGTTAGGCCAAGATCTTCTTCTTTCCGCGTATGCCCAACAATGTGAAGAACTGAAAGTATCATTGCAAACAAACCACAAAACAACAACATTTCATGCGCATACATTGCCCCTAAAGTATAATCAGCTCCTGTTTCAATTGGAGTCGGACCCACCATGGATATCATTGCAGGGTTTTGCAAAGTTTCAAACATTCCGACTAAACCTTGCCCTTTTGCTATTTCTTTGAATGCCGGAACAAATCCAGCCGAAAACATCCCAAGTCCCAATATCCATATAATAATCTTTTTCCAATCTCTTTTTAAATATTGTAAAAACAATGTATCCCAACGAGCAAATTTTTCTTTCATAATTATTAACCTCCCTTCGACTACTTAGCTTTCATAATGACGCATGAACAAATCTTCTAAAGTCGGTGGTACTGACTCAAATTTAGTAACACCTAGTTTGCTAGCTTCTAGCAATACTTTATTGAGATGTTGATTATCAACTGAAAACGTAGATTGATCATCAGTTTGAACGAAGTCATGCACTCCCTCTAAAGAAGCTATATTAGCTACATCCCCTTGTGTTACTAATGTAACTGTGGAACGAGTTAAATGTCGTAATTCATCAAGTGTCCCTGTTTCTACAATTTCACCTTGACGAATGATGACAACTTTATCTGCTAGCCGTTCTACTTCACTCAATATATGAGAAGATAACAAAATTGCTTTCCCAGCCTTTTTTATTTTTTCAACTTCTTCTTGAAATACTTGCTCCATCAACGGATCAAGGCCAGAAGTTGGTTCATCAAAAATATACAAATCAGAATCAACTGCTAATGCTGCTATTAATCCAACTTTTTGACGATTTCCTTTTGAATATCCTTTTGCTTTTTTCTTAGGATCCAATTCAAAACGTTTAATTAAATAATCACGCTTTTCTTTATTTCCGCTTCCATGTAATTTAATAAACAGATCGATGATTTCACCACCTGTTAAATTTTCCCAAAGTGCAACATCTCCTGGAACATAAGATATGCGCTTATGAATTTCAAGACTATCTTTCCAAACATCCTTTCCAAATATTTCAGCAATACCTGAATCACGTCTTATAATTCCCAATAACGTGCGAATAGTTGTAGATTTCCCAGAACCATTAGGACCAATAAACCCAACCACTTCCCCTGACTTTATCGTAAACGAAACGTCACGCAATGCTTGAAATTTACCAAACTTTTTTTGTAATCCTTGTACCTTTACAATTTCGGTCATAATATAGATCCCTTCTTTTAAAATTTTTAGATAAAAATCTAAAGCTACTATGTTTTCATTTCAATGTACATTTAATTCAACTTTATTTATAAAAGCTGTATTTCAGTAATTCGGCATAGACGTTCCATTCCTCTAGATATTTCTCTCCAAATTTACCAATGTCCTCAAAAGTAACCAATTCCTTTAGTCCTTTCTCTCCCACACCAAACATCGTCCAATTCAAAATTTCGATTGCTTTTTCAATATCAATTCCTTCCCGGAATTTAGAGTAATCAATGTCTTTATATAATTTATTCATGGCTTGATTATAGATTGGATCGAGCCTTTGTTTAATAATATCCTTTACTTCTACAGACTCCTCTTGTTTAGTTGATGCCAAGAAATCGAATGTCTGTGGGTACTTTTGTTGAACATAGAACTTTTGTAAACCAACTCTTTCGATTCTTTTAAATAGATCAGTTTCAGACAAGTCAATTTGTTCATTAATATTCATTATTGCTTGTCTACCATACTCAATCAGGTACAAGTATAGATCCTTTTTACTGTTAAAATAGTTAAACAGCGAGCCTTTTGAAATATTAGCTCTTTTTACAATTTTGTTAGTAGATGCTTTTTCAAAACCACTTTGGACAAATTCTTTTATAGCTGCGTTAATAATTTGCTTTTGTTTTTCTGGTTTTAAGTTATTAAATTTTGAATAAATGATCACAACCGCCTTTCCTTATAAGATAATGACCAATATGGTCATTAAAAGCATAACAAAATTGACCGTTCCAGTCAATATGAAATGAAGCAATTAAAAATAACATATCCTTAAAAACAACTATTCATTTACATGCAT
>DXAZ01000100.1 GCA_019116785.1 Candidatus Atopostipes pullistercoris
AAAATGGTGTTGCTAAAGCGATTAATCGTTATTTCTTTGAAGAATAGAAGATAAAAATTTATCGTTTGGTGCGAGTGAATCAACTTTGATTCATCTGCACCATTTTTTATTTTGATGATTTAAAAAAGCGGGGCTTATTAGACTCTACTTGCGTTTTGTGTCTAATAGCGCAGCCCCTATTAGACTCTACTTGCGTTTTGTGTCTAATAGCGCAGCCCCTATTAGACTCTACTTGCCGTTTGTGTCTAATAGCGCAGCCCCTATTAGACTCTACTCGCCTTTTGTGTCTAATAGCGCGAAATATTACGCATATTCTTCCAATTCCATCAGTCCTACTTCCCCCCCAAAAATTAAAAAGCACTTACCAAAGACAAATATCACATCTATCTTCAAGCAAGTGTTTTTATCAGCTATTTATTCAACGTTCCATATTTTTCAAAGATTCGTTTCAACTGTTGGTTTTGTGCAATGAGGTAAATCCCTAAAAAGCGAATAGGACCCATAATTAAATTCTGTGGAATTCTGGAAGCAAACAGCACAGAAAAAGGGGTTTGATAGAGAAGATTCAGCCACAATGTATTCAACATTAAATTTGTGAACACCGAATTCAACACTACCGCCCAAAATACATGGTACCATTGAATCTTATGACGATGTAAAAATACTCCATAAATAAAACTTCCTACAAAAGCGGTCAAAGTAAAGCCAATAAAAAACTGACCCTGCACACCAAATAGAAAAGATTTCAATAAATCACTACCCGCAGCGGCTAACCCTGCTACCCAGGGTCCATACATAATACCAATCACCGCATGTATAATAAAGCCAAATGTTAACCGATTCGATGGACCTAATAAAACAGAAACCCTAGAGATTGCCAATTCCAATGCCATTAAAACACCCAACACGGCAATTTGTTGAACAGTAAACGTAAATTTCTTATTTTCTTTCATTTTGAACTCTCCTAAAAGTAAATTAAGAGTCCACTTCAAAAAAGCCTAAGCGGATGCGAGAAACAGGCGCAAAATCATTATCGTCTAGCGGCAACATCCCATCCACTAGCACTTCACGCTGCCTCTCTACTCTTTAGCATAACCAATATAAAGCAAATCCTAAAAAATTCAAATCTATCGTCTCATTCATCGTTTTTCGTTCCGAAATGACCTAGATGCTAACAATCAATAATTCCTTTTTCAGTGATAAGGTAGCTAACAGGAATATCGAAATGTTCCACCAAGAAAGTATCTAAAATTTGCGACGAATGTAATATGGAAACCGTGGGATGGATAAAATTAGCTAAATAGCGATCGTAATAACCGCCACCAAATCCAATTCGGTAACCATTCTCTGTAAAGGCCAATCCAGGGACAACCAATAAATCAATGCGGTCTTTATCTACAGGCTCTGTTTGATTCGTATCCGGTTCATCTAAATTAAAAGGCCCTTTTACAGTTTGTTTTAAATCTGTAATCTGATAAAAAACCATTTCCTTGGTATCTGGAAAAGTCTTGGGAATAACCACATCTCGCCCTTCTTCAAGCGCTCTATTCACAATTTCTCTAGTATCCCATTCATTTCCAACCGATAAATAAACACCAATCGTTTGCGCATCTCGCCACAAATCAGATTGAAACAATTGATCTTGAATTTGATTTGAAATTTCTTTTCTAGCGGATGAATCCCATTTTGAAAGGGATTGTATCATTTCTTCTCTTACCCTTTTTTTCTCTTCGCCCAATAAAATCTCCTCATTTCTTTGTGGACCATTCAGCAGCTAAAGCCAGTTGCCGTGCGAGTGAGGCAGTGGTTACGGAGCCAACTCCTCCTGGAACGGGTGTTATAGCATTAGCAATTTGGGACACCTCATCATAGACAACATCTCCATATACTTTATTTCCTTTAAAGTTAAAACCAACATCCAACACTACTGCGTCATTTTGAACATGGTCTTTGGTAATTAACCCAATTTCACCGGTAGCTGTAATTAAAATATCCGCCTGTTTGGTAAATTGTTTTAGATTTTTTGTGTTGGTGTGGCAATTAATTACCGTCGCATCCAAATTCATCAATAAGACGGTTAGCGGTTTTCCAACGGTATTACTTTTCCCGACCACACAAACAGTTTGCCCTTTGACTTCAATATTATAGTATTTCAGTATTTCTGCGACTGCTTTTACTGTGCTTGGAAGCAGTGCTTCTTTGTCTTCGGCCATGATTTTTCCTAAATTTAAAGCATGCATGCCATCAATATCCTTTTGAGGTGAGATATGTTGAGCCACTTTTACGCGATGGATATGTTTTGGGAGAGGTTGCATGACAATAATTCCGTGAATCTCTGGGTGATTATTTAACTGATCCAAGGTGTCTAAAAAAACTTCTTCTTGTACATCTTCAGGAAATGTTGCATATTCCACCTGGATCCCTAATTTTTCCATATATTTTGTAGCCATTTTTTCATACTGAACGGATGCCGGATTTTGATCTGCACGAACAATAGCCAATGTAGGCGTCAACCCTTGTTCTTTTAATCGCTCGATTTCTTTTTTCGTTTCTTGGTTTAATTTTTTAGCTACTTTGCGGCCATCTAATATTTTCGTCATCTCATCTCTCCTACATCTTTTCATCTTTCTTTTGTCACTAATGATTAATAATTTTTAAGGTTTCTTGTTTCAACATGCGTGTACGCTGAATCGTTTGCTCGTAAACCTCATTTACTTTTTGGGTCATCTCTTGCCTAATCGTTTCATTTTTAATGGATTGAATATTGATCATACAATTAATTTTTTCACTTTCAATTGTAGCTTCTGTGAAAAATAAACCCACCGCAATATCATCAACAATACTTCCTCGAACTTTGAGTTCTAATAATTCTGCAAATAAATCGAGGACTTCATCCATCTTCTTCATAATATCAAATGGCGGTTTGGCTGCATCTTTTAAACCTTGATCCACTTTTTCTCGTCGATAGGCTTTTTCTTCGGGTGTCGTTTGAGGAAGTTTGAATAAATCAAGTACAGGCTCAAAGACATCTGCATCTATCTCAGCCAAATCTAGCAATTTTTCTGTAAGAATTTCTGCTTTTTGGATAGCTTCTTTAATTTGATCTTCATTGTCAACATATTTTTCTTTTCCTTGTTGGAGTTGGAAAACAAACTGAGCCAAACTGGCCGCATATGCTCCAACAAGACTGGCCGCACTGCCCCCTCCATATTTCCCATCTTTGGCAGCTAGTTCTTGTGTCCATTCTTTGATTGTTTTGTCTTTCATGATATCACATCCTTATTTTTCGTAAACTATTTTAAAAAAATTTCCATTAAAATAATCCTGTAATTTTTCCATTTTGATCGATCGTAATATTTTCTGCTGCTGGAGTTTTAGGAAGTCCTGGCATTTTCAGCACATCCCCGGTAAGAACGACAATAAAACCAGCACCTGCTGAAATCGTCAAATCTTGAACGGAAACATTGAACCCCTTAGGCTGACCCAACAAAGTCGGATTGTCTGAAAGAGAGTATTGAGTTTTGGCCATGCACACGGGCAAATGATTGAAACCTAAATCTTCCAGCTGACGCAAAGAATGTCTGGCCGTTTTGGACCAATCCACCCCGGCACCCCCATAAATTTTTTGGACAATTTTTGTGATTTTGGTCTCGATTGATTCTTCCAATGCATAAGGATAGGTTAAAGTGACTGGTTTTTCGCAAATTTCAACCACTGCTCGGGCCATTTTTTCGCCGCCAGCGCCTCCTTGGCTCCAAACATCCGCCAACACCACACGAAACCCTTCTGCTTCGCAAAGCTTGATTAAAAGATTTTTCTCGGTAGACGTATCTGCACTAAAGGAATTG
Organism: Candidatus Atopostipes pullistercoris; assembly: GCA_019116785.1. GTDB lineage: Bacteria > Bacillota > Bacilli > Lactobacillales > Carnobacteriaceae_A > Atopostipes > Atopostipes pullistercoris. Next base: position 3,849 of record DXAZ01000100.1, read on the forward strand.
ATTGCAACGACCGCATTCATTCCAAAAACTTCTTTCATGTTTTTGACATGTTTTTTCAAATTTGCAAAGCCCTTGCTTAAGGCGTTGAGATTTTCATGATGTAATTTTTCTTTTGCTAAACCACCATGCATTTTTAACGCACGAATAGTGGCTACAACAACGACTGCATCGGGTTTTAGATTGGAGGTTCGACATTTTATATCAAAAAATTTCTCTGCGCCTAAGTCAGCTCCAAAACCACCTTCTGTGACGACGTAATCAGCGTGGGATAGCGCCGTTTTTGTAGCTAGAACACTGTTACAACCATGGGCGATGTTAGCAAAGGGACCACCATGGATAAAGGCGGGGGTTCCTTCAAGTGTCTGAACTAAGTTCGGTTTTAAGGCCTCTTTTAATAAAACCGTCATTGCACCTTCTGCTTTTATGTCTCCTACCGTTACGGGCTCATTTTCATAGGTATACCCTAGAATACAGCGGCTGAGTCTTTCTTTTAAATCAGCTAGCGATTCAGCTAAGCATAAAACGGCCATAATTTCAGAAGCAACCGTAATTTCAAACCCATCTTCCCGAGGCACACCATTCGTCGGGCCACCGAGTCCGCTCGTAATATTTCTTAGTTGGCGATCATTCATATCTACTGCCCGTTTCCAAGTAATACGACGAGGATCAATGTTTAATTGATTGCCTTGTTGAATATGGTTATCTAACATAGCAGCGGCTAAATTATTCGCTGCCCCAATCGCATGCATATCTCCTGTAAAATGTAGATTCAAATCTTCCATTGGGACTACTTGTGCGTAACCGCCACCTGCAGCTCCACCCTTCATGCCGAAAACAGGACCAAGCGAAGGCTCTCGTAAAGCAATCGCTGTTTTCTTACCAATTCTTTGCAGCGCATCTCCTAAACCAACAGACATCGTCGTTTTGCCCTCACCCGCTGGCGTGGGATTAATTGAGGTGACTAAAATTAGTTTTCCCGCTTTTTTATCTAACTCTTTAGGATCTACATTAATTTTTGCTTTATATTTTCCGTAATGCTCAAGTTGATCCGATGGTATATTCATTTTTTTCGCAATATCATCAATCGGTTGGAGCTTTGTATTCTGAGCAATCTCTATATCTGTACGTATTCTAAAAACCTCTTTCTATCCATACGCCATTCCACACGTTTTAATTATTCTACTCAAGTATAGCACATGATTTGCGGAGTTTCTTTCACTTTTTATTTAGTTTGTTTGGCGAAAGCTAATTTTCAAATTCATTTTATAAAAACACGAATACAAATGTGAAAAAACGAGATATTTATTTCTCTAAC
>DXAZ01000101.1 GCA_019116785.1 Candidatus Atopostipes pullistercoris
TTGTATCTCGAATAAAAGCGCATATAAGCACTACCAAAACCAAAATTCAATATGCCCAAATACGAAATGGTAGAAGCGGCAATATTATAGAGTCCATATTCATTCTGCCCGAGTAGACGAATCATTATTGGAGTATAAATAAGACCCACTACAACCGTAATAATTCGAGAGATATACGAAAGAATCACTCCAACTTTTAGTTGATTAATTTTTGATTTCATAAATTTTCCTCAATTCTTTAGACTTTTTAAATTACAAAGAATCAGTCAAACATTTAAGACTCTAATTGGGCAAAATTCATTTCATTCATTGTGATCGCCAGAAGTAAAATAAATAAACCAATAAATTTATCACGATGCCGTAAAGCCGTTCCAGCGTTGCTGACTCCCCAAGAAAAGACCATAATCCCACCCATTACAATGAATAAGATAATAAGAATTAGATTTTTATTTTGAGCATTTTTATGAAACAAATGCCGAATCCCTAAATAAAGTGTGTATCCATAAAATAACCCACTAAAGAAAAAGGCAATGACATCCGTCAAGCCGCGCCATGTCCATGGAAGCGGAGAAAAAATAAAATAAAACATTCTTACAGGGGTATTAACGATAAAATTTAAGACGGGGTTTTCAATCGCAAAGCCGGTTGAATAGCCAGACTCTCCCATTACATAAATATCAATAACATCATCCAATTCATTTATATTAGAAAACTTTGCGAAAAATAAATCATAATAATTTTGAAAGAGTGTCCAAAAAATAAATCCAAAAGCGATAGCAAATATAATGGATTTGTAACTAAAGGTAAACTTATTTTTTCCACGGTCATATAAAATAAGTATGATCGTATAAGCAATGACTAAAATAATTGAACCCGAATGAAAAACAGAAACGAGTAACCCAAAAATGTAGGCTAAAGTTAAATAGTAATAATTTTTATTAATAAACCACTTTGAAAAACAATAAAAAGACAGTACATATAAAAATATAATAATACTCTCCCTTAACAAAATACTGCTCATAATTGCAAAATTTGGTAAGACAGCAATCATTGTTAATGCGAAATATTTAGCCTTCTTATGAATGTTGTACAGGCCCATCGTTTTGTAAACCAAGATAATTGTTTGAACCGATAATAAAACGTTAAAAAACTGAGGAATAATACGTTCATATCCAAAAAAGGAATACAAAAAGCCAATCACTATAGAATAGACATGTCCGTTTCCATAATTTCCGGTCGCCAAACCTGTGATAGCTGATTGATTAAACATTTCAGAGTCTAAGCCACTATTAGGTAGAACAAAATAATCACGCCCATATAGATCAAAAAACAAAAGAAATAACCTTAAGAAATAAGTTAAAAACAAAATAAGAAAAACTTCTTTTGGAAAATCATATTGTGATAAATCAAAAATCAAAAAGAAAGTCGTGATCACCACAACCAAAACGGGGAGTCCTTCAATCCCTGAATAGATAAAAAATAGATGGGACAGCAAAGCTTGGATAATAAAAATAATCCAGGTTGCTAACATTTTAACTCCCCTCCTTAAGAATAGAAAAATAGTAATTTTCTAATTCTTTTGCGGTATCTTTTACATCAAAACCAGCTTGAATAATTTTTTCTGTCATATCTTCTCTAAAAAGTAAATACAAATCATCAATCTTTTTTGCCCATTGATTCGGTTCTTCCTCAATCATTTTAAAATAAACTAAATCCGTAATTTGAACTTCTTTAGTAATATTATCTGAAGCGATTATGGGTAATCCTGCTGCTTGAGCTTCGATTAAAGTTATCGGTACCCCATCAAATAAAGAAGGAAAAAGGAAAATATCCATCGCTTGGAACCATTCATAATGGTCCGGACCCACCCCTAAAAAATGCACATTATTTTCCAAACCATATTCATTTACTTTTTTTTGAATCTCTTCTTTTAATTCTCCTTCCCCAATTAGAATTAAGAAGCTTTCAGAATTTAACTTATGATAGGCTTTAAAAACATCTATCAAATATAAATGATTTTTCTCCATTTCCATTCGTCCAAAGTGTCCAAGAATCATTTCATTTTTTAATCCGAGTTCAGCTCTTTTCCTTCTTCTCATTTTTTCATTGAACCGATATTTTTCAGGTTCAATGGCATTTTTAATGACGCGAATTTCCTCTTTATTTACATTAAAAACAAATGCTCCTGCTAATTTTGAACAAGCTAATAAATAGTCCGCATTATTTTTAATCGGAACACGTAAAATTTTTTGGACATATGATTTAAAATTGATAAAATCTTGATCGAAATGAGCATGGGCAATAGTAACTAACTCATGTTTCTTAGCTAAGTCGATCATTAACATTGCGGAAGAAGCATTATGAATATGAATAATTTTCCATTCAGGATGGTTTTGTAATAACTGATTCACCTTTTTCCGATACAATACAAAGTTTGTTCCAGAAAATTTAGGAAGAGTAAAGATTCGTCCTCCTAATTTTTCTACTTCTTTCTCGAAGACAAAAGGCTCGGTACGATCATTGACAACAAAATCAAATTGAATTTTATCTCGATCTATATTTCTATACATATTCATAATCATCGCTTCAGCTCCACTATAATCTAACGTTGACAGCGACTGTAAGATGCGGATAGCCGACATTTAACTCACCTCTATTTATTTATGGTTGACCATATACTTTTTTTAAGACTTCTTTTGTTAACGAACCAAATAAGGGGCCATTGGTTCTTTGATGATAATTAATATCTTGAATATTCACACCAATCTCAATTAAATTTGGTTCATTAAGTCGATCAATTGCGATATCCCAAGATACTAAATCAAAATAAATTAATTGCTCATGCGCCTTTCTCACCAATTCAAAACTTTCTGTCACACTTGGTAAAATTTTCCCTTTAAATTCAAAATGACTATACGGGTGTTTTTCATATATTTCATAATTCCAGTGATTCACTGCATAAGAATTTAAATACCCCTTCTCATCAAACCCACAAGTTATTGACCCTGATTTGGCATTATCTGTATAACTGCCGTTATTACCCATACGAACAACTCTTGATAAAATGTGGATCTTCCCATTTAACCGTAATGAAATCAAACGGATTGTATTTAAAGATTCTTCATGCATTTGACCAAACAAATCATGTTGGTATAAAAAATTTTGAACAATAAAATCTTTATCATAATCTTTAAAAAGTTTTGTTAGTTTTTTTAGAATGATCACCGGCTTTATTCCTCTAAAATCTAATACTTTTACATTTTTTCCAGCGCCTGAATCAATAGAGGGTTTCATAATTATTTTATGCTCTTTCGCATAAGACTTAATAAAACTCAGAGCCTCTTGTAAATCCATTAACTGATAGTTTGCATCATAATATAAACCGTTCATGTTTCGAAGAAGCGTTTGGGGCCGTTTGAAAGCATGAAATAATTTATCTGACATATTCTTATCGACATACGCTGGGGCTAAATCATAACGATTTAAAGTCGGTTCAATTTTTTTATAAAAGATATCTTCTGGAATGTAGCGCGGATCTTGTATCCCACTAATGGCAGAAAAAGCTTTATGCCATAAAAGATTAACGTTTTCATAAGGTTTCCAAAAGGATACAATCTCATCTATATAGTCACTCGAAAGCTTAAAATGCTGAATATATTCAGCTCGTCTAATTTTTTTATTAAAAGCTGTTCGATAAAATATTTTAGGTAAATTGTCATGTAGATAATTTTTTAAAAAATAGTAGCGATCATTTAAGGTTGCTAAAACTTTTTCTTTAAACATTAGATAATAGACCTCCCAAAAATTTGCTTGTTGTCTCTTTATCCTTCAATGTTTTCTTTATACCATTCGATAGCGGTTTCAATTCCTCGGTCAAAAGTCCAGTCTGGTGAATAACCCAACATCTCTTTTGCTTTATTTATATCTGCATGACTATGTCTAATATCCCCCACTCTTTCTTTTGCATATACTGGTTTTATATCTTTTTTTAGTGCTCGACTGAGAGAAGCATAAACATTTTCTAAGCTTTCTCTTCTTCCATAAGCAATATTAAATACTTCACCCGCTACATCGCTTGAAGCTTTACATGCTTTTAGATTGGCTTCAATCACATTTTCAATATACGTAAAATCTCTACTTTGTTGGCCATCTCCATATATAGTCGGACTTTCATTTCTTAATAGTTGTTTAATAAATTTAGGAATAACCGCCGCATAAGCGCCATTAAAATCTTGTCTGCGACCAAACACATTAAAGTATCGTAAGCCGTAAGTATCCAACCCATATAATTTATGATAAAGCTTGCCATATTCTTCATTGGTTTTTTTGGTCAAACCATAAGGAGATAAAACGTCTCCTTCTTTTCCTTCCACCTTTGGTAAAGCTGGCTCATCCCCATAAACAGAAGAACTTGAAGCATAAACGAATTTCTTTACCTTATTCCTACTCGAAGCTTCCATCATATTTAAGGTTCCCCGAATATTAATTTCTTCATATAGTAAAGGTTGTTCAATACTGCGAGGAACACTTCCCCAAGCTGCTTGATGCAAAACATAATCCACATCTTCTGTTACAGTTAAACAAGTTTCAAAGTCTCGAATATCTCCATGAATACACATATATTTTTTATTTTTTGAAAATATATCAATATTTTCTTGCTTTCCTTGCGATAAATTATCTAAAACACGAACAACATACCCTTTCTTTAATAAAGCTTCAACTAAATTTGAACCAATAAAGCCCGCACCACCGGTTACAAGAAAAATACTGTCTGGCTCGAATGACACATTTTCATATCCCAAAGGAATTCCTCCTCGTATAATAAATAAGAATCTTTACAGGCGCCAATATCTATAGCCTGCTGCGAGTGCTTTATTTCGATCCAATTGTCCTTTTACATCTAACATAATTTTGTTTCCATTCTTTCCAGGTCTATATAACGTTTCAAAAAACGATTCAGAAAGGGTTTGATATTCATCATGTGCTACAGCTAAAATAACAACATCCAAATCTTGTAATTCCTTATAAGTATTTAGCTTTATTCCATATTCTTTATAAACTTCTTCATAGTCAGCATATGGATCGTGAATCACTACCGGAATCTTGTATTCTTCTAGTTCACGAACAATATCAATCACTCGGGTATTACGAGTATCAGGAACATTTTCTTTAAATGTAAAACCTAAGATCCCAACTTTTGCGTCTTGGATATTAATTTTTGCTTGAATAAGTTGTTTGATCATATTATTTACAACGAATTCTCCCATTTTATCGTTAATTCGACGACCAGCTAATACTATTTTCGGATGATACCCGACCATTTCTGATTTATAAGTTAAATAATACGGATCCACTCCTATACAATGTCCTCCTACAAGTCCAGGTACAAAATCTAAAAAATTCCACTTTGTTCCTGCAGCTTTTAAAACTTCTTTTGTATCAATATTCATCCGATTAAAGATCATCGCAAGTTCATTCATAAAAGCAATATTAATATCTCTTTGAGCATTTTCTATGACTTTCGCTGCTTCTGCTACTTTTATAGATTCAGCTCGGTAAACCCCTGCTTCTACTACCAGTTCATATACTTTCGCAATCGTATCAACAGCTTCTTCGTCCGACCCAGAAACTACTTTTACGATGGTTTCTAGTCGATTCTCCTTGTCTCCTGGATTGATGCGTTCTGGAGAGAACCCGACTTTAAAGTCTTCTCTATATTTTAAGCCTGAAGTTTCTTCAAGAATAGGCACACAAATATCTTCTGTTACTCCAGGATATACAGTGGACTCAAACACAACAATCGAACCTTTTGTCAAATAAGTACCCACTGTTTTTGTGGCGGCTTCAAGAGGTTTTAAATTTGGAATATTACTTTTGGTAATTGGAGTAGGAACGGCTACAATATGAAATTTTGCATCAATTAATTGACGAGCATCCGCTGTAAATTTTGTCGTCGTCTCCTTCACCGCCTCATCACCCACTTCATTTGTCGGATCCATCCCTTTTTGATATTCTATAATCTTTTTCTCATCAATGTCGTATCCAATAACGTTTAGTTTTTTAGCAAAGGCAATCGCAATCGGCATCCCTACGTAACCTAAACCAATCAATGAAATTTTTTCTTTTTTATTAACTAATTTTTCATATAAATCATTCATTAGCGCACCTCTAAAACTTTCTCTACTACTTTATCTAATTCCTGCAGATAATTATTCACTACGACTTGACGATCAAATTCCTTTTCCATTTTTTGGCGCCCAGCTAACCCCATTTTTTCTTTTTCTTGATGAGACAAAGCTAAAAAACGCTCAATTGCCGCAACTAAACTTTTCGTATCTCGAGGTTCAAAACTGTATCCACTATTTTCATCATCAAACGTCTCTTTACAACCATGAACATTTGAAGCAAGAATTGGTCGGCCAGAAGCTGCAGATTCTAAAAGCACGTTGGACATCCCTTCGTGATATGAAGGAAGGATCGTACAATGTGTTTTTGATAAGAGATTTCGAACATCAGACAGCATCCCATGATAATGAATTATTTTTCTTTTTGCATAATCTTCAATCACTTTTTCATATTCATCTTCGAAAAAACCTGCAATATGAAATCTTGCTTGGGGATATTTCTTTTTAATCTGTTTAGCCGCTTCTAAAAACTCATCAATTCCCTTTTCTTTCATAATCCTTGAAATGAAAACAAAATCAACCGTCTCTTTTGTCGACGGATAGTTTAATAACTTAAAGCGTTTCAAATTAACTCCCGAGCCTGGCAAGACAATATGTTTATTTAATGCAATTTTATGATTTGAAAAAAGTTGCCGATTTTTTTCGTTTTGAAAAAAGACGGTTTGAACTTTAGACAAAGAAATCTTATATAACTGAATCATGAATCGTTTCAAGAGACCTTTGTTTTCAATTGCAGAACCTAATCCTGTTACGTTGGTAACATAAGGAACGCCCATCTTTCTGGCAGCTAAGGCTCCATAAATATTTGGCTTTATCGTATAACTAAATACTATATCGGGTTCTACTTTCTTAATCAGTCTATAATAGTGAACCAATAACTTTATATCAGAAACAGGATTTGTGCCTCGACGGTCAATCTCTACAGAATCGTGAATACAGCCCATTTTTACTAACTTATCCATTTTTTCGCCGTGCGGTGAAGAAATAATCACTTCATGTCCATCAGCTAACAATCTTTCTACCAATTCTAAACGGAAATTGTAGATAACAATTTCTGAATTGCCAAGCATTAATATCTTTTTGCGTATTTTAGGTAATTTTTCTGTATAATCCGGTAGTTCCATAATCCCTTCTACAATATCATTCATTTTCAAAACATAAGCAATTGTACTCATGAATACTTTTAGATCAAAGATAAAGCTTTGTTTTTTAGCATAATCACCATCTAGTTGTGCTTTTTTTTGAATGCCTACTAAATCTCGTCCATTGATTTGCGCCAATCCTGTTACTCCAGGAAGAATAGAGTAAACACCTAATTTCATCCTTGCTTGTATAAGTTCTGCTTCAGCTGGAATAACCGGTCGGGGACCTACAATGGACATCTCGCCTTTAAGAATATTAAATAATTGTGGGAATTCATCGATACTTAATTTCCTTAACCATTTACCCACTCTTGTAATATGTTTTTTTGGATTTAAGAGTCTAGCTGTCGGTATATTCTTAGGAGTATTTACATGCATCGTTCGAAATTTGTAAATAATGAAAGTTTTTTTATGGATTCCTATTCGTTCTTGTCTAAAAAATACAGGTCCTTTGGAATCAAATTTTATGCATAAGGCGACAAAAAGGAACAAAGGCGATAAAACAATAAGGATTATTAAGGATGAGATAAAGTCAATAATCCTCTTTGCATAAGGGTACATATTCTATATCCTCCTATTAAAAAAGTGCTTTACTTATCGATAGTAAGAGTTTGAATAGTCATAATTATTTGTTTCACCATTAAAAATAGCCCCTAACACATTGGCATTTACTAACTCTAATAATTCTTTTGCTTTGTAGACATCTTCAACATCTGCAATATCTTTGCGAATAACCAGGATTACCCCATCTATTTTGGTCGCTAAAATTTGTGCATCGGTAACAGAAACAATAGGTGGTAAATCAAATAACACCAAATCATACTCTTGTTTAAGTTCTTGGATAATCTCATCCATACGTTCTGAAGCTAATAATTCTGAGGGATTTGGAGGAACAATCCCACTGGGTAAGACATCTAGATGAACGGATTCTACATGTTGAATGGCTTCCTTTACTTTTAAATGTTTTGACGTCATTAATGTACTTAGTCCCACTTTATTTTCTAAATGAAAAATTTTAGCAATCGAAGGAAGACGCATATCTGCATCTACTACAAGTACTCGCTTCCCTTGATCTGCAAAAACTGAAGCGACATTTGTACAAATCGTTGACTTGCCTTCAAAAGGTCCGGATGATGAAAATAAAATCGTCTGTAAATTTTTAGTGGCCATCGAAAACTGTATATTCGTTCGTATCGTTTTAAACTGTTCAGCCACTCTTGAATTAGGCTTTGTAGCCGCAATCATACTCGTTGGTTTTTTCTGATTACGACTCATTTGTTTTAATTTTTTCCTTCGTTTGTCGAACATATCTAGCCTCCTCTAATCCTTCTCTTTCTATTCGGGGACGCATTTTCTGTTTTCTCTTTCGTTTTGGGATCGGCAATATTGTCTCTTTTAATTCTCTAGATGAAATTTCATTTACAGAGCCTAAATTAATCCATCCTAATTCCGAAATAATTTCACTACTTTTTACTCGTTTATCTAATAAATTTCTTAAGAAGACTTGCATAAAACCAATTAAAAATCCTAATAAAATACTAAGCAATAAATTTAGAAGGACTTTAGGCGAAGTTGGTGTTTTTTTAGGCATAGCTTCCGATAAAATGGTGACTGAATTAACAGGTAAAATATCTCCGATTTTTTCTTGAAAAGTTTCAGCTGTTACGTTAGCTATCTCAGCTGCTTTCAGGGGATCTTTATCCGTTACAGCAATCCCAAAAACTAGAGACTCTTCGTCATTTTGAAACTTAATCTTGTCTCGCATTTCATCCAACGATTTATTTGTGTGAGTGACTTCGATAACCTCTTCTAAAATAATAGGTTCTAATATAATATTCTGGTAGGTTCTCATCAGACTAATATTGGTCATGATATCTGCACTTGTGATATTGCTCATTCTATTTTCCGTTTGATTAACAACAATTCTAGATATCGACTCATACTGCGGTTCTATAATAAAAAATGTAAAAAGAGCTGTAACTGCAAAACTTCCTATCATCCAACCCATAAGAATATGAAGATTCTTTCGTAACAACTTCAGTAAATTTTCTAAGGTAATATTTCCATTCATAATCTCGCTCCTTTTTTCAACAGATGCAAATACGAACTTATTCATCAAAAAGATATACTCTATGTATTTTGTAAGCCCTTACAGAACTATTTTTAATAGTATATCATGAATATTTGTATTATACTACACTTATATTCATGTTATAGTTATTTATTTTCTTAATAATTTATCAGCTACATATATTTAGTGATTTATATTCTATGTTTATTTTGTACAAATAGCTTTATTTCAACATCTTTCTTTAATTTAATTTGTTTCCCAAAATATGCACCACTTCTATTCTTATATAGCAATATAATAATATGAATATTATTCTTGTCCTTCTTTTTAACTTTTACAACCAAAAAAGCCCTCTCAAATGAAAAATAGAGAGGACTTATTCTTTAAAAGGTCTATTTTTTTGAATTTATTCTTTACTTGTAGCTGATTGTAGTTTCAAGTCAGCTTGCTCTAGCTCTTTTCTTCGCGAAGTTGCTTCTGTCAATAAATCTGTTAAGGCAGTATGGTCTTCTTTTTCAATCGCAATCTTTAAAAGATTGAATTGATCCTGAAAGTTTTCCATAGCCTTTAAAAGTTCTTTTTTATTATAGAGGAAAAGCTCACACCAGAGTGGAGCATTGATTTTTGCAATTCGAGTAAGTTCACGATAAGTATCTCCTACAAATTCTGCTGTTTCACGTCCTGATTCATCACTATTAATTAAAGAGACCGCCAGAATATGGCAAAGTTGGCTAACAAAGGCAATCATTTCATCATGTAACTGAGGATTTACTTCACTTACCCGTTTAAAGCCTATTGTTTTTAAAATAGTGGTCAAAAATTTAATATTTTCTTGTTTATTCGATTCAATAGGTGTGATTAGATAGTTCGCTTCTTCAAAGACATCACCGTCTGCATATTCAAAACCTTGACTTTCTTTACCTGCCATCGGATGTCCAAAAATAAAATCGACCTTTTCTGGTATGATCGGAAGTATTTGGTCGACTAAATGACCTTTTACACCTGTAGTGTCTGTTAAGATTGCTCCTTCCTTAAATTCTTTCCGATGCGTTTTTATAAAATCAACAACATCCGTTGGATAAAGAGTAATAATAACTAAATCTGCTTGTTGTAGAATATTTTGATTGTTTGTTTCACCATAATCAATCGCTCCTTTTCGAAGCGCTTGATTCAGCGTATTAGGATCATGATCAATTCCCATCAAATAAACTGGAAATTCTTTTTGTTTTTTTAACGCCAAAGCAAAGGAGCCTCCAATCACTCCTAAACCAACAATGGCGATTTTTAAGGTTTTTCGCATCTCTTTAATCTCCTTATTTAATATTCATTGATTTAAAACAGCCGATAATTTGTAAAAATTCACTAGCGTATTCAAGATTTTTCCATAAAAGATGATAATCACCTGCTAGATTACTCACATCTACTTCAATAAAAAAGCCATACCTAAAAGGTTGATTACGAATTGGCCTCGCATCTAAACCTTCTAAATTACAATCAAAAAGATTGAAGATATTTAAAAGGGTCACTAAAGAGCCTGGTCGATGTTTTGTTTCAACATACATCATCCAGCGTGTACGTTTTGGATATTTTCGATAGTAAGCCTCCAGTTCTTTTCCAATCTTTTCTTCACTCTTCGACCAATGTTTCGCTATAAAGAATCGCGTTGTATTGGTTTCTTCCGTTTGAATTTGTGTCATCAGTGGAACTAAATGATAAAGCTCTCCATTTTTGGGGCCAGCAAGTGCTGCTTTTGTTTGATCTTGTTCTTCTTGGATATATCGTGCAGCTTGAGCTGTATCAGTATAAGGAACAGCTTCAATATGCGGATGGTTATTAAAAAAGGCTTGTGACTGACTAAGCGCTTCAGGGTGAGAATAAACTTTTCGCAATTTTCCTATCGAAGAACCAGGGAGCCCCCAAAGCGTATGTCGGACTTCCTGATATCGTTCTTCTTCAACAAAAATGGGAAGACCCTTAAATAAATCTAGCGTCCGTGTAATCAAACCCGTAGTAGAATTTTCGACAGGAAAAAACGCAAGATCAATATCATCTGTCACTAAATCTTGAGTCATTTCTTGAAAATTCGAGTAACTCACTAGTTCACTTTCTAATCCTTGATTTTCAAAATCATTTAAATAATTTTGAATCGTCGTTTCAGAATAAGAACCAGCAATTCCTTGATAAGCAATTTTCATATTTTTCTCACCTTCTAACGAGTAATTCCTTGAATAAAAGCTTTTGTTCGTTCGCTTTCAGGATGATTGAATATTTGATTAGGAGCTCCTTTTTCTACAATTACTCCATTTTCCAAAAAGCAAACTTGATCAGAAACTTCTTTAGCAAAATTCATTTCATGCGTAACTAGCAACATTGTTGTATTATTATGGGCAATGGATTGAATAATCTCCAAAATTCCACTAACTAATTCAGGATCTAAAGCAGAAGTGGGCTCGTCAAATAAAATAACTTTCGGTTCAATCGCCAGTGCTCGGGCAATTCCTACACGTTGTTGCTGACCACCTGATAAATGAATAGGATAATAATCTGCTCGGTCCCCCATTCCCACCTTCTCCAAATAATGGTGAGCAATCTCTTTGGCCTCTGCGAACGGGAGATTTTGTACCATGAGTAAACTTTCCATCACATTTTCTAAAGCTGTTTTCTTTGAGAAAAGCGCATAGTTTTGAAAAACCATCGCTGTTTTTCGACGTAATTTTAAAATGTCGTTTTGTTTCATCATTTGAACATCTTTTGTTACATCATCAATTTGAATTTGTCCCTTATCCGCCGGTTCTAAAAAATTGATGCTACGAAGCAAGGTTGATTTTCCAGATCCTGATGAACCAATAATGGTTAAGACATCCCCCGTAGGCACTTCTAAATGAATATCTTTAAGCACTTCATGAGTTCCAAAAGATTTAAACCAATTTGTTAATTTTAACATCGTATTTCTCCTTGTATAATAAGATTCGTCTTATATTTTAATACGCTCGCGTGCGGACGGTGCTCTTTGCGTGTGCGCTCGAGTATTTTGGTGGCGCCCACGTGCCGGCAATCTCCTCCGCGTGTGCACTCCCCTCGCTCGCGTGCGGACGATGCTTTCTGCGTGTGCGCTCGAGTATTTTGATGGCGCTCGCGTGCCGACAATCTCCTCCGCGTGTGCACTCCCCTCGCTCGCATGCGGACGGTGCTTTTTGCGTGTGCACTCGAGTATTTTATTGACTTATTTCCATGAATGTTATAAATGTTCCACGTCAGTCAATGAATCTTGTGTTTGTAAAGGCCGATCTTTTACATTTAGCTTTCTCTCTAGATAACGTACACTTTGCTCAATTAAAATACAAAAAAACCAATAGAATAAGGCTACTGCAATGTAGGCTTCAAAAAAGCGAAGATTCGCACCTGCTAAAATACGCGCCTGTCCCATAATATCAATAACCGTTACCGTAAAGGCGAGCGAAGTTCCTTTCAATAGACTAATTAAGCTATTTCCTAAATTCGGAATCGCTACAATTAACGCAGAAGGTAAGATAATTCGATGCATCGTTTGTCGATCGGTTAGTCCAATTGATTTTGCAGCTTCAATTTCTGATGGATCAACAGACAAAATGGCTGCACGAAAAGTTTCAGAGGTGTAAGCTGCCTCATTGAGACCAAAAGCAATAAAGACGTATAAGAGTGCTGGAATACCATTCACATCAATGCTCCAACCAAACTGTTTATTCAACCATTGAACAACTAACGGAAAACCATAAAAAGCTAGAAAAAGTTGAACTAACTGTGGTGTCCCACGCATAAAAGAAACAAACACATTAAATATTTGTGTAAGTACTGGAATGTTATTAATTTTAATTACAGCAATTAAAAACCCTAAAGTAACTCCAATAATAGCTGCAACAACTGTCATCAAAATCGTAATCGGTAACTTCTCTAAAATCGTTGGAAGCATTTGTATAATCATTTTTGGAGCAAATATTTTCCCATCTGAGGAATTTTCTAAATTCTCTGTCTCTACTTGGTCTACTTGTGATCTTTCTGCTTCAATCGCATCGTTTTTAGCAATCATTTCTTCTGTAAGAGTGGTATCATCACTCCCCAAATATTTATGACTTATTTCAGATAGAGTACCATCTTCTCGCATATCGTTTAATATCTCATCCATCATATTTCGTAACTCTTCATCTTCTGGACGGTAGATAAAGTAAGACCCTGGTGGACGGATTGCTTCTTCATCCTCTATTGGATGGGCCAGCAATTCAATGCCAAACGTTTCTTGAACATCATGTAAATAAGTCGTATTGTAAATGGTCGCATCGAAACGTCCTGTATGAACATCACGAATAATCGTCGATGGATCTGAGTCAACATATTGGATATCTACAGCTAAATCAGGGTTCTCCTCATTCCAAGTTTCCAAAAACATTGATTGAGGCGAAGCTGGGACAACTCCAAAGCTTTTATTTGCTAAATCTTTTAGTTCCAAGTTTGGCTCTTGATCCGTATCTGTAATAATCACGTTATGCGTAATAACATACGGATAAAGGGAGAAAAGAAACTTTTCACGACGTTCTTCATTCTCTCCTAAATTATTTGCGACTAAGTCAAATTTACCTGAATCCAAGCCCGCAAAAAGGGAAGCAAATTCTGTAATCTCATAAGTAATATCTATTTGATCTAGACGACGATCAATTTCTTCAAGAATATCAATTTCAAGGCCCTCTAGATTATTTTCATCATCAAAATAATTCATCGGTTTTGTCTGCCCAGAGGTACCCACGACTACTTGTCTAACCGTTTCTGTTTCACCCATTTGACTTAAAACTTCTTGATTCA
>DXAZ01000012.1 GCA_019116785.1 Candidatus Atopostipes pullistercoris
TATGGCTTTAGGAACTTTGAAAACTTTAAAAAACGCATTCTCATCGCTTTGAACGTCAAAAAAGAGAAAACCAATTTGGTTCTCTCTAGATGTTAGCTAGCATCAACCCACTACAGTTGACAATGAGCCGAAAAAGAAAAAGTTATTTAGGGGTGACTATAGTATATACACTTAAAATAGTGATGAACATTTTTAGTGAGTATCAGACCTTTCTCGAGTAAGTATGGTTGCCAAGATATCAGCATAGAGCTCTGGTGTTAAGTCTTGCTTTTTCACCTTATCCTGTAATTGTAAAAAAAATTCCTTTTCAGTACCTTTTGTATGAGTAATCCCACTTAACAAAACTTTATTTAAATTAGCAGCTGCTTTTTCTGGACTGTAGAATTCAAATAATTTTTTGTAATGTTTATCGTATTGCTCTTTTTTCTTGAGTAAGTTTACTTCTTCTTGCTTATCTAAAAGTTGTTGATAGGAGACATTAAAATCAAGCCAATCTTTTTCAAACTGTTCAAGTAGTTTATCTGTGGCGTTTTTTCTATTATAATATAGTTTTACCAAGGGGATAATATCTATCCATTCCTGGTTAATAAAAACTTTAACACTCTTATCTTTAAATATAAGTAAGGGATTGTCATCACATACATGCACACGATATCCATCTGATTGTAATTCATTTATCAGATCCTCAATATGCGTTTCTGAAGTATTAACTATATAGTGTTTCAACCATTGTGGCATATTAGGATCTTGGATATGCCAAGACGCGCTCAAATATTTAACATCTCTTCTTCTACTTTCACCTTTTTCTAGACGACCAGGTACTCGTGTGCTAGAAAGAGTATATTTTTCAATAATATCTCCATTTTGATAGTATTCATTGTGAAAGCGTTCATATTTATTGGGTTTTTGAATTTTCGTCCTATAAATTAGTTTCATTACTACTCTCCACTATTTAGTTTATTCCTTGTTAGTATTCAAAAATAAAATCTGCTATTCATTTCTATGGTTTTTCAGTAGCTAAAAAATATCCCCTTTAGTCAAGATATCATTACACAAAGCACTACCACTATAAAATACAAAGTATTAATAGCAATTTATTAATTTCATATATCATGAATTAAAGAATCATCTTGAAAAGAAGGTATACATTTATTCCTATAAAGCCCTACTCATTGGAAATAAATATATACCCTAAGTGTTAATGGAAATAGAAACCCAACAATCCCACCTATCATACCAAGACACTCAACTCCTGCTCTTACTCTGATACTTCCCCTATACATCACAAAAAGCCTTGAAACCAAGGCTTTTTACTATTGCGATTTATCAAAAGGTTCTAGGCTTTTACGAGCAGAGAAACACACTCCACGTGGCTCGATACGATAGGCTGAATGTCTTGGCTATTTTGCCGTTTAAGGGAACAAGTCCATAGCCTTTTTCGTGTTTGAGCCGTTTGCGGTAATATATCAATTATCATCCGCTTCATTACATTCAAAATTGAAATCTTCGGCTTTAATAGTTGATAAATCAGCACTGCTTGGATTATCTACTTTTACCACTCGTCTTGCATGATTCATAACCAAATCATCATACAGATTTCTTGCTAACCTACCGTTTGCAAAGTTCTCATCCTTCGATGCAATTTGCTGTTCAAAATATAAGTGGATTTTTTCTTTAGCCTCATCGTCCAGAACATAATCGTTACTTTGGCACATGGAGAGCAATATATTATCCATCTCTACAGAACTATAGTCATCGAATTCTATGAATGTATTAAAACGAGATTTCAATCCAGGATTGGACTCAAAAAATTTATTCATAGGCTCGGTGTATCCAGCAACAATCACAACCAGATCATCTCTGTAGTCTTCTAACGCCTTCGTTAATTCTGTCAAACACTCTCTACCATAAGAATCGGAATGGTCATTTTCCGTGATGCTATAAGCTTCATCAATAAACAGAACACCGCCTTTAGCTTGTTCAATTACTTTTTTGACCTTAAGTGCTGTTTGTCCTTGATATCCCGCAATGAGGTCAGTTCTTGAAACTTCAACAAAATGTCCTTTTGAAAGCAACCCAATTCTCTTATAAATTCTACCTACGATTCTTGCAACTGTTGTTTTTCCGGTTCCAGGATTACCCGTGAATGCAAGATGCAAGGTATTCTTTGTTGAGTGGAGTTTTTTCTCTCTACGTAACTTTTGAACCTTTTGATACACTATCAAATCTTGCACTTTATTCTTTACTTTTTCCAAACCAATAAGGGCATCCAATTCGTCTAACAACTCTTGGAGCGTTCTCTTATCTTCGTCCGCATCCATGGTAGGTTTGCATATACCCTGAATTGTGGAATAACCATAAAATTCAATCAAACTGGAGTTAACAAGCTGTGCTGCCCGTTTAACCTCAATTTTGTATTTCGGATTGTCCACAGATTCAGATATTCTTTTAAGCAATGCAATGGTGGCCGACTTGCTGTGTTCATCCACAATTGCTGTTGCCAACTTTGTAATTTCACCACAAGCATCTGTAACAGCATCCAATTTAGAAGCGTTGTTAAGTAATGCTTGACCATACTTATCCATCATATCACCTTCACACCAGAAGCAAAATCAACTCAATTATTGCCAAGCCTGCAGCTCCTCCAGCAATCAAATATGCATATTTTATCTTTTGGGTTAAAGAAGCAATTGCATTATTAGCTTCTGTGATTTTAGCCTCTACATCTTCCTTATTTTTCTGAACAGAGGTCACAATAGATTCATTCTGTTTTTCTATGTCAGTTATCTGCCCAGAATGCGCCTTAACGGTATCCCATGTACTGTCTACATCTTCCAAATGAACCATACCGTTGATTTTATTGATAATCTCATTCAGATTTATTATACTTTTTTCGTTAGCTGACACACGGTCTGCAATTTTGTCATTTTTTTTTGATAACGATTGCAAACGACCTGTCTGTTCATCATTAACACGGTCAATGTCTTTTAGGTGGAGTTTCTGTTCTTCCACATAAGACCATAGCTTGTCCACATCCATCAAGTGTTCAAGAGAAGATACTTTTTCTACACAAGCAAGAATTTTATTTATTTCTTCTTGATGTTTTGACGCACCTTTCTGTAGCACTTCGACAGTACTGCCGATATTTTTTAATAAACTATGTGCAGTAGCAAGAGACTCCCACATTTCATCGATATCTTGCAAATGCGTAATTTTCCCTAAGGCACTTGTAAATGCAGTGACGGATTCTAACCTTTCTATCATCTGCGAGAAGTGTGTTGACAAATCTTCTGTTTTCTTTTCAGCCGAAGTCAGCGCAGTCTTTATTGCCTCAATTTTTTTGATGTTGTCTTTGCTATGTTCTGTAGCCGCAGAAATTTCCTTTGTGAGCGATGCCATATCCTGATGCCACTTTTGACAGTCACCCCACATTTTATCAATATCTCCCAAGTGAGCATAGCCATCTAATTTCTGTTTAAATTTCTTGAGTTCTTCAAGTGTTTTTCGCTGATTCTCTACAATTTTTTTAATTTGCTCTTGGGTCTTCTGAATTCCTTCACTTGTTTCTTCCGTTGCCTTAATGGAAACCATAATAGCCTGAATATAATCCTTATCCAAGGCCTCCAAAGCACTATATACCTGCCCAAACTCCTTAATCAATTTGATTTGGGTATTATTGATGCTGTGCAGATGCGTTTGGATTTGTGAGGTCAAGTCATTTAATTCTTCACCTGTAACCTTATGGTCCAAGCCGATTCCACGTCCAAAAAACCAGTCACCCAAAAATTCTCCAACGCCTTTAGAGTCATCAACTCTTTTTAAATCCAAATCCGTTGTAGTTTGTTCAGAGAACTTCTTTATTTCCTTTTTAGCATTTTCAAAATCATGATACTGTATAACTAATTCGCCCATCTTTAATCCTCACTCATCATTCTGTCTAATTCGGCAGAAATATCATCGATTTCATCATTTGTCCGTTCAGACACCTTGATGTTTTCATGAATCGCATCAACTGAATCACTCATGACGTTGGCTGCACCTTCATGTCTGGAATACATACTTCCGATAGCAGAACTCTTGGCATCCTCATACACTGGCTCATCTTGGGTAATAATGCCATCTGTTGAAGACGCATCTTTTTCTTCCGTAACCATGTCATTAATGTCTTTATACTCACAAGCCTTCTCAGATGCTTTCTTTCTCTTATTATTCCAAAAATAGAACGTAGCAGCAACAGCACCTACAACTAACCCTGCACCTACAACATATAAAACCTTTTTCATATCATCAATCCTCCAGTTCGTCAAAAAGTCTATCAATATCATCGAAAGTATCATCAACACTTTCATCTGTAGCACAATTCTTTCTGATGTTCTCAACTGATTCAGCCATCATATTAGCAGCGGCAGAATGACGTTCGTGAATATTTTGTGCAGCCGTCGATTTGGTATGGTCAAGTTTTGCCTCACTAACAACCTGCAACTGATGTTGCGTTCTTAGTATTTCATTTCCCTTGTTAATTTGGGCATCGACATTCTCACGTTTCATGCTTTTTTCAATCTGTTTTTCAATGATGTTAATTGCTATTGCACCGATTATACCCGCAACAACGGCACCAAGGAAAATGCCCAGAATATTTGCCAAGCTACCAAGCAACGGTATTTCCACAGCAAAAATAGGGATAGTCATCAAGCCTTTTTCAATCACTTCCCCAAGCAGCATCGCACCTATACCCGTCATACCTGCTATAACGATTTTACCAACTTCCATTAGAAGCCTTCCGATAGGCTTGCCTTTATTTGCAGGATCCTTGATATATGCAATCGCATTCTTGAGAGAACTCCATCCTTGCTTCAGCATAATCCATACTTTCTTAATCATACCAACGATTGGTCCAATAATTGCTGTAGCAACAGTGGTAAACAATGTGTTTCCGGCATTGATGAGATGCTGCTTCATTTTTCCAATAAAAGAGTGGATTGCCTCTTTTAAATTATCCAACAGAGTATCCAGGGCTTTCTTGGATGACTTAAACCATTTAACGAGTTTAGCAATGATTTCTCTAACAAGTTCAGCCAACAATTGCATAAGAACTGCCCGGAGTGCCTTTCCACCAATGCGGAACGCTTCTTCTTTTCTTGATTTTTTGCCTGCCTCGATAGACTTCTGTTCAGCCTCTTTTTTCTTCTTTTCAAATTCTTCTCTTGCTTCCGTGTCTTTTTGACGAAGTTTTTCAACATCTTCGTCTGTCATATTATCAAATATTTCTTGAGGTTTCTGACCTTTTGAATTTGGATTGTCAAGCCATTCGTTCGTCGGAGTATCTCCTTTCGACCTATTCCAGCTGGAATCCATTTCGTTTAGGTTTTTTTCGCTAAGGTCAAATTCAATTCTCTCCTCTTGAGTCATATGCGCATTTGCAGACGGATCACGAATAATTTCTGCAACAGAAACCGTTTCATCCATATCCGTGCCTTTTTCTGCGTTGCCTACAAGTCCACGCTTTTTTCTTTCATCATCAAACGGTTTTCTTGCACCTTTAACTAAGGTGGCTTCTTCTTTTCCAGATCTTGTTTGATGAGTTACAACATTACCATTTTCATCTTTCACAAAATTAGACTGCCAATCATCGTATCTCTGTTGGTAATCAATTTCAGTATTATGCGTTGCAATCTTATCTTCTGCGAAATTTTCTGTAGTTTGTATGTGAGCCTCTTTTCTCAAATCGAGATGAAGCCCTCTATTTTCCTTGATGAAATCCTCACCTGCAGTAACTGCAACCTGGTTTAAAAATTGCTCCCACACAACATCCATGATAACATTACCCAAGTTATCTGGACTTCCGATTTTTTCTTTTTCTTCTGCAAGAAACTGCATATCTGCAAGTTCTTCTTCCAATTGACTCTGGAGTTTTTTCTCCAACTCATCAAAATCAAAGGACTCTGTCAACTCTTCGTTCATTTGTTCCTTTTTATCAAGAACAGCGTTTTCCTTTGCCATAGTTTGCTCTTCCTTTCAGCGTATAATAGGGGATGCTATTATTGTAGCAAAGCACACGGACACATTGTGTCCCTCTGAAAAATTTATTACTTCACTTAAACTTCTCTTTTCACATAGGTCAGTTCAATATCGTATCCAAGTACCTCAAGCATCTGCACAAAGGTCTTGTTCACAACACCATCCTGCTTTTTGATGATGCGATTTACATACTGACCCGTAGTTCCGATTGTTTCCGCAAGCTGTGCCTGCGTGAGTCCATGCTCGATACATTTTACTTTTACATCTACTTCTATATTGTTCTTAATCATATATTCGCCGCTCCTATTCGCAACTCTTGTTAGTTCTAACACAAATAAAATAATTTATTATACCACTAAATCCGACAAAATACAATCCCTCCCCATGAAATGTTACAGAAAAGCAACAGAAAAACACCCTGCATTGCTGCAAGGTGCGTTTCATACAAATATTATCTTCTCACATCCACGCTTGTGCCAGACTTAAATTCTACAGTGACCCTTTCGCCGTAAACCGTTATTTTCTCAATCAGCCTGCGAACCAACTGTTCATCGTATTCAGTGATGTTCTGCGTCTGCTCTGCAAGGAACTGCTGCATTTCGCTGATTCGCTGTTTCATACCTTCACGCTCCGCATTATCCATCTGGGCATTCTGCTTCGCCTCACGAAGGCTATAAATCTCATCCACAATGCTGTCATAGTTTCCTTTGGCATTTGCGACCTTAAGAAGTTCCTTCTGCAATTCTTCCAGTCGGGCATCAATCTCAGTAAGGGGAACACCGTATGTTCCGGTAAGCACCGTCTCCACATTTCTTTGCAAGGTTTCATTCATCGTATCTTTTTTTCCGAGCGCCATGTTAATGGCTCGAACCACAAGGTTTTGTAATAAGGATGCACCCTTGCTGATTGTGAACTAAGCAAAAGGCTGCCCCTTATATCTGTCAGACACATATTTAAAAAACAGCAGAACCAACACGTAATCTTTATAACGTGACGGCTCCACACCGCCCCTCAGCTTATTACAAGCCTCCCAGAGCATTGAATACAATTCGGATTTTTTCACAGCCATAGCCCTCTTTTATCTCCATTCTAATAAGTTATTCTTTAAAACATACGCTATCATTCGATAGCACTCTTTCCGCTTTTTACCCATGCATCTAATTCAGAGGATTTAAATTTCCACTTCTTTCCGATTTTATGGGCTGGAATTCCTGTGTCCTTTTTAATCCAGTCTCTAACTGTAATAGGCTTAACTCCTAAATATTCTGCGGCTTCTTCAATGCCTATCCATTTGTCATTCATCATTTCATTCACTATTTTCACCTCGTCAAATGTTGATGGTTACAAAACTCCTTTTTATATTATATCACCATTTCCGCCTGTTTTCAATAGGTTATGTAATGTTTCTTTATGTTTGATGATGTTTCGGGCAAAGGAGCCACGATAAAAAATCCGAGAGCCAGAAGAATACCTCCAACCCTCGGAATGTTATGCTTTCAAGCCATCTCAGTATTTAATTATTTATAAATATTTTTTAAACGCCTTTTTCATTTTGATTGCCATGTCCATCATCCAATCGAACTGCTCTGACCAAGTATCCTTGTTATCGAAGTCGACGGTTTTATATGTCAAGATACGGCTTGCTTTTTTCTCCGGTAACTCATTCCATTCAAGCTGCACACCCATCTCCTGTTCAATAGCAGCCTTGTTGGAATAGAACTTATGATACAGTTCCTTGTCATCGGAAATATACCATTCCACAAGAGCGTGGTTGTATTTTCGTATTTGTGACATAGTGATGTGGCAAGCAGAAGAGCCGACGCTGAACGTCATCCAATGGTCGGTACTTGCTTTCCTTTTATTGAACTGCTTTGCAAATGCGCTGTTTTGGAATGCATAATCATTGAAAGCGACCCAATAGTCATATCTTGCCTGTAGCGTAGGGGAATTACTGGTATTACGCTTGATTTCCTTTGTCCAGTCATTCGGCTTTTCTACCACTTCAAATTTAACGGCGATATCAGAACTGCCGATTTGGTACAGTTTTATTTCTACCAGGAAGAACGCAATATTCTCATCAGTATGGTTGTTCAACCATTCGATTGCAGCACGATGTTCTTCTCTTGCTCTCTTCACAACCCAAATCACGATATCAGCAGATTTCCCGGATGCATATGTAATCAATTTACCAAGGTGGTCATGGTTGGTATCTTCAAGCTGATTCTCGATGATGATTTTTCTGTCCGTTTCGGTTTCTGTTGCGTAGATATCCACATTGAAGTCACCAACACTGGACTCCGTCTCATCAACGGTTATCTCCAAGCCAACGGCATCTGCCAACAGGGTAAGATTATCCTCTTCTGCAAGCCAAGGAGTGAAGTCTACTGCCTCGTGCGGCCATACCTTTCTCAAATCTTTTATTTCTTTCAGTTTTCCTAAATTAATCAACTCTATTCCTCCGTGCCGTTCAATTAACTATTTTATCAACTCAACAATCAGCAAAATCATCTTGTCCACTCGACCTTGCTCATTTTCAACCTGTCAACTCAACCTATCTTTTTCACCATAAACCTGGTATTAAATTTCTTGTTTAGCAGCAGTCAGGGCAAGATGTCATTTTCTCGGAAACGCCTTATTTTCAAGCCTTTTTCGGTATTTACTTCTGTACTTTAGTCATCAATACTACGCACTCGACGTGTGTTGTCTGTTCCTTTAGAATACAATTTTTTATCCTCGTCACTGTTTTGAGGACACAATTTATCTGTTTCTAGTTTAGCATTTTTACGTTTTCTTTTAAATTTTTTACCGTCCTTGTTTTTGGTTTCACCTGTTTTGAATATTATTGTTAACATTGCAGGATCAATTTCTCCATCACTATTAACACCACCTACAATAATTTTCTCAACTATACTTTCAAAAACTGTACGATCAAACTCCGTAAGCATTTTCTGTGAAGATAGCAAGTGCTTAAACTCAGTTAGTCTTTTCTTTACATCGATTTCTGATTTTAAGGTTGTTTCAATATTTACCTTTTCTTCTGCTAGAAACTCTTTTTCTGAGGAAATTTCATTGTACTTTTCATTGTATATGGTATCGCTAATTTTCCCTTCGAGCCTTAGATTTACAAGATTCTCCTCTTTTTTTAACAATGTTCGAAGTTTATTTGTAATCCTTTTTAGTTCCTTGTTAAGGCTATTGTCATTCAATTCAGATTCAATCGTTTCAAGTAAGTCTGTCATTAAATTTTCATTTGAATGATAGAGTTGTCTATAAGCTTCCATGAAAGCCCCCTCAATAGCGAGCTCTTCTAACCCTTTACTATGCTTACAAAATTTCTTTCCTTTCTTTATCGATGTAACACAGTGCCACACAACCTTGCGATAATCTGAACGACAGTGCCAACTTCTTCTAGATAATATTGAACCACAGAAACCACATTCTAACATGCTACTAAAAGCATACATTTTTGAATAACGTTCACGCTTGCCATTTACATTTGCAGCAGTCTTCTTATTTCCTGCTCGACGCAGTCTAATCTCCTGAGCTTTTTCAAAATCTTCTTTAGATATTATAGGTTCATGATTATCTTTGATATAGTACTTATCTTCTTCTCCCAAATTACTCAACCTTCTCTTGCTTATTGGGTCAACTGTAAAAGTTTTTCCCATTAGAATATCACCTTTATATTTTTCATTCTTTATGATTCCTAGAACTGTTGTATCATTCCAATGTTCTAATCCTCTTGGCGATTTGTAACCAAGTTCATCAAGTTCCCTTGCAATTACTTTCCCTCCAATACCTTCTAAGTACCTTTCAAAGATATAACGAACTATTTTTGCTTCTTTTTTATTGATAGAAAGTTGCTTGGTTTCTACATCATAGTCATACCCCAAGCACCCTTGAAACCCTATCAGTTCACCACGTTGCATCTTCATTTTTAATCCCTTTTTCACATGTGCAGATGTATTTTCTACTTCTTGCTGTGCAACAGAGCTAAGAATGGTTAGAAGTAGTTCTCCATCCATAGTAAGGGTATCTATGTTCTCTTCCTCAAAATAAACTCCAATTTGCATATCCTTTAATATTCTGACATATTTCAAAGTATCTAAGGTATTTCTTGCAAATCTAGCAATTGCTTTTGTTACAATATAATCAATTTCTCCATTTACACAATCGTTGATTAAACGTTGAAAATCTTGTCTCTTTCCTACTTGAGTTCCTGAAATCCCCTCATCTGCGTAAATATCTGCTAGTTCCCAATCTGAACGCTGAGAGATGTAATCTTTATAATGTCTCACCTGAGATTCATAACTGTTCTTCTGGTCCTCGCTATCAGAACTCACTCGACAATAAGCAGCAACCCTTTTTAAATGTCTTTCTACATTGAAACCTCTACGTCGAACTAAAGAATCAGCTTTTATTATTTCAACATTATTTGTTTTCATACTGAAACTCCTCCTTTTGATTCTATATTACCGCGTTCAAATAAAAAGGTCAGCTATTTTGTGTACTTAATACGCAGTCTTTTTCTGATTTTTTCATATTCATTTTTAGACAATAATTCTTTAGAGTATAAAAAATTAAGCATTGATAATTGCATACTATATTTTACTACTGATTGTTCCAAAACTTTCCCTCCTGATAACGTGCTATTCTATAATTTCCTCCGTGGGTATGACTGGTTAGATCATTCATGGGCGTCTCACCCGCTGTCCTTTTACGCTGGCAGCCTGAACGTTCAGAAGTATCATTGTCCTTATTTGTGGTCATGGCAGATAGAGAACCACTCTATTTTATAGCTAATAATTCTCGCTCCTATCACGGCGTATCTCACTAAATTGCTCGACAAATAAGAAAGTCCCACCTCGGTTTATTCAATTGTCAATGAACAAAAAAAGATCAAATCTATCTCTCACTAATAAGAGTAACTAATTCAGTCCCTTGTTACGTTATTTGTCAAAAAATTTTCTCAAATTTTCCAAGATGGCATTTCTCATACGAAATAAGCTAGTTGGAGATATATTCTGCTGAATTGCTACTTCTCTTATAGTATATTCTTTGAAATATAGGGCAACAATTATTTCAAATTCTTTAGCTGATAAAGTTTGCAAAGCCTTATTCAATTGCTCTATAAGAATCTTAGTTTCTGTTAATTTTTCAACATTTACACTAGTATCTTGGACTACATTTTCTAATAATACACCATCAACTTCAAATAATGAAAATGGTAGAACACCAAATTTCCTATCTTTTCTATCCAGATATTTTTCGTGATTCACCAATTGCCAATATCCCTGATAAACTTCCTGAGATACAGGAATCTTTTTACCTTGGACATAGATATAATATTTCATTGCATTCTCCTTCAAGGATTTCATCTATCTTTTTGATAAAAAAATCACAAACAGGAGATCCTCTTATTGCAGCCATACCGTTTCTCACTTATTTATAAAATCAAAAAAATATTTTCTTCATTTTAAGAGTGAATTTATGGCAACCTTGTTCCAAAAAAATTGAAAAAAAATAGCAAGTTCCACGGAAGAACTTGCTGTCTCAATAAAATTAAACTTAAATGCGTTGTCACTATATATAACAACTAAGAATTCTATAATATCATTTCAATTGTAAATGATACCTAAAATACTCATACCCTCTTGTTCAATTACTACAAAGAATAAAATATATCTAAAATTCGAAAAAGTATACTATTTGTAAAAAATTAAAGTTAGGTAAACTCTAGTTTCCCAGAGGTACGTGACTGTCTTTCCATATATTTTAAAAGAATATATGCTACTAGAATGAAAGAAAAACCTAAGGTTAACTCTTCATAAATTAGTTTATTATATTCTGAAAGACTATTCCCTTCAATTAAACCTTGAGCAATCTGAATAGACCTTGTCAAAGGTAATATTTTAGAAAACCACTGAAAAATATTAGGCAATTTACTAACTGGAAAATTAGCTCCAGTAAAAATCAACAACAATCGACTGACTAAATTCAATATAAGATTTGTTTCACTTGTTATTAAAATAAAGCATGAAAAAATATATCCAAAACTCATTGCAACAAAAGAAGATAGGAAAAGAACACCAATAAACGATGAAATCATTTCTATATTCCAATTAATTCTCAAGATCAAACTCACTAATACTACGCCTATAGTTACAGAAATCATACTAGTAACCATTGTGCTAATTGCACTAGAAAAAAGGATTGAGCTTAACTTTGTTTTTGAAGAAATTAGAAAACTCAATGTTCCATTATTTTTTTCATCCATCAGTTGTGTACCAACACCAAACAAAGCTCCAAAAGATGCTATTAGTATCGCATTTCCAATCATCCATTTTTGAATATAATCAGTTCCGTAAATATATCCAGCAACCAAGGAGAAAAGCAATGTTTGTGAAACTGGGGGAATTAAATCGAACATCATATAAGTTTTCCAATCCGACATCATTGAGGATTGTTTATAAGAAAAGATGATCCTTCTGAAAAATCTAAAAATACTTTCCATTTAATATACCTCCAAAGTTGCGTCAATTCTACTTTTTTTCTCTATACTAATAAATGCAAAGTAAGCAATTATAAAATTAAATACGGTAAGTAAGGAGAGAATTGATATAACAATAAATATCTCCTTTAAATTCCCACCGTATACAGCAAGTTTAAAGCCCTCCATTACCCATGTGGGAGATAAAATATATGAAATCCACTTTATATATTGGTTTATAAAATCTAAAGGGAATACCATTCCTGTTATTAAAAGTAACGGATACTCTATTAAGTTCATTAACAAACGTGCACTTCTTGATAAGGTAAATGCTGAACACATTAGCATTCCTATACTAATGAAGGTCAATACTGCTAAGACAATCACAATTACTAATAAGCTATAAATCTTAACAGCCATTATGCGACCAAATAATATCATTACAAAAAATACATTCAACAAAAATGCTATTACTCCCCAAAGACTGTTACCAAGTAATTTACCCAAAATAATCTTTTTGAAACCTGACGGTGACGTGAATAAAATAGGTAACGTTCCTAAATACTTTTCTCTGTTTATATCTGCAGCTGATGAAAAACAAATAATGGTCCAAAATGAAGATAGAGAAGTTCCCAAAATAGCATATAAAGTAAATTCTTGATTGGATCTATTACTATACATTAGCCCTAAGAGAACAGCGTTACACAGAGGATTTAAAAATAGACAATAGCGAAACATACTTCTAGCTATTGCTTGCTTCATGTGTACAATAGCACTAGCAAAAATAACTTTCATACTTACGACTACCTCACTAAATGTAAATAAATATCTTCCAGTGTTACATCTATCTCTCTTTGTTCTTTTACTTTATCTTGAAGAATTTTTGTTCTTTCTTCATCCGAAATTAATGATGCAATTTCTGGTAATGTACCACAGGTTACAATTTCTCCATGATTAATAATTGCAATTCTATCACAAAGTTCCTCAGCTTCAGCCATATAATGGGTTGTTAAAAGAATAGTTTTTCCTTTTTTAGCTAACTCTTTTATGATATTTCTCAACTCAAGAGCTCCCACTGGATCGAGACCTATACTTGGCTCATCCAAAAAAATTATCTCTGGATCATTTAATAATGCGCGAGCGATTTGAAGCCTTTGTTTCATACCTTTAGAAAACGTTTCAACTCTGCGTTTTCCTACATTACCTAAACCTACTAATTCAAGAAGTTCAGGAACTAATTCCAATTGTTTTTTTCGAGAAATCTTATATAAATCTGCGAAATAAAACAAATTATCCTCGGCAGAAAGTCTAAAATATAAACTTCTTTCTCCTCCAAAAATGAAATTTATTCTCTCGCGAATTTTTTGCTCATCTTTATAGATATCAAATCCAGATATTTCTACTTCACCTGATGTAGGAAGAAGCATTGTTGAAAGGATTTTTATTGTAGTTGACTTGCCTGCACCATTCGGACCAAGTAATCCAAAAATCTCTCCTCTCTGTATTGAAAATGAAATACCTTTTAATGCTTCAAAAGCTTCCACCGTATCTCGAATAGAAAAAGTTCTTTTTAAATTTTTTACGCTAATTACCATACTAAATCTCCTCATAAAATTACTGATATTTACTACCTATGTTATCTTTATTGAAAATAGCTCGTTTTATTAATACTAATATAAATGGTAAGTTGTACATCAAATGAATTGAAATAGCATAAATTATATTATTGGTCTGTAATAGTGTATAGCAACATAACGTTGAAAAAAATATTTGTCTTAAAATATCAAACTTTGAATAAACGTTTGGATTACTAATAATGTGTGATAAAATAAATAGGAAATTGCTTAAAAACACAACAGTTAAAGAACCATTATCTGAAAAATAATAATAAATAATATATCTAAAAAAAA
>DXAZ01000013.1 GCA_019116785.1 Candidatus Atopostipes pullistercoris
GTAATTAGGGCAGTTTTTAAATATTTATTCCCTCTAGTTACTCTCGAAGATTTCTTTTTTCCTGCACTTTCATAAGAACCAGGTGAAAGTCCAGCCCATGAAGCTAAGTGGCTCGCTGTCCTAAAGGCCTCTATACTTGGACCAATTTCTGCTAGGATAATCGCTGCACTATGTTGCTTCACACCAGGAATACTTTGGAGCAACTCATATTCCAAAGGAAAATGAGATAAAATATATTGTTCGATATCATGTTCTATTTTCTTGATTTTCCGAGTATAAAATTGATACTCATCTAACGAATCATCAAGCAATCGCCTATCTGTTAGAGATATTTTTCCATCCATTGCTTGAAGTATATCTTTGGGAGATGCTTTCACTCTGCCATGTAAACAAGCTCCGACAGATTCAAGAGTTAAGACTTCACCATTTATAAATAATTGGAGCAAGGCTTGGCCAGTTTTTCCAAAGATATTACTTAAATAACCCGTCAACTTAATGTTCGATCGTTGAAGAATATTGTGTAACTCATTCTTTGATTGGGTTCGTTTTTGAGTGTAGGATTGCCTACGGCGAGTCATTAGACGTAATTCCATAACTTCAGGTGCTGGAATATACGAATTTTGTATTAAACCAACTCGTCCAAGTTGCGCAATCCATTCTGCATCCTTCATATCTGTTTTTCGACCCGGTACATTCTTAATATGTTCTGGATTTGCGAGGATCATATTAAAATTTCCTTCGGAAAAGATATTAAACACCGGCACCCAATATTGTCCTGTACTTTCCATAAAAATATCAGTCACTTCATTTTCTTCTAACCATTCAAGTGCTTTCCGTAATTCACTCGTTCGAGTGCCAAATATCTTATAGGACTTTTTAGGTTTGTTCGTGTCCAAAGGACCCTCTAATATACAACATACAATAGTCTTCTGATGAACGTCAATTCCACAACATGTCTCAATCATAACTTCCATGATGAAAACCTCCATCAAATAATTTAGGAAACAGAACATTTTATAAAATATTGTAATTTTATTTTCACATTCTAAGATGTATTCGGCTTATCGCAAAAGATAAAATGTTCATCCAGTTTTTTATACAGGTTCGGCAAAACCCATTAAACCTTCGGATTAATGTTTCCTATGTTAATTATAGGATACTCTCTCTTTTCTGTCATGGCTTAGATTGCGAAGCAATCATATTGTTTTTTATATAAAAAATGAGGAATCGAGCTCTATTTTTACTAAAAGCAACACTTTCTTCACTTATAAAGCAGAATAGTCAAGAAAAATCATTGATATTAAGTCATTTTCCAGAGTATAATAGATGAGTATGTAAGATTACATTCGCGCATTAACTATTTGGTAATGTGCATATAAACTATATTACTAATCATACTTGCTTAAAGAAAGTATGTGAAAGGAGATCAATAATGGAAATCATTATTATTGGAGGCGTAATCGCAGGAATAGAGGCAGCCATACAAGCAAGAAAAAATTCAGAAGATGTGAAAATCACTATATATGATAGGGATTATGATATAGCACATACTGGTTTTGCAACACACTATGTAGCAGGTGGGGTTGTTGATAACGTCGATCAATTAGTGTTAAAGACACCTGAATGGTTTAAAGACCGTTATAATATAGATATCCATACAGGGCATGAAATAACAAAAATTGATTACGAAAATAAAAAAGTTATAGGTGTAGAATTAACTTCAAATGAAGAATTTGAAGATACTTTTGATGCTTTAGTTTTTGCAAATGGTTCCGTAGTAACCGTTCCTCCAGTCTTTAGAGATAAAGAGTTTTCAAATGTCTTTACGATAAAGAGTGTTCAAAATGCTAGAAAACTATTGACATTTGTTGAAGAAAAACAACCAAAAAATGCAATTGTAATTGGAACAGGGTATATTGGTTTAGGTGTATCTGAACAATTAACCAATGCTGGAATTAATGTTAAAACAGTAGACTTCTTAGAATATCCGATGGCTCAATTAGACCATGACACTTCCGTCCATATCGCTGATATTTTAGAAGATAATGGTGTTTCTTTTCATGGAAACGAAGGAGTAGTTGAACTGGCTAGTCATAATGGAGAATTAGATAGCGTAGTAACTTCTCAAGGAAATAAATATGAAGCAGACATGTTTATTGTCGCTACAGGTGTTCGACCAAACACTGAATTGGCAGAATCTATTGGTGTAAAAACAGGGTCAACACGTGCCATTAAAGTTAATGATAAATTACAAACGAATCTTTCGGATGTCTATGCTGTAGGAGATGTGGCTGAAGCTTATCATGCAGTAACTAAAGCACCAATCTATCTTCCATTAGCAACAACTGCTGTAAAAATGGGACGTATTGCTGGAGATGTCATTACTGGTGGAGATATGAGATTTGAAGGAGTACTTGGTACTTCTGCTGTACGGTTATTTGGTCAAACTATTGCTTCAACAGGTATGACGGAAGATGCTGCTAGAAAAGCAGGAATAGAACCAGAAGTCTTAGTTATTACTAAACCCTCTGTCTTGAAAATAATGGGTGGTAAAGATATTTTAATTAAAGCAATCGCTGAACCTAAGACTGAAAGACTATTAGGTGTACAAATCATTGGTCCAGAAGGTGTTGAAAGAAGAATTGATGTTTTTGCCACAGCTATGCAGCTTGGAGCAAAAGTTTCAGATTTAGCAAATATAGACTTAGCATTCACACCACCAATTTCTACACCAACTGATCCTGTAATGTATACTGGGTTATTATTATCGGAAGCCATTAAAAAATGTCCTCTAATGACTCCAGAACAATTAAATGAAATGCTAGAAGATGATCAGGAACTAACAATTCTTGACGTTAGAAATAAAGAAAGCTATGAAAAAGCTCATATTCAAGGAGCGATTAATCTACCCGTTGATTCTATAAGAGATTCTATAGATTCCTTAGATAAAAACAATAAAATTGTTGTATATTGTGGAATAGGAGAATCTTCATTGGTTGCTCAAGAAATATTAGTAAATAATGGATTTGAAAAAGTCTATAATTTAACAGGTGGACTTACAAATTACCGAACACTAAATGAAGAAAAGCTTTCTAAAGTAAATAAATAAGTTTATAAAAAAGAAGACGCTAGATAATTTGCTAGTGTCTTCTTAAATTATCACAAGAGATCATATTTAGATTGCATCTATCTATTATTTTTAAATCTTTAGGTTTTGAGGGAGGGTGAGGCGATGTCAAAATTTGAACAAGAAAAACGTGTAAAAAGTGGAATACGGACAGGCTTCATCGGTTTATTGATAAATATAATCTTATTAATCATTAAATTAATAGCAGGATTCACCGCTGGCAGTGTATCTATTTTAGTAGATGCTATGAATAGTTTAGGAGATACCGCTAGTTCTTTTTTTACAATAGGTGGATTTTATGTTTCAAATAAACCAGCTGATCGTGAACATCCCTATGGTCATCAAAGAGCTGAATACATTAGTGGTTTATTTATTGCGATTATTATTTTAATTGTAGGGTTTCAATTCTTACTTCAATCAATTAAACGGATACTTAACCCGAGTAGTGTTTATAGT
This sequence comes from Candidatus Atopostipes pullistercoris, assembly GCA_019116785.1. Classification (GTDB taxonomy): domain Bacteria; phylum Bacillota; class Bacilli; order Lactobacillales; family Carnobacteriaceae_A; genus Atopostipes; species Atopostipes pullistercoris. The sequence goes on from DXAZ01000013.1 coordinate 3,584, forward strand.
TCTCGTTTAGTCTTGTATTTATTAATTCTTTCTATACTCTTGAAGACTGGGCTAGGTTTTTATTATCAATACCGTGGTAAGCAAATGACAACTCCATCAAATACTGTTCTAGCTTTGAAAAAAGATAGCTTTAATGATGCATTAATGACATTGGTTATTATTATTTCTTATTCTATAGAAGTTCAATTTGGTTGGTATATTGATGGTTATGTAGGAGCTGGAGTTGCTTTATTTATTATTTATTCCGGTTTCCGTTCAATTCTTGATTCGTCGGATGATTTGTTAGGTACTCGTCCAGATGTTCAATTAATTCAACGAATGCAAGAAGTTTTAGATTCATTTGACACTCCTATTGGGTATCATGACTTAGTTGTTCATAAATATGGACCAAATAAGGTTTTTGCTACAGTAGATATTGAGATTGATTCAAGATTAAGTTTAATCCATGCCCATCAAGTTATTGATGAAATTGAACAAGAATTTGAAAAGCAATTTAATATAAAATTAGTTGGCCATTTAGATCCAATTATATTAGATGATGAAGAACAAAATAAAATATATGCTCTAGTTAAACATGTTTTAAAATCTTATCATTCAGAGTATCATTTTCATGATTTTAGGATTAAAAGAAATAATGGAGAGAGAGAAATTCATTTCGATGTTGTGGTTCCAACAGATGTAAAAGAAACTGATCAAGAGCTTCATTATAAAATAACAAGTGATATCTATCGAAAATATAATGAATATCCGATATATATTAAATTTGATCGCGATTATATTTTAGATGAAGCCAACAAGAATAAAAGATAGTTTGATTGATTTTTTATTTTTCATTTCAATTAAATATTTTTATGGTATTGATTTCATAATGACAACTGTGTATAATGATCTTGATATGGATTGTTACTGGTAATGCAGGCAAAACCTAAATATATACTCGATAAGATGGCAATATTTGTGGAGTTCCACAGGTGTAGCCAATTATTGTGTATCTATTTAGGTTTTTTTATTTGGAAGGAGGGGCAGAATGGAGATTAAGCAAGTTTTTAACAATAATGTTGTGTTAACTACGAATGATGATGCTAATGAATTTGTCGTTATGGGAAGAGGGATTGGTTTTCAAAAAGCAAAAGGAGATTCCATTGATCTAGCGCTTATTGAGAAAAAATTTATACTTTCTGAAAATGTATCAAAATCAATTTTTCCTGATATTTATCATCAACTATCCGATGATGAAATTGATGTAGTCATTGAAATCATTGATTTAGCTGAAGAAATGTTAGGAATAGAATTTCAATCGAATATATATATTGCTTTAGCAGATCATATTCATTATGCATTAGATCGAACACAGCAATTGATACCTCTCACAAATCCTTTGAATTATGAAGTAAAAAAATACTATCCAAAGGAATATAAAGTGGGAAAGATCGCTTTAAAAATTATAGAGGATCGTTTAAACATCTCATTATATAAAGATGAAGCTTCTTCTATAGCTCTTCATTTTGTTACGGGTCAAAAAGAAGGATATTTAATTGGACAAACAATTAAAGTCACAGAAATTGTGCATAATATTTTAAATATTATTCGAGTTTATTATGGAGAGAATTTTGATGAAGAATCGATATCTTATGCTCGATTCTTAACACATATCCAGTACTTTGCACATCGTGTGGTGTTTGGTGATCACCAAGGAGAGACAGATTCTTTTCTTTATGAACAGATCCAAACTTCTTATCCAAAGGCTTTTGAATGCGTGAATCGAATTAAGCACTTTGTGAAAGCCACTCATAATTTTGAGATGGGAGAAGATGAACAAGTGTACCTAACTATTCATATTGAACGTGTTATGTCAGAAAAATATAAAGAGAAAGATGGGCGAAAAGATGGCGAATAAAAATTATGAAGAATTGGCGCGCGACATTCTTGAAAATGTCGGCGGTGAAGAAAACGTGACGGGTCTACGTCATTGTGTGACGCGTTTACGTTTTAATTTGAAAGATGAAAGCAAGGCAAATACAGATTACTTAAAAAAACGTGACGGTGTGGTAACGGTTGTTCAAAGTGGTGGACAGTACCAAGTAGTTATTGGAAATGAAGTAGGTAATGTGTATGAAGCAATTACAGATATTTCAAATATTGGTGAAGATAATGGCGGATCTGAGCCTGACAATAGTGATGTGTCTACTTTTGATCGTTTGATTGATACTATTTCAGGTCTATTCCAACCATTTATGGGAGCTCTTGCAGGAATTGGGATTATTAAAGGTCTTGTCGCAATAATAGGGGCCTTTGGTGTGCCTGAAACAAACGGTGTCTATGCGCTTTTAAATGTTGTTGGAGATGGTTTTTTCCAATATCTACCTTTCGCATTAGCCTTAACCGCAGCGCGACGATTTAAATTAAATCAATTCGTAGGGATTGCAATGGCCGCTGCCTTTTTACATCCAGAGATTGGAAATTTAGTATCTGGTGACGCATTGTATACGTTATTTGCTGGAACCCCTTTTGAATCGGTCATTCATACAACATTTTTAGGATTTCCTATCATTTTGCCACCAGCTGGTAATTACTACCAAAGTGTAATTCCGATAATTTTGGCTGTTTGGTTTGCGGCTAAAGTGGAGAAATGGGTAAAATCATGGATACCGGGTATTGTTGCAGGTACCTTTGTACCAGTATTTACACTGTTGATTGCTACACCTATTTCATTGTTAATTATTGGTCCAGTGGCTACTTGGGCATCTAGTTTAATTGGTGCTTTATTTACTTGGTTGAATGCATTTAGTCCTCTTTTATTTGGTGCATTATTAACAGGCTCTTGGCAACTATTGGTTATTTTCGGTTTGCATTGGGGAGTTATTCCTATTGGTTTTCTCCAATTTTCAGAATTAGGAAGATCCACTCTCTTTGCTCAAGTAACACTTTCTACATTCTCAATTTTTGGAATGTTGATTGCTATAGCTATACGTTCAAAGGAACGTAAAACTAAAGAATTGAGTGCTTCTTCAATTGTTCCTGCCTTATTTGGAATAACTGAACCAGCTATTTATGGCTTAATGCTACCAATGAAAAAGTTATTTGCGATTGCTATAGCACTTAATATAATATTTGGTGCCTATACAGGTATGGTAGGGTTAGAACAATTTACTTTGGGTGGTTTAGGAATATTTGCACTTCCAACATTTATTCATCCTACTGAAGGAATAACGATGAACTTCTGGCATGCTATTATTGGCATGGCTGGATTAGCGCTTGCTGGATTTATTGTTACAATGTTAATAGATATTCCAAAAATTCAAGATGAAGACGATGAAGGACTAGAAACAGTACCATCTGGGGCTAATGAGGTTACTCCAGAAACTAATAAGGAAACAACAAAACAAGAAATAGAAGAGTCAGCAAAACAAGATATAGTAGCTAGTCCATTAGCTGGAGAAATCGTTAAACAAGATGAAATTGAAGATGAAGTATTTGCGAGCGGAGCAATGGGTAAAGCAATTGCTATTAACCCAACAGATGGTGTCATTTATGCACCAGCAAACGCAAAAGTTACAACAATTTTCCCAACAGGGCATGCGGTCGGTTTAACTACTGATGGAGGCAGTGAGATCTTAATCCATATTGGTCTCGATACTGTAGAATTGAATGGTGAAGGTTTTGAAAAATTTGTTGAAGCCGATGATGTAGTAGAAGCTGGCCAAAAATTGATTTCGTTTGATATTGATTTCATTAAAGCAAAAGGTTTCTCAGTTCAAACTCCAATTGTTGTGACAAATAGTAATGATTTTGAAGATGTCTTATTCACAAATGAAACATCTGTTGAACAAGGAGATTACTTACTTACTTCAGTAAAATAAGAAGATATCGATTAAGAAGACAATTTTTTAAATTGGATGTCTTTTCTTATAGTCTGTTTTACTCACAGTTATAGAATGAAAAAGTGATTAAAAATAATAATTGAATTTTGAATCAATAAAAGGAAAAATTTTTTATCAATAGATAACATGTTATAATCAAATTATATGAAAATTTATTAAACAAAGAAATTTTATAAGAATCAAAAAATAGGAGGAATAAAATGGCTTTTCCAAAAGATTTTTTATGGGGTGGCGCTACAGCTGCTAATCAATACGAGGGTGGATACAGTGAAGGTGGTCGTGGTTTAGCTAACGTCGATGTAGTCCCTCATGGCGAAGATCGTTATCCAATTATTGCAGGACAAATGAAACATTTAGATTTTGATCATGAACATTACTATCCTGCGAAAACAGGTGTTGATTTTTACCACCGTTATAAAGAAGATATTGCCTTAATTGCAGAGATGGGCTTCAAAACTTTCCGAATTAGTATTGCTTGGACAAGAATTTTCCCTAACGGTGACGAAAATGAGCCAAACGAAGAAGGGTTACAATTTTATGAGAATGTATTCAAGGAACTACGTAAATATGATATTGAGCCTCTTGTAACAATTACTCACTTCGATATGCCAATTCATTTAATTGAAGAATATGGTGGATGGCGCAACCGCGAACTTATTGGATTTTATGAAAAATTAGTTCGTGTATTGTTTACTCGTTATAAGGACTTAGTCAAATATTGGATTACTTTTAATGAGATTAACATGATTATGCATCTACCATTTATGGGAGCTGGCTTGGTTTTTGAAGAAGGAGAGAACCAAGAAGAAATTAAATATATTGCAGCACATCATGAAATGGTCGCTAGTGCATCCGCTACAAAGATTGCAAAGGAAATTAATCCGGATTTCCAAATAGGTTGTATGCTAGCTGCAGGTGTTGCTTATCCAAACACTCCTGATCCAAAAGATGTTCGCCAAGCTCAAATTATAAATCAAGACAGTTATTTCTTTGTTGACGTTCAGTCACGAGGTGAATATCCAAACTATGCTCTTAAATATTTAGAACGACAAGGTATTGAAATTCCATTTGAAGAAGGAGATAAAGAACTCTTAAAAGAAAATACCGTAGATTATATTTCATTTTCTTATTACTCTTCAAAAGTCGCTGCTGATCCAGACAATATAGAAAATCAAGAAAAAACAGAAGGTAATGTAATGGGGACATTAAAAAATCCTTATCTCGAAGCAAGTGAATGGGGCTGGCAAATTGATCCACTAGGTTTCCGCATTACAATGAACGAAATGTATGACCGTTATCAAAAACCATTATTTGTGGTAGAGAATGGTTTGGGAGCAGTAGATACACCAGATGAAAATGGAAATATCATTGATGATTACCGTATAGATTATTTACAAGCACATATTCAAGAGATGAAGAATGCGATTGAATTAGATGGGATTGAAGTTCTTGGCTATACGACATGGGGAGCTATAGATTTGGTATCTGCTAGTACAGGTGAAATGTCTAAACGCTATGGTTTTGTATACGTAGATCGCGATGATGAAGGAAATGGTACGCTTGACCGTTCTAAGAAAAAATCTTTCGATTGGTATAAAAAAGTAATTGAAACCAATGGAGAAGATTTAACCAACAACAAAGGATAAAATTTGTATTTAAAAAGAGAAGCTATTTTGCTTCTCTTTTTTTATATACATAGAAGAGTTAAAGTATTCATACCTTCGACAAATTTTTTAGTGAGTGTAAAAATCTTTCTAAAATCATTTTATTTTCAATACCTTCTCTAGGGACACTGATTCATAATTTCCTTGTTTTTTAAAATAGGTAATTTATGGATTGATAGGCTGTCCACCCGTTATGCCATAAATTTGTCCAGTGATATAACTACCTTCGTCAGAAGCTAATAATACATAGACAGGAGCGAGTTCTACAGGTTGACCAGCCCTCCCAAGTGGACTATTTTTACCAAAATTTGGGATCGCATCTTCAGGTTGCCCTTGATCCATTTGGATAGGTGTCCAGATTGGTCCGGGAGCAACACCATTTACACGAATACCTCTTTTTGCGAAAATACTAGATAAAGCAACGGTAAAGTTCGTGATGGCTCCTTTTGTTGCAGCATAATCAATAATATGTGAGCTTGGATCAAAAGATTGTATCGAGGTCGTCGTTATAATCGCACTACCAGGTTTTAAATATTTTTCTGCAGCTTTTACCGTTTCAAACATACTAATAATATTCACTTTGAATGTATCATGAACTTGTTCCATGGATAAATCGCTCAATTTAGTATGAGAGATTTGTTGGGCTGCATTTAAAACTAAAATATCTAGGGCTTTAAATTCATCGATTGTTTTCTCAACGATTTCGGTGGCTGCATAATCTTCTCGTAAATCATAAGGAAGGAGTAAAGCTTTTTTTCCTTCATTTTCGATTAATTTTTTAACTTCCTCAGCATCTTTTTCTTCACCTGGGAAAAATTGAATGGCAACATTTGCTCCTTCACGTGCATAAGCGATAGCCGCTGCACGTCCGATTCCCGAATCTCCACCAGTAATTAGGGCATTACGTCCTTTAAGCCGATCGTGTCCTTGGTAATTTTCTTCTCCACAGTCAGGTTTTGGTTTCATTTCATCTTGTAAAGCCGGAGTATCTTGTTCTTGAGCGGGATATTTTCCTGTGTAATACATTTCTCTTGGGTTTCGTAAATTATTATCTTCCATCAATAACAACCCCCATTTTATATTTTTTACAGATTTAGAATATCATCAGTCAGACTTTTAATCTATTAAAACGGTTTCAATTAACTGATTAAAGAGATAGTTTCAATATTATAATATAATCAATAAAATAATTTGAAAAAAGTTGACAGAAAAAATCTAATCTCTATCAACTTTTTTTTATATTTATTGTTTGATTGAACTTAAACCTTCAGCTTCTAAAAATTCACGGAAAGGTTTTAAATCCCAAGCTTCAAAACGATCTTTATAGGCTTTAACTTCTTCCTCTGAATAATATTTCGTGTCTAGTCTTAATGCTTCAACGGGTATAGGTTGTTCATTTGTAATCTTTGCATCGATGACTACTACTTGTCCAGCTTTTTCATCTTCCATTGCTTTAGCAAAGACTTCATCAATCTCGTCAATTGTATTTATAGTATAACCATTTGCACCTTGTGCTTCAGCAATTTTAGCAAAGTCAACAGGTTCAGTAAAATCAACACCAAAAAATAGATGTTCATTGGTTTCTTCTTGTTCTCTTTTGATAAAGCCGTACATCATATTTGAAAAGACTATATGAATACTAGGTAATTTATGTTGAACAAAAGTAACAACATCTTGCATCACCATACCAAAACCACCATCACCGGATAAATTCCAAGTTTGACGATCAGGAAATTCTAATTTGGCAGCAAGTGCGCCTGGCAACCCACATCCCATAGTTGCAAATTTTGGTGAGGTTCGCCATAAATTTTTTGGCGTTAAATGAAGGTGACGAACAGACTGCTGCGTAACATTTCCTACATCAATTGAATAGATCGCATCTTCACTTGCATGACGATTTACTGCATCAAAAACTTGGTAAGCTTGTAACTCGCCTTCTTTTTTTGTTTCAAGTTTATTCATATATTCTCGCCAGTTTTTATTATTAGCTAAACACGCACGATACCAAGAGCTTTCTTCTTTTTGCTCTATTTTGTCTGAAATCATACGTATGGCTTCGGGAGCATCACCTAAAATAGCTGCATCAACAGAACGTCTCTTTCCTAGACGAGAAGCATCGATGTCTATTTGAATAAATTTCTTTCCATCAAAAATACCCGTAGATTCTGCAAAAGGAAAATCACTACCTGCAAATAATATCGTGTCAGCTTCTTCTATGATCTCGTTTGCAGATTTCCATCCAACGCGCCAGGTCGAACCAATAAGACCTTCATAGTCAAAGTCAAAAGTATCATAATTCTTACCTGTTACAGCAATTGGAGCTTTGAGTTTTTCAGCCAAAGCGATTACATCTTCTCCATGTCCCCGAGTTCCTATTCCTGCATAAATAACAGGGCGTTTCGCTTCCTCTAATAAAGACACAGCCTTATCGATATCCTTTTCATCAATCGGTGGCTTATTTGGTTTACGAAAACCATTTGCAGAAGAATACCACGAATCATTATCAATTTCTTCCCAACCAAAATCAACCGGAACTTCTATGGTAGCAATACCTCCTTTAGTAATGGCTTCGCGAATGGCTCGGTCAATAATTTTAGGGAGCTGCTCAGCATAAGCCACGCGCACATTATATTCGGATACATCTGAATAAATAGGGTTCTGACTTAATTCTTGAAATCCATCTAGATTTAATTCTCTTTGAGGACGAGTTCCAATAATGGCAAGCATTGGCACACCGTCTTCACGAGCATCATATAAACCATTCATTAAATGTGTAGCGCCAGGTCCACCAGATCCTAAAACAACACCTATATTCCCAGAAAATTTTGGCTGCATGGATGCGGCTAGAGCTCCTACTTCTTCATGGCGTACTTGAATAAAATCTATATTGCTTTGTTCTTCATATAGCATATCCATTTCAGCATTCAATGAACCGGCTGGAAGACCATAAATCTGTTTGACGCCCCAGCTTTCGATCACTTTAAGTGCTGCTAAGCCTGCTTTTATTTTCTCGCTCATATCTATATTCCTTTCTATATTTTCCCGTCCAGTAAAAATCACTTATTAGCATCATCATAATTCTTAAAGCGCTTTATAGCAATTGATTTGTTTGTGAGGAGAGAATTTTCTTCACTTATTAAAAAATTTCACTAGATTCAGATATAAAAAATTTTGAGCCATTTGAATAGTTTGAATATACTTAGAATAAAGATTGATGTTTTAATTCCTTTGTTGATTATGGCAAATGAAAAGCTTATTATTGTTACAGTACAAAAAGTTGGGAGAACATTTATGTTTAGCTTATTTAGAAATTTAACCAAAAGAGATAAATTCTTTATGTCCCTTATTTTAATATTTATTATCGGACAAGTTTGGCTTGAATTACAGCTACCTGTCTATATGCAATCTATTACACTTCTTATTCAAACACCTGGTAGCGAGTTAAAAGAAATCTTATCGGTTGGTAGTTTTATGCTTTTAGCAGCCTTGGGTAGTTTATTTCTTTCTGTAATTGTTGCGATATTGGTTGCTGAAACCTCAGCAAATTTTTCAGCAACGCTTCGCGATTTGCTGTTTAATAAAGTCATTTCTTTATCCATGGAAGATATAAGTAGCTTTTCAAAAGCAAGTTTAATTACACGTTCTACAAATGATGTCACCCAGATTCAAGTGTTTTTAGTCATTGGGCTTCAAATGCTTGTTCGCGCTCCAATCATGGCCATTTGGGCACTGATTCGAATTTCAAACACACAATGGGCGTGGACATTTTCTACTATTATCGCTGTTTTGATATTATTTGTTTTAATCGGTGTTTCAATGTACTTTGTTATCCCTAAATTCAAATTACGTCAAAAATTGACTGATCGATTAAATTTAGTAACCAGAGAAAATTTAACGGGGATTGAAGTTATCCGTGCTTATAATGCAAAAGACTATCAAACAGATAAATTCGAAGATGTAAATGATCATTTTACAGATACAAATATTTTTGTAAATAAAATTATGGCTATTCTTCAACCTTCAATTTCATTTATTATGAATGCTTTATCCTTAGCTATATTTTGGATTGGTGCAATTTTAATTCAAAATACAACCTCTGGTAATGAGGTTACATTATTTTCAGAGATGGTCGTATTTTCTAACTATGCCATGCAAGCAATCATTTCTTTACTGATATTAATTGTAGTTTTTGCAGTATTTCCACAAGCAAAAGTTTCAGGAGATCGTATTATGGAAGTATTAGATACCAAGTCTTCAATTATTGAAGGAAATGAAACTCAAGGAAAACCCAATCAAATTGGAGAAATTGAATTCCGTAATGTCGATTTCTATTACCCAGGTGCAGAAGAAAAAGCGTTAGAAGATATTTCTTTTAAAACACGACCCGGAGATACGGTAGCAATTATTGGAGCAACAGGTAGTGCAAAGAGTACATTAGTCAACTTAATTCCTCGCTTTTATGATGTATCTTCAGGAGAAGTTTTAGTGAATGGTCGAAATGTAAAAGAATATACAAAACAGGCATTGAATAATCAGATTGGTTTTGTTACTCAATCGGCGATTTTGTTTTCTGGAGATATTGAAGAAAATATTGCTTATGGAGATAATAACCAGGGAAAACCGACCAAAGAAGAAATTAAGCGGGCAGCAGAAATTGCACAAGCAAACGAATTTATTGAAAAATTAGAAAATGGTTATCATTCACATGTAGCCCAAGGAGGGTCTAATTTTTCAGGAGGACAAAAACAACGAATCTCTATTGCACGAGCGATTGCTCGGAAGCCGGATATTTTAATTTTCGATGATTCTTTTTCCGCTTTAGACTTTAAAACAGACCGTAAATTAAGAATGGCTCTACAAGAAGAGATGGCAAGCACTACAAAGATTATTGTTGCTCAAAGAGTTGGAACCATTAAAGAAGTAGATCAAATTATTGTTTTGGAGAATGGTCGTATTGCTGGAAAAGGAACCCATCAAGAGTTATTAGAAAACAACAAAATTTATCAAGAAATTGCCCATTCTCAATTGTCAGAGGAGGAATTAGCATGAGACCGAAACCAAAAGATACCCAAAAATCCGCAAACTTCTTTGATAGTTGGAAAAGAATGATTCAATATAGCCAAAAATACTGGAAAGGATTCCTTCTAGCCATTATTTTTGCAGCAGGGGGGAATATCTTAAACGTCATAGGCCCTGATCGATTAGCAGCTATGACCGATGTAATTAGTGCCGGTTTAAAAACCACTATTGATATGGCTGCTATAAGAAAAATAGGCTTTTCAGTATTATTTTTATATGGGTTTGGAGGACTATTAACTTTAATTCAAGGTTGGATTATGGTGAACATTACTCAAAACATTACAAGAAGTTTACGTACGGATATCTCCGATAAAATCAATCGTTTACCAATGGCTTATTTTAGTCATACAACAGTTGGTGATACTCTATCTCGAGTGACAAATGATGTAGATACTATTGGTAGAGCCTTGAATATGAGTGTGCAAAATCTTATTTCTTCAGGAACTATGATGATAGGAACTTTGGTTATGATGTTTATCACAAATATTTGGTTGACTTTAACTGCTATAGGAGCAACTCTAATTGGTCTTTTAGCTATTGGTATTATTACGAGATTCTCTCAAAAATACTTTGTAGAACAACAAAATGATTTAGGTGCTATCAACGGTCAAATTGAAGAAACATTTGCTGGGCATACAATTGTTAAAGTTTATAATGGAGAAGAGATGGTTCGTAAAGAGTTTACAGAAATGAACAAACAACTTCGAGAAAGTGGCTTTAAATCTCAAGCTTTATCTAGTTTAATGTCGCCAATTATGACGTTCATCGGTAACTTTGGTTATGTAGCAGTCGCTGTTATGGGGGCTTTACTTACAATGAATGGTAACATTTCGTTTGGAGTGGTTGTTGCGTTTATTATTTATGTCCGCTTATTTACACAACCTTTATCTCAAATCGCTCAAGGAATACAATCTTTACAGTCTGCAGCAGCTGCAGGAGAACGTGTCTTTAGTATGCTAGATGAAGAAGAGATGGAAGATGAAAGTGCTAAAACGAAAGAAATTAGGGATGCAAAAGGATACGTAGAATTTTCTAATGTTCAATTTAGTTATGGTGAAGATGAACCACCAGTCATTAAAGATTTTTCTGCTGTAGCAAAACCTGGCCAAAAAATAGCAATTGTTGGGCATACTGGAGCTGGGAAAACAACAATCGTTAACTTATTGATGCGCTTTTATGAAATAAATAAAGGAGATATCTTTATTGATGGAATCTCTACCCAAGAAATTACAAGAGAAAATTTACATGATCAGTTTTGTATGGTTCTGCAAGATACTTGGGTTTTTGAAGGAACCGTCCGTGAAAATTTAATATACAATACACAAAATGTCCCAGATGAAAAAATGATAGAAGCTAGCAAAGCAGTAGGTTTTGACTTCTTTGTCCGAACACTTGCTAAAGGATATGATACAGTTTTAGATGAAAAGATCAGTTTATCTCAAGGACAAAAACAACAATTAACCATTGCACGCGCAATCATTGCAGATAAACCGATGTTAATTTTAGATGAAGCTACAAGTTCTGTGGATACAAGAACAGAGCTAAAAATTCAAAAAGCAATGGATGCCTTAATGGAAGGACGAACTTCTTTCGTTATTGCTCACCGATTATCTACTATAAAAAATGCAGACACGATTTTAGTTATGGATAATGGGGATATTATTGAAAAAGGAAGCCATGAAGAATTAATGACCAAAAATGGGTTCTACACTGATTTATACAATAGTCAATTCGAGCATGCCTCATAATGAATTAAAAGTCAGAGAAGAAATTCTCTGATTTTTACATTTAATATAATAATAGAGTAAAATGTATCGGGATATCTGAAGAAATTAGGAGCAGATAAATGGAAGAAATAAAAATAGAAGAAGTTATAGATAAACCACTGAAAGAAGCTATCTCTAAAGAAATACTTTCTGATTTGCCTGAATGGTTTGGACTTCCACAAAGCACCAAAGAATACATTCATCAAGCGGCTAAACATCCATTTTGGGTGGCTAAAAATAAAAAACAAATTTTAGGGTTTATCAGTATGAGAGAAACTAGCATTGATTGTGCAGAAATATATTGTATGGGCGTAAAAAAAGAATTTCACCGAAAAGGAATTGGAAGCTTATTAGTAGAAGCACTTGAGGCATCTGCTATTCAAAAATATAGTTATTTACAAGTTAAAACAGTAGCTCAAGGTCATTATAAAGAATACGATAGAACCATTGCTTTTTACAAAAATATGGGATTTAAAAAAATGGAAGTCTTTCCATTCTTATGGGATGAGTGGAACCCTTGTTTAGTGATGGTTAAAAAAATAAGGTAGAAAGAAAACTCTTTTTAATAGTATCTAATTTTTAATTTTGCTTCTCTATAATATTCTGGTATTCTAAGGATTAGTATCTTGAATGATATAGGAAGCATTTTTAATACATACATTAAGGGGTGGAACTTGTGCAGACGTCAAGTTCAAATAAAAAATTATTTAAACGTTTATTGGTCCGACTTATTTTGGCAATTCTTTTTATTCTTACTATTTTTTACTTAATACCTAAAGTCATTCATCTTTTATTTCCAATCATATTGGCTTATTTAGTTGCAGCAATGGTGAACCCGTTAGTTAATAAAATCAATCATAGGTTGAGTAAAACAAAATTTAATTATTCTTTTTCGAGGAATATTATTACCTTACTATTAACGCTCATCATCCTTGTGATCATTTCCGTGGTTATCTATTTTATTACCGCAAAAATTGTCCAAGAAGTTATTGGTTTGGCTTTAAACATTCAAGATAATTGGTCAAATATTGTTTCTGCCTTTGAAGAATTGGAAACTTGGATTGCCAAACAGGTTGTTATTTTACCTGGTCCTGCAGTAGAATTACTGGAGAATATGACAGAAAATGTTTTAAATTTCATCCAAAATTTTAGTAGTAATTTACTTACACACACGGTTTCATCTACAGGGTGGATTATTTCTAGAACAGGAACGTTCTCTTTAAATTTTATTACTTTTTTCTTAGCCTTATATTTTTTAATGTCTGATTTTAACAGGATTAGAGCGTTTTTTATCGAACGGATAGATCGGCAATTATTAAATTCTTTAAGTCTTTTGAAAAATTCCGCCTTAAAAGGGGTAGTTGGTTATATTAAAACGCAGCTTATTCTAGCAGGAATTGCTTTTGTTTTTATGTTTATCGCGTTTACGCTTTATCGACAACCTTATAGTTTTATTATTGCTTTAGCTTTAGCTATTGTGGATATTATTCCATTGCTTGGTACCATTGCTATTTTGGTTCCATGGGGAGCTATTGAATTAATTGGTGGAGATTCAACAACAGGAATTTTCCTTATTTTACTAGGGGTTTCCTTCTTTGTGTTTAGAAGATTAGTAGAACCTAAAGTAATGGGGAAACAAACAGGGTTACCTCCTTTACTGGCTCTAATTGGGATTTATGCGGGGATTCAATTCTCTGGACTTTGGGGAGCGTTACTAGGTCCTTTAGTGATGATTTTAGTGATTAGTGTATTTAATTCAGGAATTTTAGATCATACGATTGCTGATTTGAAAGAGGTATATCATAAAACAGCCTGGCTTTTAGCCAGAAATTAAATAAACATACAAAAAGACTGGAAATATTCTAGTCTTTTTTTGTGTTGAAATTAATCATTAAAGACTTTTCAAAAGTAGAAATTCAACATATTTTTCAAGAAAAACTCTCACTCCTGCTAGAATTAGAGTAACTTTTTCACTATGTTTAATAGGTAAATCATTTTTTAATGTTTAAAATTGAATAATTAACGATAATGGAATAAGAAATATTATAATTTTTAGTGTTCTAATTCTGCGGTATTTTTGATTAATATTTGATATAATTATTCTATGTTAAAAGTATAAGTAATAAGAAAGGAATGAAGGATGGAAATTGGAAAGAATTGGAGACGACTATTAAGCTTATTGGTAATTGTAGTATTAATATATTGGGCAGTAAATAATATGTTAATGATACAAAGTTTTGTAAATGCATTAATATCAGCTTTTCAGCCTTTTATCTTTGGGGCTTCATTTGCTTTTATACTCAATTTACTTGTTAAAAGAATTGAAAATTGGTTAATGAAATGGCAAAAAGAGTATAAAAGTTGGTTTCGTATATTAGCTATTATATCCTCATTTATGTTTGTTATTCTTATTTTGTTTTTCTTAGTTTTCTTAGTTATTCCTGATTTAGAGCGTACTGTTACTTCTTTTATTGAAGTCGTACCGAATCAAGTTTCGGTTATTATTCAGTGGGTGAATCATTTTTTCGATAATAATACTGAAATTATTCAGTTTGTTCAGAATTTAGATATTGATTTAAATTCTATTCAGCAAGAGTTAATTAATTATGCTCAAACTTTTGCTACCAATACTTTAGGGAATATTGTAAGCTTTATAACAGGAGCTGTAAATAGTGTAGTTACAATATTTATAGCTATTGTATTTGCATTTTTTCTACTGACCAACAAAGAAAAAATTATTCGACAATTAAAAAAAGTTATTTATAGTATTTGGTCATTAAAATGGGCAAATTATTTGATTAATGTTGGACAAAAAGCCAATGAAATTTTCTCGAATTTTGTTGGTGGAGCGATTATAGAAGCTTTCATTCTGGGGATCTTAGTTTATATAGGAATGCTAATCTTTAGCTTCCCTTTTAAATTATCAATCTCGGTTGTTACAGGTGCACTAGCATTAATTCCAATCTATGGAGCAATAATAGGTGGCGTTATAGGTTTTATTTTAATATCCGTTGTTAATTTTAAACAAGCCGTTTTATTTATTGTTTTTATTGTTATTATCCAACAAATTGAAGGAAATATTATCTATCCCAGAGTGGTTGGAAATAAAGTTGGATTACCTAGTATTTGGGTAATGGTTAGTGTAACGGTTGGAGGCTCGTTTTTTGGACTTATCGGAATGCTAGTAAGTGTGCCTTTAGTTTCTGTTATTTACTCATTAATATCAGCAACAGTAAATTATCGCTTGGAAACTGCAGGGCTTAATATAGATACTGATTCAAAAAATCTTTAGCAAGCTATAAAAGATAAAGTGCATATTCATCAAAAATGAATATGCATAGCTTTCTTTCTTATTGATTTTTATAATCTTGTTAATTATTTTGTTTATTAGAAGTATATTAAGGAGTTGTCATGTTGAATAGAAAAAAGAAAATTCAGATTAAAGATTTAGTAGCAATAGGTGTTTATACGGCATTATATTTTATTATGGTTGCTATTTCTGCTTTACTTGTTGTTTTTATTATTCCAGGATATTCTTATGTCTTTATTCCAGTGGTTTCTGCTTTGTTATCAGGCACTATTTTTATGTTGCTGGTGGCTAAGGTCCCAAGATTTGGAGCAATCACGATTATGGGTTCCGTTATGGGGATCTTCTTTTTTATTATGGGTCGTTTTCCAGGAGCATTATTTATATGTATTGTAATTGCCCTTGTCGCGGATGGCGTGGCGTACTTGTTTCAGTATAAAAATAAATTAGGTATTCTATTAAGTTATTTAGTTTTCTCATTTAGTACAATAGGTCCTGTAGTCCCAATGTTTATCTTTCCAAATGTATATGTCAAACAGTTGGAGGAAATCGGTCATGATGCATCCTATATTGAAGGAGCTTTTAGTAATATTTCACAAACCACTTTTATTTTATTAATAGGGGGAATTATTGTAGCGGCAATTATTGGTGGAGTATTTGGACAAAAAATGATGAATAAACACTTCGAAAAAGCAGGTATTGTATAATGAAGAAAGTGTTAGACCCACGTGTAAAATTATTACTATTAATTTTGGCAGCTGTTTATATTAGTATACAAATGAGTTTTCAAATAGAATTACTCTTAATTTTTATTTATGTTGGACCGCTTTTTATGGCTGGACTTTATTCGTTAACTTTCATTTTTTTATCTTTTTACTTATTCCAATTGCTTATTACACAATTTGTTGTCCCTCACATTAATGCTGCTTTTGTTATTTATATTATTTCGTTTTTAGTTTTTGGTTTGCGGTCATTATTACCAAGTATAATTGCTGGCACGTATTCAATAAAAACGACTACTGTTAGTGAATGGATTGCAACTTTCAAAAAAATACATCTTCCTAATTGGCTACTTATTCCTTTAGCTGTAATCGCTAGGTTTTTTCCCACTATTCGAAAAGATTATCAGCGTATTCGTCAAGCTATGGCTTTTAGAGGGATAGGAACTGGTTTTTGGGCTTTAATAAAACATCCTATTCAAACATTAGAGTTTATATTAATTCCTTTACTAATGAATGCCACTAAAGTTGCTGAGGATTTAACAATTTCATCTTTGACCAAAGGACTTGGTTTACCAGGGAAACATACATCTATCGTAGAGTTAAAATTGACTGCTTATGACTGGATCTATATTGTTTTTGCTTTTGTACCGCTCGCATTACATTTAGGAGGAGTTTTTTCATGAAATCTATTATCAAAAGTGAACATGTTTCATTTCAATATTTACATAGTAAGGCTCCTTTTTTAAAAGATATTCATTTTGAAGTGAAACCAGGAGAATGTATTCTCATTTGTGGAGCGAGTGGCAGTGGGAAAACTTCTTTTTCAAGATTGTTAAACGGTATTAGCCCTAATTATATAGAAGGTGAGTTAAAAGGGAATATACGTACTGCTGATTTAAAAGCAGGAGAAGCAAAGATAGAAGAGTACCTTCCAATTGTTGGAAGTGTCTTTCAAAATCCTAAAACACAACATTTTGCTGTAGATACAACCAGTGAGCTTGCTTTTCCTTTAGAAAATATTGGAGAAGATCCTGATAGTATTCGAAAACAAATTAATGAAAAGACAGATGCCTTTCAAATTTCCAATTTATTAGACCGTAATATTTTTGAACTATCAGGTGGTGAGAAACAACAAATAGCCTTTGTAGCAGCCAACATGTTGAATCCTAATATTTTAATTTTAGATGAAGTCACCAGTAATTTGGATCAAAAAGCGATAAATAAAATGACACAAATGGTGCAACAATTAAAAAGTAAAAATATGACGATTATAATTTTTGAACACCGTCTTTCATGGGCAAAAGATGTTGTCGATCGCTATGTTTTATTTGAAGATGGTAAAATAATAAATGAATGGTCTGCTTTTGAATTCAATGAAATGACGAATGAAGAGCTCCATCACCTTGGTTTACGTTCAATGAATTTATCATCGTATCGAAAAAAGATCCAAGAAAAAAGAAGTCCATTAACTGATAACAAAAAGAGTATATTACAAACGAAAGATTTAGAGATTGGTTATTCAAATCGAAAAGTTTTATCCAAGCTAAATTTAAATTTCCACTCAAACAATATTACCGGATTAATGGGGGCTAATGGAACAGGAAAATCCACTTTAGCAAACACATTAACAGGATTACAAGAACCCATTTCAGGAGAAGTTTTGTGGAATGGAGAAAAGATAACATCCAAACAATTAATCAAAAAAAGTTTTCTCGTGATGCAAGATATGAATTACCAACTTTTTAGTGATTCAGTTGAAGATGAAATTCTTTTGGGCTCTAAATATCCCAATAATTTAGATGAGGTAGTTGAAACGTTAAACTTAACTCCTTATCAAAAAAGACATCCAATGAGTTTGTCTGAAGGACAAAAGCAAAGAGTGGCCATTGCTTCAGCCATTCTATCGGGTAAAGAAATCCTCATTTTTGATGAGCCTACAAGTGGACTAGATTATTTACATATGAAACGTTTTGGACAGTTATTAGAGAGATTAAAAACAAAACAACGCGTTATTATTGTCATCACACATGATGAAGAACTGGCTGCAGAGTGGTGTGACTCGATTATTAAATTATAAAATAAATTGTATTTTAAGGCATTGATCATCCTCAATGTCTTTTTTTGAATATAAACAATATTAATTGTATGGACTATCCTATTATTGCTAGTATTGAGTTAAATATATTAAGAATAAGGAGAGTGAATATAGTGGGAAAACTTGCTGAACAAGTCGCTTTAATATATGGTGGAACTTCCGGGCTAGGAGAAGCTACTGCAAAATTATTTGCAAAAGAAGGAGCTAAAGTGGCCATTGCTGGAAGATCAGTTGAACGTGGCAATAAGATCGTCCAAGAGATTAACAATAATGGTGGAGAGGCAATATTTGTAAAAGTTGATCTAATGGATGGAGAACAGACTAGACGCTCTGTTCAAGATACAGTGGATGCTTTTGGTACGATTGACATTTTATATAATGGAGCAGGAATATTAGATAAATATGAAGATATTGTCCATACAAGTGAAGATACATTTGACTCAGTTATAAACCTTAATCTTAAGGCAGTCTTTAATACTACAAAAGAAGTTATGCCAATATTGATGGAGAAAGGGCGAGGGACCATAATTAATATAGGTTCTCAAGGAAGTAAGTTTGCAGGGGTTGGCGGTATTAGCTATGTATCAAGTAAACATGCGCTGGTAGGCTTTACAAAACAATTAGCTTATGACTATGGACCCAAAGGAATAAAAGCAAATTTATTAGCCCCAGGTTATATTGATACACCAATGACAGAAGATGTAGAAGAAAAACGTCTACAAGAAATACCAAACCAAAGAGCAGGAAAACCCGAAGAAGTAGCAAAATTAGCATTATTCTTAGCCTCAGAAGATTCAAACTATATGAATGGTACAGAAGTGTATATGGATGGTGGCTGGACCGTCGGACGATGACGAGAAGTTTAGTGAAGAACTTGAGACTAAAATCTCAGGTTCTTTTTTACATATTTTACGATTTTTCTAATAAAAATCTCCTTTTGTAATTGTTATTATATTCACAAACTTTGGTATAACAAAAGTTTGTCATCGCTTGTTTATTATTAATTAAGTTCACAAACATTATATTAATATGTTTTCATATATATAATGAATACGTTTTCACTTTGTTAAAAGTTTCACAAAAGACTTTACTTTTTATTTTTTCATGCTTATAATGTATTTGAATTAATCAATAAAGATTATTAAAGGAGATGCAAAAATGGTTGAAAAAGTAAAAGAGCCAGAAATTTCTGTAGTAGATAATATTGATAAATTGGTCCAAAAAGGATCCAAAGCACTGGAAAAATTTAGAGATTATAACCAGGAAGAAGTAGATTATATTGTAGCAAAAGCTTCAGTAGCTGCTTTAGAACAACACGGAAAATTAGCTAAGTTAGCCATCGATGAAACAAAACGCGGAGTTTTTGAAGATAAAGCCACTAAAAACTTATTTGCCTGTGAACATGTGATTAATAATATGCGACATTTAAAAACCGTTGGAATCATTGAAGAGGATGAAGTAAATGGTATTACAACAATAGCTGATCCATTAGGGGTTATCTGTGGAATTACACCAACTACAAACCCTACTTCTACAACAATTTTTAAATCTCTCATTGCTTTAAAAACACGTAATCCAATTATCTTTTCTTTTCACCCATCTGCTATTAAATGTTCAATAGCTGCAGCAGAAATAGTATATGAAGCAGCCATTAAAGCAGGAGCTCCAAAAGATTGTATTCAATGGATTGAAAAACCATCAATCGAAGCAACTAATGCTTTGATGAACCATGAAGATATTGCAACGATTCTTGCAACAGGTGGAAATGCGATGGTGAAAGCTGCTTACTCTTGTGGTAAACCCGCCCTTGGAGTTGGTGCAGGAAATGTACCGGCTTATGTTGAAAAAACATGTAATATTCCACAAGCTGCTCATGATATTGTAATGAGTAAATCTTTTGATAATGGTATGGTTTGTGCTTCTGAATCTGGCGCAATTATTGATAAAGAAATTTATAAAGATTTTGTTAATGAATTGAAAACTTATCACACTTATATTGTAAGTGCTGAAGAAAAAACACTTCTTGAAAAATATGTCTTTGGAGCAACCGCTAATAGTTCTCAAGCAAAAAATGCGAAACTAAATCCTGATGTTGTTGGTATGAATGCAACAGAAATTGCCAAAAATGCTGGTTTTGAAGTTCCAAATGGTACAAGTATTTTAGGTGTAGAAATCAAAGAAATTGGAGAAAGAGAACCTATGTCTCGTGAAAAATTATCTCCAATTCTAGGACTATACAAAGCAAAATCACAAAAAGACGGAATTGAAAATGCGAAAAAAATGGTAGAATTCCATGGTTTAGGGCACTCAGCCTCTATTCATACCGCAGACGAAGAATTATCAAAAAAATACGGTGATGAAGTAAAAGCTATTCGTATAATCTGGAATTCACCTTCTACTTTTGGAGGAATTGGAGACGTTTATAATGCCTTTGAACCTTCTTTAACCTTAGGATGCGGTTCATACGGAAGTAATTCAGTGGGGGGTAACGTCAACGCTCACCATCTTCTCAATATTAAAAAAGTAGGGAGACGTAGAAATAATATGCAATGGTTTAGAGTACCTTCTCGAATTTATTTTGAACGTGATTCAATTCAATACTTGCAAAAAATGCGTAATGTTGAAAAGGTTATGATAGTTACAGATAATGCAATGGTTGAATTAGGATTTGTAGACCGTATTATTGAACAGTTACATTTAAGAAGAAACAAAGTTATTTATCATATCTTTAATGATGTTGAACCTGACCCAGATATTAAAACTGTTCGTAAAGGTGCAGAAGCCATGCATGAATTTCAACCGGATACTATTATTGCATTAGGTGGAGGTTCTCCAATTGACGCGGCTAAAGCGATGTGGTTATTCTATGAACAACCTCAAATTGATTTTAATGATTTAGTACAGAAATTTATGGATATACGTAAACGTGCTTTCCGTTTCCCATTACTAGGTGAAAAAGCTAAATTTGTAGGTATTCCTACAACTTCTGGTACAGGTTCAGAAGTGACACCATTTGCTGTAATTTCTGATAGAGAAAATAATATGAAATATCCTTTAACAGATTATGCATTAACTCCAACAATTGCAATTGTTGATCCATCATTTGTTATGACAGTTCCAGCAAACGTGGCAGCAGATACTGGTATGGATGTTTTAACTCATGCGATGGAAGCTTATGTCAGTACAATGGGAAATGATTATACGGATGGATTAGCGTTACAAGCAATCAAACTTGTATTTGAAAATCTAGAACAATCGGTTAAAGTAGGAGATTTTGAATCCCGTGAGAAAATGCATAACGCTTCAACTATTGCGGGTATGGCCTTTGCTAGTGCCTTCTTAGGAATATCTCACTCCATGGCTCATAAACTTGGTGGAGTTTTCCATACCGTTCATGGTGCAACAAACGCTGCTCTCTTACCGTATGTTATTCGTTATAATGGAACTCGTCCTTCTAAAACATCTAATTGGCCTAAATACAATACTTACCGTGCAGATGTTCATTATCAAGAAATTGCTAAAGTATTAGGTTTACCAAGCGAAACACCTGAAGAAGGAGTGGCTTCATTAGCTCAAGCCGTTTATGATTTAGGTAAAAAGATTGGTGTTAAAATGAGTTTTAAAGAACAAGGCTTAGATAAAGATGAATATATGTCAAAAATTTCTGAAATTGCTTATTTAGCTTACGAAGACCAATGTACACCATGTAATCCACGTTTGGCTTTAGTGAGTGATATGGAAGAAATTTTAGCAGATGCTTACTATGGTTATGAAAAACAACCAGGAAGAATTAAATAAGTTAATTATTAAATTTAATTCATACAGCCCCTTTATTTTAAACCAATAAAGGGGCATTTTTTTAAAAGAATGAATGATTAAAATAATTTGAAATATGTGAATTTACATGTTAAATTACAGATAGATAAAAAAGGAGAGGTATATAGATGTTAGCTTCAATAAGATTACGTTAAGAATGGCAATAAAAAGCAGTTCAATCTTATCGATTAGATTGGCTTATTTGTCATGCTTAAAAAATCTTTATTGGGCGATATATCTATTAATAGTAATTCTTCTGGAGTAGAGGGAATTTATCTATTTGCGTACCCAAAATATGATTATTTTTGCAGATTAAAGCCGATAAGACTTTGACCTGCATTTTTTATTGCCTAACTGAGTTGATTAAGAAGGAATAATAAAATGCAGGAGGAATTATAAATGGAAAATCTTGTACTTGAATTAAATCATATTGAAAAGAGTTTTATGAGTAAAAATGTATTAACTATCGATTGTTTAAAAGTTTATGAAAACGAAAAAATTGGCATTATTGGAGGAAATGGAGAAGGGAAATCAACGCTGCTCAATTTAATTGCTGGTAAGTTATTCCCTGATAGTGGAAAGATCCATCGAACCATTGATTTTGAATACTATGAGCAAATCAAAGAAAACATTAGACCCGATTATATGAAAATTGACCCAGAATATTTATCTCGTCTAGATGTGCCAGATCATAAAGTCGCACATTTGAGTGGTGGAGAACAGACGCGTTTACGACTCGCTGAATACTTTTCAACCTATCAATTTGGTCTTTTGATGGATGAACCAACGACACATTTAGATACAGAAGGTATCCAATTTTTAGTGGATCAGCTAAAATATTATTATGGGACACTAATGGTAGTTAGCCATGACCGTTACTTTTTAGATGAAGTGGTAGATACCATCTGGGAAGTAAAGGAAGGCAAAGTAACCGTATATCCGGGAAATTATTCTAGCTATCAACAACAAAAAGAACAAGAGCTCGTTGAACAACAGAACGCTTATGAGAAATTTACTAAAGAAAAATATCGTTTAGAAAAAGCAGCAAAAGAAAAACAAAAACATGCAGAAAAATTAACGAATATAAGCAAAAAACAGAAAAGTCGATCCGTGAAGCCGGATCGCTTATCTTCTTCAAAACAAAAAGATACCGTACAAAAGGCGGCTCATAAATCTGCTAAAGCGCTCCAAAAAAGAGCGGAACAATTAAAAACCGTTGAAAAAGTGGAAAACAATCGTTCCATTCAGTTCCCCGAACCAGAAAATTTACAGATGCATAATGATTTTCCAATTATAGGTCAGAAAGTCACGATTCAAAAAGGAGAAAAATGTCTATTTAATGAAGCAAATTTCCAATTTCCGTTAGAAAAACGGATTGGTATTGTAGGACCAAATGGATCTGGAAAATCTACTTTATTAGAGCACATTATCACAGATGGTGAAGGAATCACTTTGTCAAATAAAATTGTCTTTTCTGTTTATAAACAGATGGCTTACCAATTAGCTGAAGATAAAACAATATTAGAATTCTTGAAACAGGACACTCATATGAAAGAGTCTATTATTCGCAGTATTTTAAATAATCTAGGATTTTCTCAAACTGAAATTGTAAAAAAGCTTATCACAAATTTAAGTGGTGGAGAAGCTACTCGTTTAGTAATTGCGAAGTTATTTACAATCCCAAGTAATATTTTAATCTTAGATGAACCAACAAATTTTATCGATGTGCAGACAATTGAAGCTCTAGAGGTTTTAGTAAAAAGTTATAAAGGAACTGTTTTATTTACTTCCCATGATAAATATTTTGTAGAAAATGTAGCCGAACAAATTTGGCGAATAGAAGATCAGCAGTTGAAGCTGATTGAATATTAGTAAGATAAAAGATTAGTTGAATATAAGATAAAAGCCAATTCATCAATGAATGAATTGGTTTTTATTTTATAAGGGAATTTGACAAAAACGATTTCACATGGTACTTTATAACCAACTTATATAGAAAAGAGGGCAAAATTAAAACGATGCGCAACTAATCCTATTTTTCCAAGAAATAGAGATAAATAAAATTTTGACTACGGCATTCGTATGTCTTATTTTATTCTATCTATTTTGTCGAACTGGAATAATGGGGGTAGGGGCAGACTCTATATTTTTAAGTATAGATATCTTTAATTTGCCGAAGCTTAGTGTGCTCCCATTATGAATGAGGGGCTATTTTTTATGCCTCCAGATTTTAGGAGGAATTTTATGAATGTTGTTAATATTTTACATCTCAAAGTAACAATTGGTACACGAAATCTTTTAGATCTTAAAAATCTGCATGTTCAAGAGAAACAAAGAATTGGTCTTGTGGGTAAGAATGGAAGTGGAAAAACTACACTCTTTAAAGCATTGCTGGGTGAGGTTGATACAGATATCTCTAATTTTTCAACAAAAGGAAGATTGGCGATGCTTCCGCAATTAAAATATGCCGAAACGACTAAAAGTGGTGGAGAGATTTCCCAAGATTATATCGTTCAAGTTTTGAATCAGTCGCCAAATATTTTACTAGCGGATGAACCAACGACTAATTTAGATACTTCGCATGTTGAATGGGTAGAAAGTAAACTTAGTGAATACCAAGGAACAATTCTTCTAATTTCTCACGACCGAACATTACTTGATAGTATTTGCAATACGATATGGGAATTAGAAGAAGGAGAAATAACAGAATATAAAGGAAATTATTCAGACTACATTGAACAAAAAGAAAACAAAAAGAAGCATCAACAAAAAGAATATGAAAAATTCAAACAAAAGGAACAACAATTAGAAGAAGCGATTATACAAAAGGATAGACAAGCAGAAAGGGCAACTAAAGCTCCGAAAAATTTGTCTTCATCAGAAGCTCGAATAAAAGGAGCCAAACCATATTTTGCGAAATTACAAAAAGGTTTACATCAAAATCGAAAGGCACTGCAAACGCGATTAGAAAAACTTGAGGAAATTAAAAAGCCAAAAGAAGAGTATCCAATTAAAATGACATTGCCTAATACACGTTCTTTTGAAAACAAAGTCATTCTTCGTGCCCAAAAAGTAGCTGGACAAGTGGGGGATAAAAAACTCTGGAAACCTACAACTTTTTTCATAAGAGGAAAAGATAAAGTAGGGATTATTGGCGCAAATGGTAGCGGAAAGACGACTTTGTTAAAGAAAATTATGGACAAAGAAGATAAGAGTATTTTTTTATCTCCTGCTGTTAAAATTGGGTATTTTGATCAAAATATAAATCGTTTAGACACTAAAAAGTCCATTCTTGAAAATGTAAAGGAAGAGTCTAAACAAGATGAGACGCTTATCCGAACAGTTCTTGCACGCTTAGGCTTTTCTAATGAGGATGTTTATAAAGAGGTTAGTGTATTAAGTGGAGGAGAAAGAGTTAAGGTTTCACTAGCAAAATTATTTGTAAGTGATTGTAACACACTTATTTTAGATGAACCTACTAACTTTTTAGATGTCTATGCGCTTGAAGCACTCGAAGAGTTATTGATAGAGTACGAAGGAACGGTCTTATTTGTTTCACATGATCGTCAATTTATATCTTCAATTGCAACCAAAATCTTGTCTTTTGATGATGAGAAAAATCTAGAAATGTTTAACGGAACGTATGAAGAATTTAATCTTTACCATCAAAAGAAAGATAGAGATACACAAGCCGAGCAACTCTTGAAAACAGAAATGGCGATAACCTCGGTACTCAATAAATTAAGTGAACCGCTAATTTCTGAATCAGAAAAAGAAGATCTTGAAGAAGAATTTCAAGAATTAATAACAAAAAAACGAGTACTTGAAGAAGATAACACATAATTAAAGCCTTTTATAGGAATCAATGTCAAAGATTCATTTTTATAGGAATCAAAATGTTTGATTCCTATAAAAGGTTATCATATAATAGTGTCGAGGTGAGGCAAATGAATAAAAATGAGTATATTGCAATTATTGGCGATATTTATGATTCTCGATTATTAGAAGATCGAAAAAAAGTACAAAAAAATTTATTAAATGTCTTAGATTCTATAAATAAAAAATACCAAAAGGAAATAGTATCCAAATTTTCGGTTTCAATGGGAGATAGTTTTCAAGGTTTATTAAAAATTTCATCCCCATTTATGCAAATAATTTTTGATATTCAACTTGAACTTTTTCCAGTCGAAATGCGTTTTGGAATTGGGATTGGTGAAATCACGACCACTATTGATTCTTCAAATTCACAATTAAATGATGGTCCCGCGTATCATCATGCACGAAAAGCTATTGAATTTATTGAACAAAGCGAACAACAATACGCTACTCGTAAAACAAATATATATTTATCTGATCAAAGAGAGCGTAAAGAAATGGATTTAATCAATGCTATTTTTGCATTAAATAAAGCGATAAATTCAAAATGGTCCAATCGACAAACAGAAATTATTAAGTCCTATCTGAGTAACAATGAAAATCAATATGAGACTGCTCATGCACTAGATATTGGTCAATCAAGTGTCAGTAAGGCGCTAAAGAGTACAAATTTTTACGCCTTTTTGTCGTCAATAAAAGATATACAAGCGTATATAAATCGAGCGGATGGTGAAAGAGGATAATGTATAAAGAAATCTTTCTTCTGTTTTTTATTGGTCATTTCCTAGGGGATTATTATTTTCAATCGGATAAGTCTGTACAAAATCAAAATAAAAAAACTGTTCGATTACATAGTTTGATTTATACCCTGTCTTTATTACTCACTACTTTGCCTGTTATGAATAAAATGATATTTATAGTAGTATTAATTCTTTCGTTTACACATTGGTTGATTGATTCTATAAAATATCGCTATAAAGCAACACACGAATTATCTTATGAAAAATTCGTATTTATCTATTTATTCGACCAATTACTACATATAATGATTATTTTACTTGGTGGAACTTTTTTAATGCTTCAAACGGTTGATATCCAGTATCAATTGGGTTTACAAAATATTATTTTACAACTTCAGCTAAATTCAGAATTGATTTTATCCTGGATTCTTATGCTATTAGTGATTTACAAACCTTCTAGTATTAGTATTCGGATTATTTTAGATCATTTTGAACCAGCACATAAAAAAGAACAAGATGAAGGAATTACCAATGCTGGCGCGTTGATAGGAATTTTTGAACGTCTAATTATCTTTTTAATGCTTTATGCAGGTCAATGGACAGCCATTGGTTTCGTACTTACTGCAAAATCAGTCGCTAGATATAATAAAATTTCTGAAGATCCACAGTTTGCAGAATATTATTTACTAGGAACGTTACTTAGTTCGTTACTTATTATGGTAAGTTATTATCTCATTTTTTGAAAGGATACTTAATAGGAAACTAAAAGGATCCAAATCATTCAAAATGAATGAATTTCAAGAAAAAATCATTTTATAAGTGTTAATTTTGTACTATGAAATCACTTTTATTTATACTGTATATATAAATTAAAAAATTCAATAGAGGAGTGAGCTGGATGAAATTCTCATCATTTGTAAAAGGTATGTTAGTAGGTTTAGGCGTCGGGTACTTATTTGCCCCAAAAAGTGGAAAAGAAACGAGAAAAGAAATTACTGACAAATTAGAAGACTTAAAAGAACAAGGAATGGATTATGCAGAAACAGCAACTGAAACAGGAGCTGAAATTGCGGATACGTCAAAACACGCAGCTCAAGATGTAAAATCAACAATGAAAGATGCTGCAGGAGATGTAAAAGAAACAGCACAAGAGTCTGCAGAAAAAGTAGGAGAAGAAGCAAAAGATGTTAAACATGAAGCGGATAAAGCAACAGATGAAGTGAAATCTACAGCTAAAGATGCAGCCGATGAAGTGAAAGACACTTCAAAAGATGCAGCAAAAGATGTAAAAGGAACCGCAAAAGAAGCAACAGACGATGTAAAAAATAAATAACATAAGCAATAAATAAACCTCAAGCCAACCAATGATATGGTTGGCTTGAGGACTTTATAAAGACTTATGCATTAATTATCTAAAATTTCATCCCAAGTATCGATATATTCTAAATAAAGGCCCTGAATCTCTTGTATTTCTAAATTCTCTAATGGATTGTTATTATTAACAATCACAACAATTCCATCGACCGCGATTGGTGCTGTTTCAATGAGTTGTTCAGCTTCATAATCATCTGGTTCTCTGGAAGTCATTCCAATATCTGCACTTCCATCAATTGCTGAAGTGATGCCTGCACCGGAACCAGGAGCAGTGATATCAATTGTAACATCTGGATTGAGTTTTCTATAAGCTTCAGAAAATTTTTGGATAGTGGGTTCAACAGAAGTAGAGCCTACAATACTAATAGAGCCAGATAATCCAGAAGGTTCATATTTAGGAGCGGTTGTATCTACAGACACATAACCATCTTCTTCAACAAGTTCTTGGGCTTGAGCAGAAAACATAAACTTCCAAAAATCTTCAGCAACATCACTTAATTCCTGACCATAAGTTACATTGAAATTCCGAATAAGTTGGTAATTTCCTTCTTGTATATTTTCAATTGTCGGTTCAACCTCATCAATCGAAACGGCTTTTACAGAGGAGTTTAATGAACCCAAAGAAATATAACTGATACCATATAAATCACTTTCAACGGCTTGTATAGTAGCACTGGTACTATTTTGAACGGTTGCTTTAGGTGATAGAATATCATCTCCATTTTCATCGGTTAAATGAGCGACTGATGTAAAAGCAGAACGTGTTCCAGAGCCAAGTTCCCGCGTATATAAATGAATTTCTCGATCGGCTTCAAATTTTTGAGAGGTTAACTGGTTTATGTTGAGAATAAAGTATACTGCTAATCCAAAACCAACAATTGCGCCCCAAAACCACCATTGTTTATAAAATTTGTTTTGTTTTTTGTTATTCAACATAAATTCCTCCTAAGATCGGTTAAATAATAGCTAGCTTAACAATATACAATAGATCCCAATATTCAAAATAAATGGAATGATTAAAACATTTTTTCTTTTTAGATTATGAAGTTAACCGAATTATATCATTAATAAAATAGAAATGAAATATTCAGGAATTTTAAGGACTAGATTAAGTCACATTTAATCTCTTTTTATAGAAAATATATTGTTTTTTTATAGTAAAAAAAATAATTAAAAATACGATGATTTTTTTGACATTATTAATAAAACAAGATACTATACATAGTACTGTAAAAAACAATCCCATATATATATTTACTAATAGTATAGTAAGATTGAATACAGTTTTTTGGTAGAAAAGGAGGAATTTTATGGGATTTATGTGGCAATACCTGAAGAAACAACATGGGTATGTATTTGTCAGTCTGATCGGAACCTTCGGAAAAGTAGCAGCTATGATAGGTTTACCTACTTTACTAGGAGAAATGATAGATACAGCTCTAATATCAGGTGATTTTAACAAAGCAATTACGATTGGTTGGTGGATGGTAGCTTTAGGGGTTGTAGGTTTTGTAGGTCGAACGGTGAATACCTATGGAAGTTCACTCGCAACAACCAAAATGACGGAAGATATGCGCAATGACGTCTATGAACAAATGACAAATTTCTCGCATGACCAATACAAAGAAATGGGAGTCGCATCTTTAACGACACGTATTTCTACAGATGCCTTTGTACTAATGCAATTTGCAGATCAAATTCTTCGAATGGGAATAATGGCACCATTGATGACAATTTCAAGTATTGTTATGATGGTAAGAATCAGTTCAAATTTAATGATTATTTTAATTCCGGCATTATTCATAATGGTCGGTATTATTTATTTTTTGGCTAAATTTTTACGTCCATTATCTGAAGAACAACAAAAGAATTTAGACCGCATTAATGGGATTTTTAGAGAAAACATCAATGGAGCTCGAGTAATCCGTTCATTTACTCAAGAAGAAAATCGATTCAATCGATTTAAAGATGTAAATAATTCATATAAAAATAATAGTATGAAGTTATTTAGAACGTTAGGAATTACAGATCCAGCATTCAGTTTTGTAATTGTGAGTATGATTATAATCATTGTTCTTTTTGGTTCTCGTCAAATTGAATTAGGAAATATGCAAATCGGAGTTTTAACAGCTTTTATTGAATATAGTTTTCACGCATTATTTTCATTATTGATTCTTGCTCAATTATTTATTATGTATCCTAGAGCTTCAGTAAGTGCTAGTCGTCTTAAAGAAATTATGGATACAGTTCCTTCTATTCGAGTTAATGAAGATGGAATCACAGAAACAGAAGTTAGAGGAGAAGTTGAATTTAAAAATGTTTATTTCCAATATCCTGATGCAGATGAGCCTGTTTTAAAGAACATATCTTTTAAAGCTCACAAAGGTCAAACGGTTGCTTTTATTGGATCTACGGGTAGTGGAAAATCAACGGTTATTCAACTAATTCCAAGATTATACGATGTGACTAAAGGACAAATTTTAGTGGACGGAGTAGATGTTAGAGATTATAACTTAGCCGTACTAAGAGATAAAATTGGTTATACACCACAAAAGTCTTTGCTTTTTAGCGGGACAATAGCAGATAATTTAAGATTTGGTAAAGAAGAAGCTGAACAACCTGATTTTGATCATGCAACTTCAATTTCTCAAGCGTATGAGTTTATTCATAGACTCGAGAAAAAATATAGCGCGGATCTTGTTGAAGGTGGAACAAACTTTTCTGGGGGTCAGCGTCAAAGATTAGCTATTGCTAGAGCGATTATTGATAAGCCAGAAATTTATATCTTTGATGACAGTTTTTCTGCTTTAGATTTTAAAACAGATGCAAAAGTAAGAAGATTACTTTCTGAAGAGACGACAGACGCTTTAACATTTATTGTAGCTCAGCGTGTTTCATCAATCATTAATGCCGATCAAATTATTGTATTAAATGAAGGGGAAATTGTTGATATTGGAACACATCAAGAATTATTACAAAATAGCGAGCTTTATCAAGAGATAGCACGCACGCAGCTAAGTGAGGAGGAATTATACGGATGAAAGATATAATAGAATTACGAAGAGTATGGCCTTATATTAAAAAATATAAAGGACAATTCTTTATTGGTATCGCAATGATCTTATTAGTCGTTATTACGGCGGGGTTAGAACCATTTATATTAGGTTTAGCCATTACTGAAATAGGTGAGAATATTGTCGATATTGTTCAGGGAGTTCCTGGAGCAAGTATGAATTATTCGTATATTTTCAAAATTATGCTTATTTATGGTTTGCGTGGAGCACTAAATATGTTAGGACGTTATTTCTCTACATTTTTTATATCAGGTGTTGTTCAAAAATCAATGTTTGATTTAAGAAATGATATCAGTAATAAAATGAATCGTCTACCCGTTTCCTATTTTGATAGCCATAAATTAGGTGACATACTCAGTCGTGTAACAAGTGATGTAGAATCTGTTTCAAACTTTTTAACACAAACATTTTCTCCTACAATTATGGGGATTTTACAGATCATTTTCTCTTTGATCATGATTGTTTTGATTCATCCTCAAGTATTAATTATAGTGTTAACTATGATGATTTTAGCATTAGTTTTTTCTCGATTAATCATTCAATGGGGTCAACCTGTTTGGAAAGAACAAACTCAAGCTTTAGGTAGTTTATTTGCTTTATCTCAAGAACATCTAAGTGGCTTTACAGAAATGAAAGTTTATAATCAAGAAGAAGAATCTTTAAATCAATTTAAAGACATGAATGCTAGATTAACAAAAGCAGCAGCGACTGCTAGTTTCCGCTCTGGATTAGTTACACCTGTAACACGCTTTACTGCAGATATGGCTTATGTTGTTGTTGCCTTAATTTCAGGAAGACAAGTGATTAAAGGAACCGTTACATTAGGAAATTTACAGGCTTTAGTTCAATATGTAAATCAAATTAATCAATCTATTAATCAAATGTCTGAAATGAGTGGTGCTATGCAGAATGCTGGCGCGGCAAGTGCAAGGGTTTTTGAACTTTTAGATCAAGAAGAAGAAGATTTTTCAAACGAAACACAACAATTACCAAAAAAAGTTAAAGGTGAAGTTGTTTTTGATCATGTTCAGTTCGGATATTCTACAGATAATATTTTAATGAATGATATTAACTTTAAAGTAAACCCTGGAGATACAGTAGCTATTGTAGGGCCAACAGGTGCTGGAAAGACAACATTAATTAATTTGATTTTAAGATTTTATGAAATTTTAGATGGAAAGATATTAATTGATCAGGTTGATATTTCAGAAGTTTCTCGTCAAAATCTGCGAGAACATATTGGACTTGTACTACAAGAAGCTTGGTTGTTCCAAGATACCATAGCAGAAAATATTCGTTTTGGAGACAAAGAAGCAACAAAAGAAGAAATTATAAATGCA
>DXAZ01000014.1 GCA_019116785.1 Candidatus Atopostipes pullistercoris
TAATTTAGCAATTTCATCGTCCTTAGCCTTTTGCGCTTCGGCTTCTTTCTCTTCCGCCGATTGTTCCTTAACCGACTTCTTACCGCCTTTTTCCAATTCCTCAATACGTGCTAAAGCTTGCTCTAGTTGAGTTTTGGTTTCCTTTTCGGCTTTCGTCTTGCTGTCTAGTCGTTTTTGCAACTTCTCAACAATCTTGTCTGCATCAGGTTTATCGGTTTCTTCTGTTTCGGTTACCTCTGTCTCCCCAACTTCCACCTCTGGTTGTTCTGCAGATACTTCCTCAGCAAATAGTTGTAAGTTTAGTGGTAATCCTTTTAATGATTTCTTCATATGTTTTCTCCTCGCATTTTTTATTTGTGTCTTGGGAGACACGCTCGCATTTAGTTTTGATTGGTTTTGGGAAACCAATGTTTCTTTAAAAGACAAAATAAATAGCCGACATTAGTCGACTTAATAGATATACATTTTCATGCGGATCACCTTAGCCTTTCAGTTGTATTTGTTTCAAAGCTTAGGTTCACCCCCTTTAGTTGCACAAAAATAGCACTCAACTAATTGTTAAGTGCTTTGACAAGTTTTAAATATCTTGTTGCTTTTTCCAATAAAAACCAGATGCCTTCCTGCCTGTAGATATCGCTCTCGATATGTTACTTGGGTCTAAGCCTACAGCTCTTCCTGCTTCGGTCATTGAACTGAAAACATTTAAAATCTGATTATTATCATCTAATTTTAATACATTTCGATTCAATCTATCTCGCTTCTCTTGAACAAGTTTTTCTGTCATCTCATCAGTATAAAACCAAATGTAACCTTTATATGAAGCATCTTTCCCACACGCTGCACCTTGAACGTTTTTTCTTTTAAATCCATATTCTTCTGCTTTGTGCGCACTTTCGTAATATACACATTCATCAGTTTTTAAATTTATACCCGTTACAGGTCTCTTAGACTTTTCAATTCGTCTCACGCTATTAGGATGATTAAAAGACCTTTGCAATCCTGTCCCATGGTTCATGTTATGCTTTCTTGTACACCATTCTAAATTACTGACTTCATTATTTGCCTTGTTCTCATCTATGTGATTTATTTCAGTATAGTTATTAGGATTTGGTATAAAGGCTTCAGCAACTATTCTATGGGTCTTTACTGGTTTAATTTTTCCTTGATAGCATAAATTAAAAGTCGGATAACCATCTTGGTTAGGTGGCATCGAAATCATTTTCCCTTTATATTTACACTCTCTTCCATTTTTGGTTATCACTACTCTATCAACACTTCGTACCCTTCCATGGTTTGAAACTTCGTAAATACCTTCATAATTAACAACGTCTTCCCAAATCTCGTTTTCTGTGTTACACTTACTCATGTAATCAATCCCTTTCTGATTGGTTATCAAAGCCGAGGATGTTACCAGCATCGCTCGGTTTCTTTGTGTATCTATTATACCACAAAATACCTACAATTTGCGCTTTTTACGTTTTTCTTGCATAGTTTTTTCGTATTCATTACGTTTTTTCATCAACTTTTCAAACTTAGCATCATAATCACGTTTAAATGCTGTTGCTGATTGGTATTCAGATTTTGAGATGATACCTCTTTCTAACCAGTTTTTATACATATCGTCAGAACTAACGTAACCAGAAATTCTACATCTGCAATTCGGATGCAGAACTGGCGCATTTTTACCTACCACCATATCCTTCAGTTTGTAAATCTTTCCGTCTAAAGGACTGCATTTATTTTTGCACGCCGTCGGTTCAGCAATATACTCATACTGCTTAATACCATTCTCTTCCAAACTATCTCGTTGAATAGCTGTTTGTAATCTCGCCGTTTCGGTTCGTGCCAGTCGTTCAGCTTGATAGCCAGTTACTTTGAACCTGTCTCGCAATTCCCTTGCCATTACTCTTGGGTTCTCGCCTCGTGTAAAGGTTCGGACTAGCATTTTCTCTAGGTCATTTTGCAGTTCAGTCTTATACAACCATATGTTGTCGCTAAATGTTTTGAATGTTGCTGTGTCTTCCAGTTTGTAGCTACCGCTCAACACTTGCTCAACGCGTTTCTCAACATCAAACGACACACTATCCGCCAATATCCCCGCATCTCGCTGATATTCTTCAATTGCCTGCTCATATGCACCTTGGTGGATTAGTTTTTCAATATCACTAAACCCACCAATCAGTTGTAAATCAATTTGTGCTTTTAACAATTCCAATCGCGATGCTTTCATTTTGAGGTTATATATCTTCAGCTCATAATTTGCACGGTCTGAAAAGTCTCGGTCTTTAACATATTTTTTAGCCTTGCTCGCAAACTTTTCAACATCCATTTTCGCCACACGCTTATTCACTTCGGCAATAGAAATGCCTTCTCGTTCTGCGTATCGTGTGTAAAAGGCATCTATTTCATCTTGAATAGCATTTTTCGTGTCCTTTAACACTTCGTTAACTTCTTTGGCAAGTGCTTTGTCCGTCTTTATGTCTCGTTTGGCAAATGCCTGTTCCCGCTTCCGCCAATATGTACGGCTATCCATTGTCCTCTACCTCAAAATCAAAGGCGCTCATTGTGTTGGATTGTTCTTGTTCAATTCTGTCAAGTTCGCTAGATACATCGCTAACCACTGATAAAACTGATAAAGCTGTTTCTGTGGAAGTAATACCCATCAGTTGAGCAGCCGTCTGTGCTTCCTCCAGAATGTTCTTCGGCTCATTTCGAGTGAATTTATATTCAATATTTCGCCATTCATCTTTCATGTTCTCAGGCACGTTTGTTCTAAGTAGGCTAAATAGCTCATATCTTCGATTTAAGGACGATTGGAACTTGCGTTGAACACTTAATGCCAGATTAGCCATCGCTTGTAATTTGTACGCTAATGCCGTCCCTGATGAATTACCAAAGTTCTCGTCACTAATGTTAGCAACCATTGAAGT
>DXAZ01000102.1 GCA_019116785.1 Candidatus Atopostipes pullistercoris
TCAATGACTTATCCAGATGTTGTAACAAATGTTCGTTACAATATGCCTGTAATTAACGTTGTCTTCACAAATACAGAATATGCATTCATCAAAAATAAATATGAAGATACAAATGAGAATTTATTTGGTGTTGACTTTACGGATGTAGATTATGCTAAAATCGCTGAAGCACAAGGTGCAGTTGGCCTAACAGTATCACGTATTGAAGATATTGATCGAGTGATGAAAGAAGCGGTTGAATATTATAAACAAGGTCACACAGTTGTTTTAGATTGTAAGATTACAAACGACCGTCCAATTCCTGTAGAAACATTAAAATTAGATCCAAAATTATACAGTGAAGATGAAATCAAAGCCTACAAAGAAAAATACGAAGCGGAAGAACTTGTTCCATTTAGAGAATTCTTAGAAGCTGAAGGCTTAGAATCTAAATATATTAAATAATGCTATATGAGACTAAAAAAGACGTTCAAAGTTTGAACGTCTTTTTTGATGGCTTAGATATAAAACCCTAAAACACCTGACACGATTCCGATGATTGCTCCAACGATGACGTCTCTGGGAAAATGAACGCCACCTATTACTCTTAAGACGGCAAGTAAAAATCCTGCAATCATTAAAAGAATACCTAAAGGTTTTGAAATAAAATAGAGAGTGGTTGCAATAACAAAAGCAGAAAACACATGTCGACTGGGAAAAGAGTTTCCTTTCGTCTCTTTTTTTATAATAGGATCGATCTCTTTTACTTCATAAGGACGAGGAGCATCTATGTAATGTCGAATCATACTGACGAAGACGAAGGAAATAGCAGGAGCTAATAAAACCCTCCAAAATCGTTCGTCACGAGTGTAGATTAAATAAAAAAGGACGAGTGGGTAGGTTATATAGATTAATGTAGTGATTAAAAGATTTAAATGAGTAATTATTTTCTTATTCATACAGCACCTTAGATTTAGAATTTACTCTTATGATAACACATCAAAAGTAAAAGTAAGGGTTAAAAAAACAAATCTTCATCATTTTGAAAAAAGGATAGTGATTATTAGCATTTTATCAAGAGTAGAGATAAAATATTAGTGATAGGTGGCTATTAGAAATTTAAAGGAGGAGTTTTGAATGAAATTAGTACTTGTTCGACATGGTGAAAGTGAATGGAACAAAAAGAATTTGTTTACAGGTTGGACCGATGTGGATTTGTCAAAAAAAGGCGTTGAAGAATCAAGAAACGCAGGGGAGCTTTTAAAAGAAGAGAATTATGATTTTGACATTGCTTATACATCTTATCTAAAACGTGCGATTCATACCTTAAATAATGTGTTAGATGTTTTAGATAGAGCCTGGTTACCTGTTGTTAAAAGTTGGAAACTAAATGAACGTCACTATGGGGCTTTGCAAGGATTAGACAAAGCAAAAACAGCTGAAAAGTATGGTGATGAACAAGTTTTAATCTGGCGTCGTTCGTTTGATGTTTTACCTCCAGCATTAGATCCAGATGATGAAAAAGCCCCTCGTAATATGGAGGCTTATCGAGAGGTTGAAAATAAAGATGAATTGCCTTTAAATGAATCCTTGAAAGAAACAATTGAACGGGCTGTTCCTTATTTTGAAGAAACGATTAAACCACAAATGCTTGATGGGAAACGTGTCTTAATTTCAGCTCATGGAAATTCAATTCGTGCACTCGTTAAATATTTTGATCAATTAAGCGACGATGAAATTATGGGAGTAAATATCCCTACTGGAATTCCTTTAGTCTATGAATTCGATGACGATTTCAATGTGGTAGATAGTTACTATCTTGGTGATCAAGAGGCTGTAAAAGCTCAAATGGAAGCTGTCGCTAAACAAGGAAAAGCTAAGAATAAAGAAGAAGAATAAAAGTAACCTGAAAAAAATAAATCAAAGCGATAAGGAGTTATGGAAGATAATCACTCCTTATCGCTTTTTATTATATTTGGATTCTTAAATAAAATGCCTTTAAAATTAGCTATAGAGGAAAAAGTATGGATAAAAGTGACGCTCGCGTGCGGGGCATCCTGTCGGCACTCGAGCTCAGTCCGCCCACACGCGGGGAAGCACGCCGGCACTCGAGCAGCACAAAAACGAGGGAGCTCGCGTGCGGGGCATCCCGTCGGCACGTGAGCTCAGCTCGCCCACACGCGGGGAGGCACGCCGGCGCTCGAGCTCCACAAAAACGGGTGAAAAACTATCAGTGAAGATCTATGAGGAATCTCTTTTTTGTCTGTGTAAAAACACGATGAAGTGTGTGATAATAAGAAGAGATCATTTTACATTAATCATTCGTTTTTTAGAAAAAGGAGCTCATATTGTGCAATTAGAAACAGCTTTACAACAACATTTTGGTTATTCATCTTTTCGTTCGGGACAAAAAGAAATTATTGAGACGATTTTGTCAAAACGAGATGTACTAGGTGTTTTACCGACCGGTGGAGGAAAATCCATTTGCTATCAATTGAGTGGTTTAATGTTGCCTGGGTTGACTGTTGTCATTTCACCTTTGATTTCTTTAATGAAAGATCAAGTGGATACATTGACACAACTAGGGATTCCGGCGGCTTATTTAAATTCAACAATTTCGAATCAAGAATTCCAAGAAGTGACTGCACAATTAAGACAAAATACTTTGAAATTATTATATGTGGCACCAGAACGTTTAGATAATGAAAGTTTTATTTCTTTTCTCCGTCAACAACCCATTTCTTTAGTAGCGATCGACGAAGCGCATTGTGTTTCTCAATGGGGGTTTGATTTTCGACCGAGCTACAGAAAAATTAATCAATTTATTGATTATTTACCAAACCGTCCAGTTGTTGCCAGCTTTACCGCTACAGCCACGCGCATCGTTCAAGAAGATATCGTAAAACAGTTGGATTTAAATAATCCAGCAGTTTTTATTAATTCATTTGACCGACCGAATATTAAATTTACAGTTCTTGAACCGGATAATCGAGAAGCGACTTTATTTCAGCTTATTAATCACGAAGAAGCGATAATCGTTTATGCCAGTACACGTAAGCAAGTCGACAAACTTCATAAAAAGCTGCAAAAAAAAGGCTATGCCGTAAGTAAATACCATGCAGGAATGGAACAGGAAGAAAGAAAAAAAGCACAAAACGATTTTATTAATGACCGAACAAATATCGTCATTGCGACAAATGCCTTTGGAATGGGAATTGATAAAACGGACGTTCGAAAAGTAATTCACTATAATTTGCCAAAAGATTTGGAAAGTTATTATCAAGAAGCAGGACGAGCAGGGCGAGACTCTTTGGATGCGGAAGCGATTTTGCTTTATCACTCGCAAGATATTATGACCAATAAATATTTAATCGCTCAAAGTTCCGATCAATTGGCGGAAAAACGACTAGAAACCATGATTCGTTATGCAAACTTTACTGGGTGCCTGCGTAACTATATCCTAGAATATTTCGGCGAAGAAACAACGGAAGATTGTAAAAATTGCTCGACTTGTTTAGGAGAAGTCAAACTTGTTGAAGTTACCAAAGAAGCACAAATGATTCTATCTTGCATGATCAGAATGAAGCTAAATTTTGGCATGACTATGATTGTGGACGTTCTTAGAGGAAGCCAAAACCAACGAATTCTTGAAAATAAATTTGACCAACTTAGCACGCACGGTATCATGAAAAATTACTCAGCACAACAAATTCGTGACATCCTTTCAGCTCTAGTCGCCCATCATTATATAGGAGTCACCGAATATCGTGGACTTTACGTGACTTCGAAAGCAAATAGTCTTTTACTAGGGGAATCAAAATTGTCGATTAAAGAACGAACCTATAAAGAACCCACTCAATCCACAACGATTCGTCCTTCAAAAAATGTCAATCAAGACTTATACGAAGCCTTAAGAGAAGTTCGCTGGGAGCTTTCACAAGCCGAAAAAGTTCCAGCATATATCATCTTTTCAAACAAATCTTTAGAAGACATGGCCAGCAAATGCCCCAAAAACGAACAAGAATTCCTTGAAGTTGAAGGGGTCGGCTCCGTTAAAGCCGAAAAATATGCTGGACAATTCGTGCCCGTTATTCAAGAATTTTTATCCAATCCTGAAAATGTCCCAACCAAAGACCAAAAACCTCTTCTTCGAAACACGACCCAGACGGCGAGCTATTTAGAGAGTGTGGAATATTCACAAGAAGGCTTAACGCCTTATGAGATTGCGATTGAAAGAGGAATCACTGAATCAACCGTACTCAATCATTTAACACAAGCAGCGGAAGAAGGGGAATTAGAAGAATTTGATGCTGACGTTTCTTTCTCAAAAAAGCGAGCAATTAAACAAGCCTTTCAAGACATGGGAACAACCCCCCTAAAACCAATTAAAGAATATCTAGGAGAAGACTTTTCCTATGAAGACATTAAATACGTTTTAGTTGAGTATTTAGTAGAAAATTAATTAAAAATAAAAAATAAACTCTCTTACTAATTGCTGAAGCATAGCGACGATAAGAGAGTTTATTTATTGATTAAAATAGAAAGGATGTGTTAAATATTAAATAAGCCATTCCAGCTAATATGAGAAGATGGACAGGGTAAAACCAG
This sequence comes from Candidatus Atopostipes pullistercoris, assembly GCA_019116785.1. Lineage (GTDB taxonomy): Bacteria > Bacillota > Bacilli > Lactobacillales > Carnobacteriaceae_A > Atopostipes > Atopostipes pullistercoris. The sequence continues at coordinate 4,588 of DXAZ01000102.1, forward strand.
TATAACCATTTACTGTTCCCACGCCCTTTTTTGCCATTATAAAAATAAATAGGAATGAAGGATAGACTGGCCGTCATTTGGGAAAGCCCATAAAGGGCTCCAATAAGAGTTTGTTTTAAACGATTCGGCCGTGTTATAAATAAAATGAGGATAAAACCGACTCCGTATATTTGATAATCTGTGTTTAATAATTGAGCAAAAAGGGCGAGAGCCATCGGTAAGCCTATCCGTAAGATGGGTTGATCGAGAGTGTCATAAGCCCAAATAGCGAATAAACCTAAAAGTAAAGTAAAAAATACATTCTGTGTAGCCCAATCAAACATCTGGCCCGAAAAAGCGAGATCGAATGGAATCTCAGAAATAAGGGCAAATAAACCCAAACGGGAAGCATATTTTGGAACGCTTCGTGTATGAATATAGCCTTCAACAATGAGAAAACAATAAATAGGGAAGGCAAGTCTACCGACTAAACGACAACTTGTATAAATGAATTGCCAGTCAATGCCTGTCGCAATAGATGAGCCAGAAGAATTGTAAAGCATTGGCTCTATTAATACAGCTCCTATGTGATCGATTGTCATTGTAAGAATAGCCATCCATTTTAAGACACTACTTGAAATAGGGGATGTGTTTGGAATAGAATCTTCCATAAAAACACCTCATTCAATGATTTTATTCATTATAGGTAGGGTTTATTCGAAATGCAAGAATTCATCATGTAGCTGTTGTTAATAACAAGCATTTTTGTTTGATTCTTGATAAACTAATTAAGAATAAATAATCTGGGAGGAGAATCAAAAAGTTTGTTTAGATTAAAAAATACGTGAACAAAGGGACTCTAAACATTACATTAAATTAAAAAGGAAGATAATTATGATTTATGTTGCCTTATTAAGAGGGATAAATGTTGGAGGAAAAAATAAAATCAACATGAAAGAGTTAACAAAGTCGTTTGAACGAGTCGGTATGGAAAAGGTTATCACGTATATTAATTCAGGAAATATTATTTTTGAACATTCAAATCTAAATAAAGAAGAGATAATAGCTATTTTAGAAGAAGTCATTTACGAAGATTTTTCACTAGAAATTAAAGTATTGCTTCGTAATATAAATGATTGTGCGGCTATTATCGAGGCTCTCCCGACGCATTGGGAAAATGATAAAGAGATGAAAAGTGATGTTATGTTCCTTTGGGATGAAATCGATGATGAAAGTGTCCTTGATGAATTAGTGGTTAAACCGGATATTGAAACGGTACTTTATGTGCCAGGAGCTCTCCTTTGGTCGGTGGCTCGAGCGCATCAACCTCAAAGCGGGCTTGCGAAACTGGCTTCGAAAAAACTCTATAAAAAAATGACCATTCGTAATGTGAATTCGACCCGTAAAATTTATTCGATGATGGAAGAAATAAATAAAAATTAAAAGATACGAAAACAGGGAAGTTAATGGATACAGGGCCAAAATCTATCCCTTTAAGATAGAAGACTGGTAGCTTAAAATAACCAACTCTCAAATTTTATAAAGACAATTTGGAGAGGAGATCTTTCTCATTGTCAAGACGAGAAATGTTAGGATAGATGGCCCACCATTGACTGGATGATCAATGAGCGAGAGAGGATTATCTAAAGCATAAGAAGAATGTTTTATAATAATTTAGAGATACTATTCATAAAATTTAGCTTTAATTTTATTAAAGGAGAGAGAAAATGGAGCGAGTTCTATTTGGTGGTTTTAGTCAGTTTATGTTTTTTATTCTTCCGATTGTTGTTGTAATTATATTTATTATTGTTTTCGGGACAATTATTGTAAGAATGATTCAAGAAGCGAAGCAATGGAGAAAAAATAATAAATCTCCTGTTCTTTCTGTTGCGGCGGTTGTCGTTACAAAGCGAACAGATGTCCATCATCAATTAGATACTTCAAATGGAAGGAACAATAACTCTTCACCGACTACATATTATGTTACTTTTGAAGTGGAGAGTGGTGACCGTATTGAATTAAAAGTAAGTGGCAAAGAATATGGAATGTTAGTAGAACAAGATAGCGGTATTCTTACTTTCCAAGGAACCCGTTATTTAGATTTCGAGCGAAAAAACAATTAAATTAAAAATGATTGCTTTCCGGCTATAAACAGGTATAATAGATTCATTAATTTTCAATGAGTAAAGGAGAGGGAAAATGAAAGAAGCATTAAAGTATTCGTTCCCTAAAACGGTACCTATTATGGCTGGTTATCTTTTTTTAGGAGCATCTTTTGGTGTTTTAGCGGTTAGTCAGGGTCTTTCTCTTATGGTTACTATTTTAATGAGTCTATTAATCTATGCGGGATCTATGCAGTTTGCGACGATCAATGTTTTACAGGCGAACTTTCATCCGATTGGGGCTTTGCTGCTCACGCTGATGGTGAATGCTCGGCATATTTTTTATGGCATTACATTACTCAAGCCGTATAGTCAAATGGATTGGAAAAAGTATTATACGATATTTGGTTTAACCGACGAGACCTTTTCATTGGTTGTCTCATTGGATGTTCCAAAGTCCATGGATAAAAATTGGGTTTATTTTTTTGTGACGGGTTTAAATCAATTGTATTGGGTAGCAGGTACGATGCTTGGAATTTTATTGAGTCATTTCTTATCTTTTAATACAGAAGGAATAGAATTTGTTTTGACCGCTTTATTTGTAACTATCTTTGTGGAGCAGTGGCTTTCTACAGAAGATCATACCTCCGCTTTGACTGGAATAGTAGCGGCGATTATTTCGTTAGTGCTCTTTGGTTCGGATCATTTTTTAATTCCGGCGATGCTTGGAATCATTGTGTTTTTCTTATTTCAGTACCGAAAGATAGGGGATCAGGTATATGACGCATAAGCAAATGTTACTTACAGTTTTTGTCATTATGTTAGGGACGATGTTTACGCGCTTTCTTGTGTTTTTTATTTTTCCACCATCGAAGGAACCGCCACAGTTTGTGAATTATTTAGGAAAAGTTCTTCCAGCGGCTGCAATCGGATTATTGGTCATCTATGCGCTTAAAGAGGTTAAGCTAACAAAAGCGCCTTTTGCTATCCCGGAATTTCTTGCCATTCTTGTTATTGTTTTGATTCATAAATGGCGTCGCAATTCTTTATTAAGTATTGCCACTGGCACGATAGTTTATATGGTTTTGATACAAGGAGTATTTTGACTGTTTTATTAAAGAGATTGATCATCTTATAAATATAAAATAATTCAACATTTCTTCTTTAGATGTGCTATAATTCATGGTCTCGTGTGAAATAAAGGATACACGTTGAATGAGCACTATTTCGTAAGTCATTTCAAAAGCTTATCATTCTAAAATATTACATACATACAAGTAATATGAATAGTGTTTGGAGGTTTGAAGACATCCTCTGAATAAAAAACTTTAACTAAATATTACTAGGAGAATGATATTGTATTTTAATGATTTAAATTTAATCGAACCGATCCAGAAAGCTTTGACCGCAGAAGGCTATGAAAAGCCAACCCCTATTCAAGAACAAGCGATTCCAAAACTTTTACAAGGAAAAGATTTACTCGGATGTGCTCAAACAGGTACAGGAAAAACCGCTGCTTTTGCACTTCCTATCTTACAAAACTTAGCTTCAAAAAAACCACTTAAAAAAGAAAAACGCCAAATTAAAGCACTGGTTATAGCGCCAACAAGAGAACTAGCCATCCAAATCGGAGACAACTTCAAAAAATATAGTGTGAACCTTCGCTTAAAAACATTGATGGTTTATGGAGGCGTCTCACAACATCCACAAACTAAACAATTAAAGCGCGGTGTTGATATTTTAGTGGCAACGCCAGGGCGTTTACTAGACCTGATCAACCAAGGGTATATTCGTTTAGAAAATGTTCAGCATTTTGTTTTAGATGAAGCAGATTTGATGTTAGATATGGGGATGATTGACGATGTGAAAAAGATTGTTCAGTTTATTCCTAATGACCGGCAAACGATGTTGTTTTCAGCAACAATGCCACAAGAAATTGAAAAACTTACCCAGTCTCTTTTAAAAGATCCGGTAAAAATCGAAATTACACCGGTTTCTTCTACAGTCGACACCATAAAACAAGAAGTTTATTTTGTGGATAAAGGGAATAAAACCAATTTATTAGTCCATTTATTAAAAGATGAAGCAATTGAATCAGCTTTAGTCTTTTCGCGAACCAAACACGGGGCCGATAAAATTGTAAAATCTCTAGGAAAAGCTGGATTTTCTGCGCAAGCCATTCATGGAAATAAAACCCAAAAAGCTAGACAGCGGGCGTTAAATAATTTCAAACAAAGAAAAACAAAAATTTTAGTGGCTACAGATATCGCTGCACGTGGGATTGATATTGCCGAACTTTCTCATGTCATTAACTATAATTTGCCGGAAGTGCCTGAAACGTATGTCCATCGAATTGGCCGAACAGGACGTTCAGGACATAGTGGTGTGGCTATTTCATTTAGTGACCATGACGAAAAATCTTTATTAAGGAATGTGCAAAAGTTGATTGGAAAAAATATCCCAGAAAATACCGATCATCCTTACCCTTTAACTAACAAGCCAAAGAAAAAGACAAATGCGAAAAGAAAAAAGAGGTATCCTTCTTCCCCAAAAAAGAATTTCTCTCCTGCAGCTAAACAATCAAATCAAGGACACAACAATAAAAAACGCAGAAGAAAGCCTTCGAATGCATCGAATAAAAATAAATCTCGTGGGAAACGTGCCTACGCTAAAACACGATAAAGAAAGACTAAAACAAACATCCATTAAGAATCAATCCTTAATGGATGTTTGTTTGTTCATTGAATTACAAAGCTTATTGAAACAATCGAATATTTCCTTCCTTTATTTAAACAAAAAAGTTGAAAGACTGATACATATTATGGCTGGTCATGATGAGTATTCTGTGGGCAGGAAAGTGGATCCAGGAAGCTTATTTGATTGGACAAAAATAGGACTGTAGCATTTAAAATGACAGTCCTTTTTGATTAATATAGAAATAAACCAACGATTCCTGATAGAACCATAATAAGAATGGGGTTTAATTTGTATTTTCGAAGTAAAAATAAGGTAGCCATAAAAACGATAACGGCAGCAAAGTTGAGATGGGTGATTTGAATATTAAGGGTTGTATCGCCAAAGAAAGCCAGTAAAAGAATGGTAGATGCTGCGGATGCGATTAGGCCTACTGAACTTGAGCGTAATGCTTTTAAAACGTTAGAGATGCTTTCAATATTTTGGTGCTTTTTGAAAAAGTTATATAAAAAGATTGAAATTATAAACCCTGATAATATACTTCCAACGGTTGCGGCAACGGCTCCAAAAAAGCCAGCAATACGAATTCCAACAAAGGACGCGGTGTTGACGACTAGTGGTCCTGGGGTCATTTGAGAAATGGTAATAATATCGGTATATTCTTGGAGAGTGAGCCAGCCGAAATTATTGACGACTTGTTCTTGAATTAAAGGAATAATCGCATAACCGCCACCGATACTAAATAATCCAATCTGAAAAAAGCGAATAAATAAAGTGATCACCATTTTCATTTATTGAGCTCCTCTCATCATATGTTTAATATAAGTTTGCGCGATGGCTAGAAGGGCGCAAGAAATAATAAGGACGAGCACGTTCACATTAAAGAAAAAACTAGCGATAAAAGTAACGGGAGCCATTAAAGTAAAGAGCCAATTTTTTTCTTTTACTATACTTTGCATCATGTCAATAATTAAATCCACAATCGTGGCTGCAACTCCTGCTTCCATCCCTTTTAGAATGGCGGAGATGATGGAGTTATCTCTAAAAGCTTTGTAAAAAATGGAAATCATCGATAAGATGAGAATGGGAGGAAGAATTGTCCCAATCGCACTGATGATAGCCCCCCAAATTCCAGCAATGCGGTAACCGACTAAGACTGCGGTATTGACCGCAATAGCTCCGGGACTAGATTGTGCGATAGCGGCGATATCCATCAATTCTCGTTCTGTAATGAGTTCTAAATCCTCTACAAAATACTTCCGCATCATGGGAATCACCACATATCCTCCACCAAAAGTGAATGCACTGATATAAAAAGTAATCCTAAAAAGTGTGAAGATCCTTTTTAAGCGTTTCGAATTCATTTAAAAACCTCCAATAAATCGTTCCACTTTGTTAGTATAACCTTTATATATCCTAAAGTATAATGGCATAATTTTATATATAGCATAAATTGAGCGTGATGAGTTGGTATCATTATGCAAACAAGGGCTTTGTGCCGTTTTAAATTCATTTGTGAAGAAATATTGATTTTTACAATTTACCCACTCAATGGCAACTTGCAGGATAATGGACCTCTTTTAATTTACAACATATAAGCCCTTTTTCACGTTTAACCTGAATGAAAGGATTAGATGAAGTGCTTTATTTATGGGAAGGATTGGTTGTTTCATTTAATAACCAGTTAGAAATATATTGAAAAAACTCTTCTTTATTCGTTTCACTAACTAATTCATGACGACCATTTTGAAAGAGCTTGAGAGTAGTATTTTTAATGCCTAAATCTTGATATTGTTGGTATAATGCTTTGACGGATTCACCATATTTACCTACAGGATCTTTATCTCCGGAAACAACTAAGATAGGCAAATCTTTAGAAATAGCTGCTAAGCGATCAGATTGATATAAACCTTTAAATCCGTTAAAAAGATGGTAATAAAAATTAATAGGCGATACAAATCCACAAAAGTCATCTTCGATATATTTTTCTACTTCTTGTTGATCCCGATTGAGCCAGTCAAACTTAGTCTGATGATTTTCTATATGATTATTAAAAGACCCAAAAGATAAACGGTCAATAAGGGTAGCTTCCGCCTGGCTAGGAAATAATTTATTTTGAATGCTTGCCAACACTCTCGCTGCTTTCACATCCAATCCATCTTGCTTAGCCGAACCGGATAAAATAATACCATCAATGTTTTGTGAATAACGAATGATATATTCTTGACCAATAAAAGAGCCAAAACTATGAGAAAAAATATAAAGTGGGAGTTCCGTGTATTTTTCTTTAATTAAATCGGATATCTTTTTTTCATCTAAGACAATATGATTAAATCCGTCTTCCCCAATGTAACCTAAGACTTCTCCTTCTGCACAAGAATAACCATGCCCCCGATGATCATCCGCATAAACAATAAATCCTTGACTATTTAAAAAATGAGCGAATTCATCATAACGCTTTGAATGTTCCGCCATTCCATGAAAAATTTGAACAACACCTCTAGGTTGATCGACTTTATCCCAAATCCGTAAAAATATTTTTTTGCCATCTGCTCCAATAACCCACTGAAAATGACTGTTATGCATTTTATCTCTCCTAATCCATGAAATCTTTAAAAAAAGTATAAAACAACCCAAGCATGAATTTCAATGAAGAATAGATGAATTCATTGGATAATAAAATCATCTACGCTATAATTATTTTAATACAAACAGCGCATATTCACTGAAAGTGGAGGTATCATAATGCCAAAAGAAGGAAAAAATATTGCTGAAAATATTAATACTCCTCCTGGAACAGCCACACATGTAGGAGAAAAGAAAATAGAAACCGTTAAACTGACGTACACAAAATATAACAAAGAAAACATAGAGAGAAAAAACATCGAAAATATTGACGAATTTATCCATGACAAAGACCCTAATAAAGTCAAATGGCTAAATATAACAGGGTTACAAGACACCGAATTAATTGAAAACTTATGTCAAACATTAAATGTCCACCCCTTAGTTGTCGAAGACATTTTAAATACCGGTCAGGCAGCCAAGTACGAAGCCTTTGAACACTATTTGTTCCTAAATGCGAAATCGATTATCTTTAATAAAAAGGATGAGTTAGAAGCCGAACAGATTTCATTTTTATTATTTAAAGATCGACTAATTTCATTTCAAGAATCGGAGTCTACAATTTTTGATCCTTTAAAAAAGCGCTTAGTCGGGGGAACTTATATTAGAAAAAATAATGCGGATGATTTGCTTTATGGTTTATTGGACAATATAGTGGATCATTACTTCGTTGTGATGGAAAAAATAGGAGATGAAATAGATAAAGTTGAAGACGAATTGCTTTCTGTTCCTACCAAAGAAGTTTTGCATAAAATTTACGCCTTAAAACGTGAATTAATCTTTATTCAAAATACATTATGGCCGATGAGAAATGTCGTCAATACTCTTTCTAGGAATGAAACGGATTTAATTGATGAAAAAACGACCCGATATTTTCAAGATGTGTATGATCATGTCATTCAAATGATTGATCTTACCGAGACTTATCGTGATATTTCAAGCGGAATGTTGGATACCTATCTTTCAAGTATTTCAAACAAAACAAATGATGTTATGAAGGTTTTAACGATTTATTCCACAATATTTATCCCCTTATCATTTCTAGCTGGTGTTTATGGAATGAACTTCAAGTATTTTCCAGAACTTAATTGGAAATATAGCTATCCACTGTTTTGGCTCGTCAGTATTTTAATTACGATTATAATGATTCGTTTTTTCAAAAAGAAAGATTGGCTATAAAAAATTTAAAGGAATTATAAATGAAGGAGATCATTATGAATACACAAGGATATTTGAATAGTCCACTAAATGAAAGTTATGAGATCAAGGTAGATGATGTACATACATTATATGTAGAGGAATCTGGAAATCCGGATGGAGAACCTGTAGTTTTTTTACATGGGGGTCCTGGCGGTTCAATTAGTGAAAAATCTAGACGTTTTTTTAATCCAAAACATTACCGCATTATCGCATTTGACCAAAGAGGAACAGGGAAGAGCACGCCCTTTTTATCTTTAGAAAATAACACGATTTTTTATAGTGTGGAAGATATGGAAGTCATTAGAAAAAAACTAGAAATTGATAGCTGGTATGTATTTGGTGGTAGCTATGGAAGTACGCTAGCTTTAGTCTATGCAATGACTTATCCCAAAAGAGTTCGCCATTTAATTTTACGAGGAATATTTTTAGGGCGGCAAGAAGATATTGATTGGTTATATTTAAATGGACCAAAGAATTTTTATCCAAAAGAATATCAAGAATTTATTGAATGGATCGATGAAGAAGATAGAGACCGCTTGATTGAGGCTTATTACCATAAAATGACAACAGGCGACGAGCAAACAAAGAAACAGACGATGAAAAAATGGGCAGATTGGGAAAGTGGCTTAGTCAATATTTTTCCTAAATTTAACCAAGATCCTAAAATTAAAGACAGTGATTTGTCGATTGGTTTATTAGAAGCCCATTACTTTGTAAATCATATGTTTTGGCCGGAAGATAACTATATCTTAAATCATGCAGATAAACTTCAATCAATTCCTATAGACATTGTGCATGGGAGATATGATGTAAATTGTCGTGTACATAGTGCTTATGAATTAAAGAACGCTTTACCCCATGCGCAGCTGCATATCATCGAAGCAGGTGCTCATAGTCCTTATGAACCTTATATGATGAATGAATTGGTGGAAATCATGGATCAGCTGGTACAATAATAACTAACTAAAAAAATTCTGTCTTAGATGATAAAGCTATTGCCTGAATTTTCAATCTACTTCTTTTATAATAGCCATGTAAAATATTAAGGAAAGTTAAAAGAAAGAAGGCCTTTTTATGTATGAAATTAAACTAAAGCGTGCCTATGATGATGTAAAAAAAGAAGATGGATATCGTGTGTTGGTCGATAGATTGTGGCCAAGAGGAATCAAAAAAGAAGATCTTCATTATGATGCTTGGGAAAAAGAGATCGCTCCTTCTTCCGAAATACGAAAAGAATTTGGTCATGAAAAAGAGAAGTATAATGATTTTCGGAAAAAATATCTACATGAATTAGCCGAAAATGATCAAGCAGATCAATTCGTAAAAAAGGTAAAAGAAGAATTAAAAAAACAAAATGTTACACTCCTTTATGGTGCTAAGGACCGTGAGAATAATCAAGCGGTAGTCTTAAAAGAATGGTTAGGGCGCCATAAATTAAAAAATTAGACACAGTGAATAAAAGCTCTTTCTTTCTTTTAAGAGAGGGCTTTTAATTTTGAATAAGACGAGTTAAAAAAAGACGAACGGAATTTAAGCTAGAAGTTTATTCAGTTGAAATGAAAAAAAACGAGGAATATACTTATTTACAATAAAGATTTGAAAGATATGGCAATAGCTCTACTGGAGGTAAAAAATATGCTAAAAAAGAAAAGATTTATTGGAATGGCTTGTTCATTACTGTTACTAACTGCTTGCCAAAGCAATGAAAGTAATGACCCAGATAGTGCTACTGATGAATCTGTTGAAGAAAATAATGAACAAGTTGAACCAAATCAAGAAAATAATGATTCAGAAGAAGAATCAAAAGATTCGAAATCAGAAGAGTCGGAATCAGAAGAGTCGGAGAATACCGAGCAAGAAAATCAAGAAAATACAGCTGCGGACGAAAACTCTTCAGAAGATTCAGTCTCTGAAAAAGTAAAAGAAGAAGAGTATGCAAGTGAAGAAGAAGCAATTGCTGCAATAGAGGATTACCAAGTTGTTGAACAAACCAATACAGACTTAGGTTATGGAATCGAAGCTTTGAGCGAAGGGGCGACGGGACACCAATATATTTCTTGGAATGAAGGAAATTGGCTGATCAAGATTGATTTTCCATTAGATCCTCAATACGCAGTAGAAGAATATGAAGATGGACAATCTATGGCAGAGACAGTCGTAGAATACCTAGAAGACCATATTCTTCCTCCACCAAGTGAACGAGGAGTCATCCAGATAACGGCTTTTAAAGATCATCCAGAAACAAATATTCGCTGGCAAGAGGGCTCAACCGTCTATGAAATAAATCAAGACACAAATGACCCAATCGATACGCTTCAAATAGCGGTAGATTATCAAGAGAACAAAGAATAATTAAAAAGGGGGGATTTGGTTTAAAAATTAAACGCGCTCTTTATGTTTTGTTCATAGAAAATTCATAAGAATACATTGTTTGAAAAAAAGATGAACACAAGGTAAAAGCAAAGCCTTATAATTGATATGGTATTTAATTAGGAGTAGATTATATATATAAATTACTTAAAGAAAGGAAGAGAAGTTCATGGAAGTACCAGAAGTTAGAGTCAAACTACATGAATTAGAACCTAGTTATACGTTGTTGACAGACATTCGAGAGAAGGCAGGAGCTCCAGTTGCCAAGGCTGAAGCATTTACCAAAAAATTGTACGTTATTTATGGGTCAGATGCTGCGCAAAAATTTTATGATCCCAAAAACTTCAAACGTGAAGGTGCAATGCCTGATCTTGTCATTAAAACCTTATTTGGTGAAGATGGTGTGCAAACCTTAGATGGGGAAGAACATCATCACAGAAAAAATATCTTTATGGATTTAATGGCACCAGATCGAATGGATGATTATCATAAAATTTTAGATGAAAAAATGACCGCGGCTTTAGAAGCTGAACAAGGAACGTTTGAACTTTTTAGTTTAACAAGAAGAGTCTTATTTGAAACGGTCACTGAATGGTCTGGAATTAATCTAGATCATCTATCCGACGAAGAAATTGATGATTTGTCAAAATATCAAATTTCAATGATTAGTGGAACGTTTACTTCTACCGTGGATCATCTAAAAGGGGTCGAAGATCGTAAAAGATCAGAAAGATGGGCGAGAAAATTAATTCAATCTGCTCGTGAACATCCCGTTCCAGGAAAAGAAAATGTGGCTTTATATGCTTTTGCGCAAGCAACGGATTTAGATGGAGAGTTACTTCCATTAGATGTAGCAGCTGTTGAACTCTTAAACATTATCCGTCCAACGTTGGCATTAACTGTTTGGGCCGCTTTAATGGGACATGCTTTATTTAGTCGCTCAGATATTTATGACCAATTGAAAGACAATTTTGATGAATTACAAGATTCTTTCATTCATGAAATGCGACGTTATTATCCTTTCTTCCCAGCAGTACCTGGAATTAGTTTACAAGATGTGGAAATTGATGGTTACTTGATTCCTGAAGGTAGTTGGGTAGCTTTAGATCTTTATGGAACAAACCATGATGCTCGAACGATTGATCAACCTGAAGAATTTAAGGTGGATCGCTATAAAGGAGATACAGAACGTATTTCTTATGAAGAAGAATACGAAATGATTGCTCAAGGAGGCGGAGAATTCCGTAGCATGCATCGATGCGCAGGTGAATGGATTACCTTGCATACTTTACGTGTTTTATCCGACCACTTAGTGAATAAATACGAATTTTCTGTACCTGAACAAGATTTTGAAATTCCAATGAACCAATTCCCAACTTATCCAAACAGTAAAGTTTTGTTGTATAAAGAAGAAAAGTAAATAAGTAAATAAAAAATTGAAAATGAAAAAGGGCTACTTTCCATAATAAGTAGCTCTTTTTTTACATTCTCTTTTAAAAATTCTAAAAGAGCTTGTTATTAGCCATTAATTTCCACTACGTTTTCAATCCCATCAATAGCCTTTAGTTTTTTAATAAAACCATTTCGATGGGTCTTTTTTCCGATATCTAGTGTAATCGTAAAAATAATCCCTTGATCTGCTTGAACCCCAGAGCTTTCTTGATCAATATTTAAACTAGAAACCACCAAGTCTTCTGAATGAATATATTCAAGAAAGCGACTAAAGCCATGCTTAGAAAAAACAATAAGGGAAATCTCTGTAAATTCTACCTTATTTTGAATATATCTTTTAAACGGACGAAGTAAAATAATAATCCCTACAATTAAAAATACACCAACAAGGGACGCAGCATAAAAACCACTACCAATTGATAAGCCCAGAGTAGCTGCACTCCAGATGCTTGCTGCAGTGGCTAATCCTTGAACTCGATTTTCGGTTGTCACTAAAATCGTTCCAGCGCCGATAAAACCAATTCCACTAATCACATAAGCCCCCATCCGTGTCGGATCAATGTTTGCATCTGTATATAATTCATACATATAAATATTTGTCATCATAATAATCGTAGTCCCTAAAGTAACTAACATGTGAGTACGTAGCCCAGCAGCTTCATTTCTAATTCCCCGATCAAATCCAATAATCCCACCAGCAACAATCGCAAACACCATTCGAAAAATAATCGTTATCAAATTTAATTCCGACAAATCAATCGTTAGATTAAACATCTGGTTTCCTCCTTGTTGATTTTCCTTTTAGGGGCATAAAACACGATAAAGAGAGTAGTTTTTATTTTTTGGGTGATCGTAAAAATTATTTTCCCGTGGTAAAATATAAAATAAAGACAGTTTTTGTTTAATAAATATTGTTGCTTTCCATTCATTATTTGCTGGAAAGTGAAGGGAAGTCAAGTACTTACGTTCAAGCTTAGAAATAAGAATTATTTTAATCATCAATAAAAAAAGGTGGAAAATTTTATGGAGTATAAAAAAATTACAGCAGAAAATAAAGAAGATCTCCTCCTCCCCAATGAGCCTTTTGATCTATGGGGTCAACTGATTGTTAATCGAAAAAATAATGTATGGAGTTATGAGATTGAACGATTCAAAGAAATAGAAACGATGGTATTTCCAAATGAAAATTATGAATTTGATCAAATTCACAAAAAGGGTTTTGCGATGGGGGCTTATCATGAAGAAGAATGTATTGGTTTAGCGATTTATGAGAATCATTGGAATAAATATTTGTATTTATCTGATTTAAAGGTCAAACAAGCTTTTCGTAAAAGAGGCGTAGCCAGTCAACTAATTAAAGAAGGTTTAAAACATGCACAAGAACTTGGTTATAGTGGACTTTATACAGTGGGGCAAGATAATAATTTAACTGCGTGTTTATTTTATTTAAAACAAGGATTTGAAATCGGTGGCTTCAATACGCGTGATTATGATGGGACAAAACAAGAAGGAAAAGCGGATGTTTATTTTTATCTAAAATAAAAAATTATAAAAATGGTTATTTAGGTTTTAAATCTAAATAACCATTTTATTCTAACCATTAGCGACTTATGATAACATCACATTTTGCATGGCGGAGAATATAGCTGGTCACTGATCCTACTAACATTTTAGCTAGACCACTTTTTCCGGTAGCCCCCATGATAATTAGATCAATATCCCAGCGCTCAATCAGTTTGTCAGCAATCTGTGTGCGTGGTTCTCCATAAACAATTTCTTTATGAAGATGGATTCCTTGTTTGTTTGCATAATTTTCTAAAGCCGTTAAAAATGAGTTTTGTTCTTCAATATATAAACCTTTATCATCTTTTGGAAGGACGTGCACTAAAAAAACTTGACTACCCCATAATTTTGCCTGTTGGATTCCTTGTTTAAATGCATTAATCGATTCTTGTGAACCATCTACGGGTAACAATATATTTTGATAAATATCTTCCATTTAGAACGACTCCTTTCAAAAACAAATACCAAGTAGAAGAGAACGCTTTCTTTAGTTTGAGTTTATTATAAATCATCGAAAGGTTTATTCAAAGAAAAAAGAAATATTTTATTCGTATTTACGAAGTGAAGGGGAGATATATGAAGTGAATTTTGCTTAAAAATATCGTCTTACATGAAAATTAATGTTACCATTAATAAGAAGAGAAAATTTGAATGGAAGATGAAGGAGCATGACATTGAAATTTATTTCGTGGAATATTGATTCGTTAAACGCAGCTTTAACCAGTGACTCAAATCGAGCAATTATGACAAGAAATGTTTTGAAATCCATTATTGATATCGATCCAATGGTTATTGCAATTCAAGAGACAAAATTACCAAGAACAGGTCCGACTAAGAAGCATTTGAATATTTTAGAAAAATATTTCCCAGACTATAAATTGGCTTGGAATGTATCCAAAGAACCGGCACGAAAAAGTTATGCAGGCACAATGTTTTTATACAAAAATCATTTAAAGCCTAAAATTACATATCCAGAAATTGACGCACCAGATACAATGGATGCGGAAGGTCGTATTTTGACTTTGGAATTTGAGGAATTTTATATTACGCAAGTTTATACGCCAAATGCTGGAGCAAAACTTGTTCGTTTGGCTGAGCGTCAACTATGGGATAAAAAGTATGCGGAGTATTTGACTTCGTTAGATAAAGAGAAAGTCGTTTTCGCGTCAGGTGATTTTAACGTGGCGCACAAAGAAATTGATATTGCTCATCCTGATAGAAACCGTCGTTCAGCAGGATTTACAGATGAAGAACGAGCAGGGTTTAGTTATTTATTAGATCAAGGCTTTACCGATACTTTTCGTTATGTTCATGGTGAAGTCAGGGATGTTTATTCATGGTGGAACCAGCGAGCAAAAACAAGCAAGATAAATAATTCCGGTTGGAGAATTGATTATTGGCTAGTCAGTGATCGAGCAGCTGATAAAGTGATTAAGTCAGAGATGGTAGACTCTGGAGAACGTCAAGATCACACCCCTTTACTTTTAGAAGTTGATTTTTCTTAAAAAATTTTAAAAAACCTAAAGTAGTTTGTTTAATCTCTACTTTAGGTTTTTTTATGGGTTTAAACTGGATGTATAGACGTAAAATAAACAAAAAGTTGCCTAAAATTATCCGTATCCTTTAGAATTTTTAAGATAAGGTGAGTACACCATCCAAATGTTCACCAATTTCATCTCTTAATTGATGAGTAATCATAAGAACAGTTAGGTCAGGATTATTTATTAGATTTTCTTCAATTCGAAGAGCACTTGATTCATCTAAACTAGAGGTCCCTTCATCAATTAAGATTATTCGTTTCCCTCTGATTAATCCTCTTGCTAAGGCAATGCGTTGTCTTTGCCCACCAGAAAGCAAACGACCTGCTTCACCGATATCTGTATCTAAACCGTCGGGTAATTTTTCAATAATGTCTTCTAAAGCTGCTTCTTTAATGACTTGATTAAATGCTGAGTTAGAAAAAGTTTCCCCTAAAGTAATATTTTCTCGGATGGTTCCGCTAAAAAGATAGGGCGTTTGATCAATGTATAAAATGTTTTTTCGTAATTCTTTGCCCTTGATTTCTTTTAGCTCATGAGTAGCAAATCTTGCTGAACCAGAATAATCAATTAATTTACCAACTAATATATTAAGCAAAGTAGATTTTCCGCTGCCACTTGGCCCAACAATCGCATACTTATTTCCAAGCTCAAAACGATAAGAAATATCGTTTAACACTTGTTTTTCTCCGTACGCATAATTTAAATGATTTAATTCGATTCCTTCCATTTTTGAAGGAAGAATTTCTTGATTTATTTCAGGAGATTCTTTAATAGCTGCAAACTTTTTAAAAATAGGTTGGACCGAACGAATCTGAGCGAGTTGTGTACTCACATTACCTAAAGTATTAAAAATGGTAATCCCTAAATTACTGGTTGCAGCAAAAGAGCCAATGGGTACGATTTTTTGGAAGGCTAAGAAACCAGTCAATGTGAGAATAGATATCTGTCCAAAGACATTCCCAAAAATTCCAGCAACCGTTACATTAGATACAACGACCGCTTGTTCATTTTTAGCAGCCGCCAGATTAAGCGATGCCGCTTGGGTATCTTTTGTTATATTTTCTAAAAGACTATAAGAAAACAACGTATCAAAACCAGCCAAAGCTTCGGAAACACGACTTAGAAACCGTTCGTTTTCTTTTGTCGTGTTTAAAGAGGCTTTTGCCATTTGTTTTTCAAATATTTTTGGAAGAAAAATAGTGATCATTCCTGCAATTAGCGTCCACAAAACCAAACTCCAATGGAAAAAGAATAAAGCAACAGTAGAAGTTAACGTCGCAATCGCTCCAGACAATAGTGCGTAAAATTGGTCAAAACCAACTGTTTCGATTGTTGATAGATCATTACTGAGCCATGAGGCATACGTTCCGACTTGATGTTTATGAAATTCTTTGTAGCTCGTTTTTTCTATCCGCTGAGTGATATCTACTCTTATGGCAGTAGACATTTTTTGTTTGACTTGACTGATCTTAATGACTTGTATGCGCACAAAAATCAATTGGATAGAAAATAATGCGATGACGATTCCCACCGTTTCTAAAAATGCTCTAAAATCAAATACAATTAACGCATCCAAGGCGTGAGCGACTTGTACGCTGACAATCGTCTGAATGAAACCAGTAAGAAATAAGATGAATATGACGACTAAATTGTCCTTCCAATATTTATAAATGTAATGAAACATTTTAATCCCTCCTGTTTATTTGTAAATAAAGTATAGAAGAAGTAAACTAAACAAAAGTCAAAAGTTACATATATGTAAAAAAAGAGGGGATTTCTATGGACTTTGGAAAAACATTTAAACAAATTCGTAAAAGTAAAGGGATGACTTTAAAGGAAGCTGCAGGGGGAAGCATGTCACAAGCCCAACTTTCTCGCTTTGAAAATGAACAATCCATGGTCACGGTGGATGTGCTTTATGAGATGCTAAGCAACATTAACACAACACCTCAAGAATACTATTTTTTAATGGGAGCAGATCCTGAGAAAGAATTGAAAGACTTTTTTTATCGTATTATTGAAGTAGACGGAAAATTTCAAGAAATGGAAAGCCTTGAAGCTGAAAGAGAGAAATTAAAAGCTAGTCATCCGGGTCCTTATGATTGGCAAAGATATATGATCTATTTTGTTGAAAATCTGATTAAAGCAAAAAATAATGAGCCTTTTGACACGGAGAACTATGTACGAGATTATCTGCTTCAAATTGAAAACTGGGGAGAGCGCGAATTAAGAATATATGCATTGTTTGGCTTTGTTTTACCTGTTGATACCACCTATTTTCTAATGAAAACCGCCATTAAAAGAAGTGAGCTCTATCAAGAAATTCCGCAAGATATGAAGTTACTTCATACCATTCTGACTAATAATTTTTCTACATTTATTTACTATAATCGCTTAGATTATGCCAAAGAAACGTTATTAATATTTGAAGAAAGTATTAAACAATATTCTGAGTTTGTAGAGTCTCATTTGAATTTACTTTTTAATAAGGGAGTGTTGGCCTTTAAAGAGAAGAATATTGAAAAAGGAAAGAAGTATTGCGAACAAGTCCTTTCCTTATGTGAGATTTTAGAACAAAAAGAAAGAAGGAAAATCTATGCACATCGTTATAAAATGTGGGCAAAAGAATACAATAATCCTGATTTTAAAGAAATCACGATTGAGCCAGGAATTTTAGGCTTTTCTTTAGAAAGATAGAAATATTTTGTCTTAGTAAGCGAGTGTTCGTCCCAAAGGCTTCGTATCTTTAGTAATTTTTTGTTGTCGTACATTCTTTTAATCGATAATATTTTCTTTCAACCTTTTTGCTGCATTAAAATCATTTTCCTTTGGATATTTTTTTCATCCTCTACAAAATCAATTTTTTCACCAGAATATCTAGTCATTTTTAAATGAATCTACAAAAGGTAAGAGACGTATTAAATGAATTACATGGCATTTATAGATAAAATGAATAGTGAAAATAAAGGAGTGAAGAGAATGTATGAATTACATCAACTACTAAGTCAATTGAAAGATCATGAATGGGTGAACTTGTCACATGAAGTTCATAAAGAGATTCCTTTTTACCACACCTTTAATCCATTAAAGGAAACCATTATTTCTTCTATGGATGAAGACAATGTATACTCTTTGGAATACACTATCGGAAGTTCACATGGGACACACATTGATGCGCCTAGTCATTTTGCAGAAGGAAAAAGAGACTTATTAGATATTCCGCAAAAAGAACGGGTTTTACCTTTATATGTGATTCATTTAGAAGATAAAGTAAAAGATGACCCTGGTTATGCTGTCACAGTAGAAGACATTCAAAATTTTGAAGCAGAGTATGGTGAAATACCAGCGGATAGCTTTGTCGCGTTTTCGAGTGGTTGGTATAAGAGGTTTTACGATTCGGATGTATTTAAGAATGCGGATGGAGAGGGCGTGGAACATACCCCAGGATGGTCTATTCCAGCACTTGAGTATTTGAGTCGTACGCGTAATGTGACCGCCATTGGGCACGAGACGTTGAACACGGATAGTGGGATTGAAGCGGCTGAAGCTGGATTTTTAGTGGCTCAACAATATTGGCTCAGAGAAGATAAATATCAGATCGAATTGATGGCCCATTTAGATAAAGTACCTGCTGTTGGGAGTATTATTTTTATAGGGATGCCACATATTAAACATTCTCCAGGTTTTTCTGCAGAAGTTTTTGCGATCGTTCCAAATGAATAAAATGAACCCAAAATATTTTAGCGAAGAATCGAAAATGCTTTGGTTCTTCGTTAATTTTTGGGGAATAGATAGGAGTTTTTGATGTTCGTTCAGTTAGAAATTTGGCAATATTATGCACTTGTTTTATTGGGTTTACTTAAT
>DXAZ01000103.1 GCA_019116785.1 Candidatus Atopostipes pullistercoris
AAATCAACCATTAAAAATATTAAAGAAAATCTATTCTGGGCCTTTGGTTACAATACTTTAGGTATTCCAGTTGCTATGGGTATCCTTCATTTATTTGGTGGACCTTTATTAAACCCAATGTTTGCTGCAGCAGCAATGAGTTTGAGTTCAGTATCCGTTGTCTTAAATGCTTCAAGACTTAAAAGATTTAAACCTTCTGTTGTTAAAGAAGGAATTAAACCAGAAACATCAAAAGAAGAACTAAAAACCGCACAAAACGAATAAAAGGGAGTTTTTATAATGAAACAAGAAGTTACCATACAAGGAATGACTTGCCAAGGTTGTGCAAATGCCGTCAAAACAAAATTTGAAAAAATTAAAGGGGTAGATTCAGTAGAAGTGGATTTAGAAAATAATCTTGCAACACTAATTACTGAATTAGAAATCCCCAAAGATTCTTTACAAACGGATTTAGAAGACACAAATTATAAGGTTGTTTAAAAAATAAATATTAAAAAACCAATTCTATGCAGATATTTTGCATAGAGTTGGTTTTTTTTCTTTTAAATGAAAAAAGATTATCTGCAGGCATCAAAAGAAACACTAGAGTTTAAGAAAGATAACCTCCTATTATTCTAGATTAATCAATAAGAGAATTTTATATTAAAATATTGAAAAGAAAGGTATAATAGATGAAATAGAATAGAGGAGGTCTAAAAATGTCAAAAAAATTGACGGAAGATCAGGTTGAAAATTTATTAGATGTCTTGGAAAAACGATTTTTAACGCATATAAAACGTCATCCAAAAATGAATTGGACCGATATAAAAGAACGAATTGAAAACAATCAGGATGTCTTATGGTCACTTTCAGAAATGGAGCGTACTGGTGGAGAACCAGATATCGTAGGAAATGACTATGTTTATGTTGATTGTTCAAAAGAGACTCCTTCAGGAAGACGAAGTATTTGTTATGATCGTAAAGCATTAGATGCTAGAAAAAAGAATAAACCAAAAAATGATGCAATGACATTAGTTCAAGATATGGGGCTTGAAATGTTAGACGAAGAAGATTATCGCAATCTACAGGCAGTTGGTGAATTTGACGTCAAAACATCTAGCTGGATTAAAACTCCTCAACAAATCCGTGAGCTAGGTGGTGCTCTATTCGCTGATCGTAGATATAATCATGTCTTTATCTATCATAGTGGAGCAGAGTCTTACTATGCTTCAAGAAGTTTTCGAGGAAAGGTTAAAATTTAAAGCAAAAAACCAAGAAGCACATAAAACTTCTTGGTTTTTTATTGACCAAAACTAAATCCAAAATTTTCTTTTCAATGTTGTAATGGTATAGGCAAAACCGTCTTGTTCAAAAGACTCTCCATCTTTTTGAGCATATTGTTTGGTTTCAGCATATAAAGCTGCTTCTTTTGTTTTAAAATGATGGAGGTTAGGATGAGTCAGATGATTTTTATGGATTAATAATTTCCTCAATATAACCAATAAATGGCGAGGAGAAATATCATCTGCCACTAATATTTCAAAAATATCATCGGTACCATCTGCAACGGGAATGATTTTTATCCCTCCACCAAAATAAGGATTATTAGCGATAAGAGCGAATTGAACATTGTCAAAAGAATAAATGCCGTCATCTACTTTGATGGTGATTGGAAATTTTTCTTGTTTTATAAATGCGGACACTACATGAGAAAGATAGCTTGTTCCTCCTAAAAACTTCTTTCGTTGACTTTCATTTGTTTTATGTATGATGTTCCCATCAATACCTATCCCAATACTATTTACAGCATAATGAGCCATATCTCCTTGAGTAGCTTTTAGAATAGAAACTTCTTTAGGTGCTTTTAGGTTGAAAATATGTGCGATGGCTTTCTCAGTATTAAGAGGCATATTATGAGAACGAGCAAAATCATTTCCTGAACCGGAAGGAATATATCCAATATAATTACTTAAATGGTACTTTTCAAATAATGAAACGAGATGATTTAAACTTCCATCTCCACCAATAACGATGACCAAATCACTTTTTTTTATGCTTATTTTTAAGTCTTTAACTACATCGTCTAATTTATCTGTCGTTTCGGTAACATAAATTTTATAGTTTTGTGTATGTTTTGGTAGCTCAATTAAAAGTTTTTTAAATGTAGACTCACTTTTTCTTGATTGTTTATTTACAATTAAATGTAAGAATCGATCCAAAATTAAACCTCCTCACTAGCATGAATTTATTATAGACTATTTTTGTGGTATTTTAAATATTCAAATTGTTATATAGGCTTTGGTTGGTTATAATAATAGGGGCATTTCAAACAGAAAGAGGTTCAAGGATGAACGAAATTATTAAAGGTTATCGATTAGATTGGAAAGATGTTTTATATATAATTGTTGGCAGTTTTTTAATATCTTTTTCTTTTCAAGTATTTTTACTACCTAATGATATTATTTCAGGGGGAGTTGCCAGTCTTTCGATTATTTTACATGAGTTGACAAATATCTCTCCGGCTTTGATCCAATATGCGTTCAATATTCCATTATTAATTCTAAGTTATTTTTTTGTAGGGAAAGAAGTCACCTTTAAATCCATTCTGGGAAGTATATTATTTCCATTTTTTACAGGTCTTGTTAGTCCTTTAGAACCTTGGACACAGGATCAGTTTTTGGGGGCTTTTTTTGGTGGAGTTCTAACAGGCATTGGTTTAGGCATTGTTTATAAAGCTAGAAGTTCCACTGGAGGAACAAGTACAGTGGCTCAGATTATTGAAAAATATACGAATCTATCGATGGGCTCAGCCACTTTAATTGCGGATGGATCAATTATTTTAATAGGTTTTTTAACGTTTGACTTAGAAGCTATATTATATGGCATTATATGTTTAGCTGTTATATCACGTGCCATTGACATTGTTCTTGTTGGAAATATTAATTCGAAAACAGTTCTTATTATTTCAGACCAAGCAGAACTTATTCGTCAAGAAGTATTAGAAAAATTTGATCGTGGAGTTACATTGTTAGATGTGCGCGGAGGCTATAAAAAAGATCCTAAAGAAATGTTGATGGTTGTAATTTCAGAACGTGAAATTACGGCGCTCCAAGAGATGATTATTCAAAATGACGAAGATGCCTTTGTCGTCTTTATGTCTGCAAGTGATGTATTAGGGAGAGGATTTTCATTGGATAAATATTTCCCAACAAATCAACAACAATAACCATTTAATGTTTAGTAAATAAATGCTAAACAATACGACCCTCGAATCTTAACTTAAATGTTAACGTTCGAGGGTCGTATTGTTTTTCTTTGATCATAAGATGACTTATTCAGTTTCTAACGATGATTTTCTTCCATCACTTTAATGAGTTCCGGTAAATACTGAGGTAAATCAGGAGGTCTTCGACTGGAAACCAGCTGACCATCTGTAACCACAGGCTCATTCACCCAAGTTGCTCCGGCATTGGTCATATCGTCTTTAATTCCTGGAGTACTCGTTACTGTTTTTCCTTCTAAAATACCTGCAGAAATTGTTACCCAGCCGGCATGACAAATCTGTCCTATTGTTTTGTTGTGGTCATTCATATGTCTGACAATGTTTTTCACTTCATCATAGCGACGAATTTTATCTGGCGCCCATCCACCAGGAATGATCACTGCATCATAATCTTTTGGGTTAACTTCATCGTAAGCACAATCTGATTCAACAGGAACTCCATCTTTTCCGGTATACGTTTGGTTTGCTTCTGGACCGACTATATCAACTTGCGCACCTTCTTCGCGCAAGCGAATTACGGGATACCAAAGTTCTAAATCATCAAAATCATGATCGACTAATGCGATCACTTTATGATTTTCTAAACGCAAATTTATTCCTCCGTTCTATTGTTCCAAAATAGCTTATATAAATCTACAAATGGTCATTGTCCAAACTAAGCCTAACAAATGAAGCGTAGAATAACAATCTAAAAGCTTTTGAATGTCCCTAAAGACACTTCAGTAGTTGCCCAATAAGAGTGCGTTGTATGGTATAATATTAATAAATTATGTTCTAAATTAATATATTTAAAGGAGGAAAATATAAAATGTTAAATGTTTTAATATTCTTTTTAGTTTTTGTAATAATTATTTATCTAATTTCTGCCCTCTTTTCGATTATCGCTCCTTTTCTTCTTCTTGCAATTCTTCTTCTTATCTTTTATAAGATCTATGAATACATATTTTTTAAAAGTAGAAAATTTCTTGATATAAAAGAAGAAATAGAAATATATATTGAAGAAGCTAATGAATTAAATCAACATATCGAAGAATTGAAACAGTCTAATTCTATCTTTGAGAAAAATGACTATGGTATAGCTCAAATTGAAGATATGAGTAAACATAATTATAAAAGAAAAGAACTCGATAAATTTTCGAATTCGAAATATGTTTATAATTGTAGTTTAAGTGTTTGTAGAAATGCACAAAATAAACCATTTCATTATATTTGTAAATACTTTAATATTGATAAAAGTGAAGAAAGTCTTGAATACTTTGAAGAGTTATTGAATAACTTCTCAGCTGTTGAAGATGGGAAAGAATATTTGGTGAAAAAGAAAGAAAAAATACTTAAAGGGATAGAATATAAGATTCCATTCTTAATAAAGAAGTTTTCTAATAAAAAAATTGAAGAAAAATTAGGGTTCGAACAAATTGATTTTTCAGATTTATATTTCCCAAAATATACTATGCAGTATATTAGTGATGGTGGAAATTCCTCTATGAAAGCCGAAGTTCTATTTAATCTTGATAATTTAGAAAGATTTATTAACTATTTAGCTGAACATATTAAGTGGCAGAAGAGTGTGGCTGGTCAAAGAGCATTAATGACACCAAAATTAAGGGAACTTATAAAAGAAAACGACAATTACACTTGTCGTATTTGTCAAAACTCAATAGAAAATGAACCTAATTTATTATTAGAAATTGATCATATTATTCCTTTATCGAAGGGTGGCATGACGGAAGTGGAGAATTTACAAACGCTTTGTTGGAAATGTAATCGAAGAAAAGGTACAAAAATTCTTTAAATTAAAAACAATATTAATCATTGTAATAAACTTTAATCTTTAAGTTTATAATATCAATTAATTTACATCGGTTATACATTTTTATACTTAGTACTGATTTATTTCAATAAAAGGAGGAATTCCTATAAAATCTCTGAAATTAGATAATAATATTACTACTTTAGACTTTGAGACCACAGGCTTTAGTGCAGAACACCATGAAATTATTCAAATGGGTGCCGTCAAATTTAGAAATGGAAATGAAGTGGAACGTTTCGAACGCTTTGTTGAACCTTTTTATTCGATTCCATGGAAAATTACCCAACTTACTGGTATTTCTACGGAAATGGTGATGGGAGCACCACCCATTCAACAATCCTTACTTGAATTAAATGAATTTTTGAAAAATGAAACAATTGTGGCACATAATGCTTCTTTTGATATGAAGTTTTTGCTGGAAAACTTGAGGCGACATGAAATTGATCATGAAAACTTTAAAGTGATTGATACCGTAAAATTAGCTCGCGCAAGTATTCGAGGCGTGCCCAATTATAAATTACCAACTTTAAAATCTTACTTAGGTATTGATGTAGGTTCACATAATGCAATTGAAGATTGTTTAGTAACCGGTGCGCTTTATTATTATTGTAAGAATATGCAAGAAACCTATTAAAAATAGGGTAGAAGGTTTCGTTAAACCGTTCATTTTTATCCAATAAAAAATCCCACTTAGGAATAGCTGCTCCTGAAGTGGGATTTTTTGTTTAAAATTCGCTTATTCAGTTTAGTACTATATATTAAAATACATGAATAATATTCTTTGAAGTCATAGTTAAACTACTATATAATAAAATTAATATCCGATATTTGAAATTAATTCATAATTACGAACGCTCATACATATTTTTACCAACTAGGGGAGCTGACGTCTATGGAAAAAGAAACGATTGATTTATTAGAATTGCTGTGTAAATTGATTAAAGAAAAAGAACGTAGTGAATTACTAGATTTGATCAATGAAATAGTAGCTGAAGAAACTATTTCTTCTCACGCAGAGAACGAATAAATTCGATGGCTGCTTTTAATTCTTCATCTGTTGCCAGTTCACCATCCACGGTGATCTGGTATTTTTTTTGTAGTTCAGTTAGCGATAAATCATCGGTATCTACAATAAATCCTTCTTCTTCAAGGGTGACTTCTTTATCATCTGTCCGATCTAGTAGATAATCAATACTTACATCAAAAAAATCTGCGATTTGTTTGAGAGTACTGGGTCTTGGTATGCGTTCGCTATTACTGTTTTCATAATGAACGATTGATGTCCGATCGATATTTAAAATTTTGGCTAATTCTTCTTGCGATAAGTTGATACTTTTTCTTAAAGTTTCTAATCGGTTTGAAAATCCCATAATACCCCCACCTTTCTATGTTTTTTACCCATTAAATATAACACATTTTCTGTAAAAAAATAAATTTTTTAAACAAAAAGCCTATTTTTCTTTACATGTGCGTTAAAAGCACGTATGATATTAAAAATGCAAAATCTGATAATTATTCATGTTAAAAGATTTAAAATCAATACCCCATGCATTTAACTGTTTTATAAATGGCTATAAAAGTACGAAAAAAGAATTATTTTATAGATGCATATGTTTTTACTTATCTAAAGGTGTCTTTCACTACAGTAGTTAAGAGAAGTTGTAAGGAAACGTTCATAGAAAAAAGGGGACTGACTATGAAGACAAAATTAGTAGCGACTTTAATCTTTTTCAAAATGATTTTTTTAGTGATTGGTGGAAAAACAGTAAACGCGGTTGAAGAAGATATCGTAAAAATAAATCCGGATGTCCATGTATTGGTCATTTACTCAACGGAAAATTGGGAAGTGGATGAAAATATACGGTTACTGGATCTATCTATTGGGCATTTTACAAATAATATTGAATATAAAAATGTTCATCATTTAGAACAAGAAGATTTAGAAGATAAAACACATCTCTTTTATTATGGTCACGTTAAGGAAAAATTACCTCCAACGATTTCTGAGATGGTTTCTTCGTTTGAAGGTCCGACCATGGCGATTAGCTATAATACGGAACAATTGGGAGAAAAATATTCTTTTCTGAATGTAGATGGAGAAAAGACCATTACAAAAATTGAGGATCTCAAAGATCAAGAGAAGTCAAAAACAATCAATCAAAGCATTGTTTTAGAAGCCAAACTGGATGAAGGAGCAAAAGTGCTTGTACAAGGGGATGGAGATGAAGGAACTTTTCCTTTAATAATGAGAAAGGGGAAGAATTATTATTTAGCTGCCGATTCCTTTGACCGACCTTATTCGGTTTATTTCTCTCAAGCTTTAAATACTTTCTTTGATGTCGAAACGATTGATAAAACACCTGCCTATATTCGGTTGGAAGATGTTCATCCGTTAAGCGATCCGAACCGTTTAATGGCAGCGGCAGAGGAATTAAAGAGACGCGACATCCCCTATATGATTGCGGTGATTCCGGTGTATACTGACCCAGAGAGTGGTCGAAGATATCATTTTGAAGACCAAAGAGAAGTCCTCAAAGTTCTTAAATATATGCAAAACAATGGAGGAAGTGTCGTCCTTCATGGTTATACCCATCAATTCCGAGATTCTGAGACAGGAGAAGGTTTTGAGTTTTGGGATGTGGAGCACCAGATGCCCATTTACCATGGACCGGAAGATGAAGTAACCCAACTTTTAGAAACAGATTTTGAAAATGCAAAAGAATATGAGACGTATGTTGAAACAAATAAAAACTATGAACGACAATATATTAAAAAACGAATAACAAGAGGGGTGCAGGAATTAGCCAATTATGGATTATATCCACTGGCTTTTGAAGCCCCACACTACACGATGTCGCAAAATGGGTACCAAGTTATTTCTGACCATTTTTCTACTTATGTTGGACAAGTACAGTTGAGCGATGAAGACTGGGAGATCATGGATACCACTCCCTATGCGACACAACCGACCATTTTGAATGGCATGCGTTTGCTTCCGGAAACGATTGGCTATGTTCAGCCTGAAGCAGAAGAACCGGTGAAGGATATGATGAATTCGGCTGATTTTTACCAAGTAACAGAAGGTGGAATGCTTGGTGCTTTTTATCATCCTTATTTAGGAATAGAAGGTTTAAAAGAAGTATTAGATGAAATGGAAGAGATTAAAAATCTCGAATGGATTGATCTTAAGGAAATGAAAAATACCGTAGTGGTTGATCATGTGAATATTCAAAGTGAAAATGGATCGATTGAAGCAAAAGTCAATCATTTTGGGTTAGTAAGAACTTCGATGGATTTTTTATATCACCATATTAGAGAAGCAGTGATTATTATTACTTGGGTCATTGCTGTAATTGGGATAACTTCGGTTTTAATGTTCTCTAGTTTTACGCTTTATCTGATTTTAAGAAGAAGACGTTTGGAAAAATATATACCGAAACATTCTCAAATAATAGACAAAAGGTAATTAAGAAAGGAGAACAGATTATGGCAAATTTATTTTTATACTTGGCTTTATTTCTTCTCTGGTTTATGTTGTTTTATCATATCTTCTTAATGCTTGGTGGTTATTTAGAGTTTTTGAAGCATGATAAAGTGGTTAAAAAGTTTTCAGAAAATAAAGAAGAGTTGCCGATGGTTAGTATCTTGATTCCAGCACATAATGAACAACTAGTTATCGAAAATACACTTCAAGCGATGGTTAATTTAGACTATCCAAAAGATAAATTGGAAGTTATTCCAATTAATGACAATTCAAACGATGATACTGGATTTATCGTAGATGAATATGCAAAACGGTATCCTTTTATTAGACCGCTTCATACCAAACCGCCAACTGGTGGGAAGGGAAAATCAGGCGCTTTAAATCAAGGATTAAAGCATTCTACAGGAGAAGTTATTGTCGTTTATGATGCGGATAACACTCCAGAACCAGAAGCGGTTTATCATTTAGTGCTTGGTCTAAACAATGATAAAAAAGCAGCAGCTGTAGTCGGTAAGTTCAGGGTTTTAAATGCTACTGAAAATCTACTGACACGTTTTATTAATATCGAAACACTAACTTTTCAATGGTTAGCTCAAGCAGGGCGTTGGCATTGGTTCAAAATGACGACTATTCCTGGAACGAACTTTGCGATTCGCCGTTCAGTGATTGAAAAGTTAGGAGGATGGGATGAGAAAGCTATTTCTGAAGATACAGAACTGAGTTTCCGTGTTTACAATGCGGGCTATCATATCCGTTTTTTCCCTGCTGCGATTACGTGGGAGCAAGAACCTGAGACACTAAAGGTTTGGTGGAAACAACGTATGAGATGGGCTCAAGGAAATCAGTACGTGATTTTTAAATTTCTCACTCAACTTAGAAAACTAAATCGTAAAGTACGCATGGATCTGTTTTATTTTCTCTTCACTTATCTCTTCTTTTTTGGTGGCATATTGGTCTCTCATTTGATTTTTATTTTAAATCTAATTTTTGATTTGGAGCTCTTAATCGGAAATGTCTCCATTATTTTACTCGTGACAGGATTTTTATTGTTTTTGGTGGAAGTGTGTTTAGCATTAAGTTTGGAAAAGGGGCAATTAAATTTAGTCAATGCTTTACATGTGGTATTTATGTATTTTCTATACTCACAAATGTGGGTCATCTTGGTATTAAGCGCCTTTTACCGCGAAGCGAAGCGAGTTTTATTAAATCAAGAGGTGAAATGGTATAAAACTGAGCGATTCAATCCCCAACAAAATAAGCAAACCATCATCGAAAACAGTGAAAAAAGAACTTCAGAGAGGTGATTTATATGTTGAAAACGATGACGATTTTTGGAACAAGGCCTGAAGGAATAAAAATGGTACCTGTCGTTCAAGCGTTGAATAAAGAACCCACCATCTCAAATATTGTTGTGAATACTGCTCAACATCGAGAAATGCTGGATCAAGTGTTAGATTTATTTGAGATTATTCCTGATTATGATTTAAATATTATGCGAAAGAATCAAACATTAGAAGAATTAACAGGAAGATTAATTCATAAAATTAGTCAGATCATCCAACAAGAACAACCGGATTTAGTTTTGGTCCATGGAGACACTACGACAACTTTTGTAGGGGCTTATAGTGCTTATTTGAACCAAGTTCCGGTCGGTCATGTCGAAGCAGGACTGAGAACGCATAATATTCACTCGCCTTTTCCGGAAGAAATGAATCGGCAAATGGTTGGGCGAATTGCGTCTTATCATTTTGCACCAACGGACACGAATAAAGATAATTTGTTAAGAGAAAATATCAATCCAGAGGCCATAGCTGTCGTAGGCAATACGGTGATTGATGTGTTGCTACAGATTAGTCAGCGGGAATCTTTTTTCTCATCTGAACTTGAAATGATTTTTAACAATGGAAAAAAGACAATTCTACTCACTTCTCATCGAAGAGAAAATTTAGGAACTATGCAGTCTGTTTTTCGTGCGATTCATCGTATTACGGCTAATAACTCGGATGTGCAAGTGATATTTCCGGTTCACAAAAATCCAAGAGTTCGAAAAATCGCATTGGATGAAATTGGCGAAAATAAAAATATTCATTTAATTGAACCTTTAGAGTATGCACAATTTATTCAGGCAATGAATAAAGCGTATCTTGTGATTACAGATTCTGGCGGCATTCAAGAAGAGGCACCGGGTCTTGGGAAACCTGTACTTGTCACGCGTGATACTACAGAACGTCCGGAAGGTGTAGCTGCTGGAACACTAAAACTTGTCGGAAATTCTGAAGAACTGATTTTTAAAGAAGCACAACATTTACTGACCAATCAACTCGCTTATGATCAAATGGCAGCGATAAGAAATCCATTTGGGCAAGGAGATTCTTCTAAGCAAATTGTAAACTATATTAAGAAAATTTTCTTCGAAGAAAAGGCCGTATTGACGTGAAGAGTCAAAGAGGAAGGCCCATGAAAACAATTCTCCTTGTGGTTCTTTTCTTATCAATCGTCGTAGGGGCGCTTTATGGATGGATGAAAAGAGAGGAATTGAGTAATCAAACGAAAATGCGCGAAGAAAACCAAACAGAAATAACAGAAGACTTTATTTATCGCTGGTTACAAAATGAGAACGGAATGATTGCGACTTATATAAAAAATAGTAGTCAAGAAGACGAAGATCTCGTTCAAGGAAGGGAGGTGTTAGCTGAAACATTAGGTCTTTTAATGGATTATGCTTTAGATAATGAGGATCAAACGTTATTTAACACTCTTTATAAACAATTAACGGATTATTTTTTAGAAAAAGAGGGTTTTGTAAACTGGAAACTAAAAGAAGATGGCACTAGTGACGTATCAGCGAATGCATTAATTGATGATATTCGCATCTTGGATGCATTGGCTATGGCGGCTGAAAACTGGAAGACGGATCAATATAAAAAGACAGCTCTTTCGATTAGTGAGTATTTAAATAAAAAGAATGTTGTTAACGGAATTTACACAGATTTTTATGATAAAGAATATGGCTATGCCAGTTCAGAGATCAGTTTATCTTATATTGATATTCAGGGAATGAATACTTTGGTGAGTCAAGGGCTTTTAGACGCAGAGATAGTGGCTGAGACTTCTCAAGTGCTAATAAAAGCCCCATTAGATCATGGATTTTACCCTGTTTCTTACAATGTAGAAGAAAAAGAATA
This sequence comes from Candidatus Atopostipes pullistercoris, assembly GCA_019116785.1. GTDB lineage: Bacteria > Bacillota > Bacilli > Lactobacillales > Carnobacteriaceae_A > Atopostipes > Atopostipes pullistercoris. The sequence goes on from DXAZ01000103.1 coordinate 11,742, forward strand.
TATCTTTAGTGATAACATCAATCTTGTGGATCAAGCGATTCTTGCTTACCATTATGCTCAAGTTGGGAATCGTTCTCTGGAATTTCTTACATTTATAAAGAGTGAAATGGATAAGCGTGGTCTTATTCATGGCATGTACGACCGCAAAACAAAAGAACCTACCGTAGATTATGAATCTCCTGCGATTTATGGGTTTCTTATTTTATATGCGTTAGAAGTGGATGAACATGATTTGGCCCAAGCGCTTTATGACCGAATGAAGGAATTTCAGGTAGTGGATAAGAAGAGTGAATATTATGGAGGGTACTCCATTACCAATGGAGACACTCATATTTTCGATAATTTAATTCCACTCCTAGCCGAACAAGAAATGAAGAAGGATTGAAATAAAAAGACGGATAGATTTATTTCTATCCGTCTTTTTGGGTTAAAAATTTAGATGTCTATCAATAAAAGATATAAAACAGAAAAATCGGCGTAAATCTTTTAAACAATTTATTCTTTATAGATAGTTGCTCCAAATGGTAATAAGGCGAGTTTGGCATGTTTAAAGTGTTGGAGCCCGAATGGAATTCCTACAATAGTTAAACAAAACCCGATACCTAGAGCGATTTCTTCAGTAACCATCACGAGGCCACCAAGAAGAAGCCATAAAATGTTCAAAAGAAGTGAAGACGCGCGGTTACTAAATTGTATATTTTTACCGAAGGGAGCTGCAGACATTTTAGCAAATTTAAAACATTGTCTACCAACTGGAATCCCTATTATAGTAATCGACCAAAGAATCCCTATCACAATCCAAGAAAACCAACTAATAAATCCTCCCAATACAAACCAAACAATATTCCCTAATGTTTTCAAATGCCTACGTCCTTTCTATCCTTTATTATAGTATAGTAAAAATACATTCGTATTACATCAGACTTAGTATTGATTTTTAAATTTTTGAAGAGGTCAATCCTTCTGAAGTGGTGTAGGCGATTCGATTTTTTCTGTCTTCCTTCATTTCCAAAGCTAAAATAAACAATATAATTAATAGTAGAAAAAATTTTTCGTTATTTAGTTACTTTAGAGGAAGGTTTTGAAATTTATCTAGACTCTGATATTCTAGAGGTGACTCTCATTTATGATACACACAATTTTTTTTAGTTTTAGAAGAAGAGTCTTTAGTATTTACGGAAGAAATGGTTAGTGATCCGTTTTAAGTCATTATTCAGGAACTGAAAACTTCGGTAGAGCTTCTCTTTATTAATTATTATTTGCTGCTTTAAAGGGAGCGGTGTTTGTTCTTTTATTGAAGGAGGATATTTTAGTGGATATTCGCATGTTGTTAACAATTATTCTTGGATCCGTTATTTTGATTTTTTTGATTATTGCTTACTTTCTCTATCGTCGGGATCAAAAGATTAGAAATGAGAGTACTGAAAAAACAAAAGGAAAAGTTGTCCAATACTCTTGGCAAAGCTCTCGAGCGCCAGTCGTTGAATATATCGTTGATGGTAAAAAATATAAAAAAGCTTTATATTATTCTTATGTGAGTCATTTTTCTACCCTTTTTTCATCACCTAAAGTATCGGCTAAAGATAATCTATTAGATACCAAGCTGCGCTTGAGAGGGAATGCAATGGTCTCTTTAAATACTTTAATGCATGACAATTTTCCGCTCGGTACCGAGATGATGGTTTATTATAATCCGAAGCAACCAAAGCTGGCTTATGTTGAACGTTATGCACCAAATTATCTTTGGAAAATACTTTTAGGGGTTAGCGGACTTTTTAGTGTAATTCTCCTAGTGATTTGGTTCGTTTTTTAAAGATTAAGAAAAAGAAACACTTAAAATGAAAGGATTCGTAGATCAATAATCACTTGTGTTATGATTAGTTTAGAAGGTAGCACGTCTAATAATACTCAAGAATGGAGAGAGTGTATGACGAAAAGAAATCAATTTTTATGGTCTTCATTTGTATTCGTGGCTATTGGCATATTATTTAGACTCTTTGACAGTGAGAGAGTATTGAGTTGGCCAAACATTTTAATTAGTTACCTGATCTTTTGTATTACTTATCTTGTAGTAGGCCAAATTATAAAGACCTTGAAACAATAAGAAATTTCTAAAATGTATGATTTATATGATGAATATTTTGAAGATTTATTAGAAAGTTATTTGAGAAATGTATACTGCAGAAGGAGGAATGAAGTTAGTCAAATAAGGAGGTTATCTTATGACTAAAGGGAAATACAAACCTAATTTATCCAGCTTACTTTTCTTATTTATTTTCTTGTTTATTCCAGATAGTACATTTAGAACACCTGATTTGTTCTGGAATTCTATTTATATCATTCAGTCGTCGTTAAAATATGTGGTGATCGGCTATTTATTTAGTTCTATTTTTTATCACAACAAATTTCTTGAAGAAAAGCAGGCTTTTTTTAACGGTAACCGTCTATTTACTATACTTTTTACCCTTACTTCTTTTTCAAATGATTATAGCTTTATCATTCATAATTAAATAACATTAAATTAAGCAACATTAAGCTTGAACAATATATTGGAGCTTGATGTTGCTTTTTTATACTCATTTTTTAAAAAATAGTAAGGACTTTTGTTCGTTAGATTACTTTTCTTTTTTTGATGAGAAATGTAAATAATAAAAAAATATAGCCATCACAAATGAAAAAAGAACTTTTGTTAGCACTTTTTTGCATTTTTTAAAGTACTATTCCTACTATTACCGGAATTTCTTCATTTGCTTTTACACAGAGAAAGTGGCTCATCTTAAAAATGAAGTAGGTTTAAATTATCGAGTATGGATAAATAGTTTCTCTATTATTGTATAATTTTACAATTTTTAGACTTAATTATTTCACATCACTATTGTAAAATAGGCTATCCTAACAAGTGAGTCTAAAAATTCGTTCTACTTGTCTTGTTAGGGTAAACCATCTATCCTACCAAGTGAGTCTAAAAATTCGTTCCACTTGTTAGGGTAAACCTTCTATCCTACCAAGTGAGTCTAAAAATTCGTTCCACTTGTTAAGGTAAACCTTCTATCCTACCAAGTGAGTCTAAAAATTCGTTCTACTTGTTAGGATAAACCTTCTATCCTACCAAGTGAGTCTAAAAATTCGTTCCACTTGTTAGGGTAACCCATCTATCCTACCAAGTGAGCCT
>DXAZ01000104.1 GCA_019116785.1 Candidatus Atopostipes pullistercoris
AAAATAAAACTGCAACTAGAGAGAGAACAATTGATTTGAAGAGAATGTTTCTAGTGAATTTTGTCAAAACTACTCCTCCCTATTTTGGTGTTTTACGACTATATTATTGTTTTTTTCAAAACACAATGGAGTTATTTGAAAAGAGAGACTAATTTATTGAGTTTGAATGATAGAAGTATAATAATCCATAACCTAATATAAACCTATATAAAAACCGTAATCCTTATTCATATAATGAATCATATAACACACTCCGTAGATGGGCAATTGAATTTGAAGAACAAGGTTATGAATTTTCCCGAAGTGACAAAAAACAAAGAGTATATTATGAACGTGATATTTTAGCGTTATCGGACTTTCAAAAAACTATTGGAAAAACTCAGAGTTTAGAAAAACAGCGCGAAAGAAGAGGTATCAAAGGTAAATGACAAGAAACACGATAAAAAGATGCTAGGTGTTATTGAAGATGGTAATGATAAAATAGTGTTTTCTAAAGGGGAATTAGATGATTTGATAAATAAGGCATGGGAAGAACATAATGAATATGTAAGAGCAAAGCTTTCTGAAGAAGAAGCGAATTCAATCTATCGCGACGTAAAATAGACGTAGAGTGCCAGTTTTCGGATTTCTGAAAGCTGATTTGGTGTTCAAACGATTCTCCGTACGCGGAAAATCGAAGGTAAAAAAAGAAATAGGCTTCATATGAATGGCTGTAAATTTGACAAAATACGCAGCCAACATTATACCAAATCACGATTTATATAAAAACATGAAAAAGAGGCTGGGACAAAACCCACCTCTAACTTGAAAAGCCAAAGAACTTTTATGATTGTAAAAGTTCTTTGGCTTTTTTGTTTTTTGAATGAAAAATAAGAACCCTTTCTGATATTATTAAGTCACGACACAAAATAAATTGAAAGAAGGGTTCTTATGTGAATGAATTTCATAATTCCTATCCCTTGTGGGACAAGGGATTAAAAACATAAAAAAGGAAGCACCTCCCCAAATCTTGTATAATGGTAATTAACACCAAAAACCAAAAAGATAGAAGGAGTGCTCCCTATGACCATTATACGACAAATTAGTTTATTTGGCATCCAAGAATTATATGACATGGAACCTACCCAAAAATACGAAGCGATTATTTCAGCGATAGATTTAGATAAAATCTATCATGCAGTCACTAAAAAATCACGATTAGGTGCCCCAGAAGAACTGAATTATGCGGCGATGATTATTTCTACTTTTGTTAGATATGTTGAACGTATCCCAACGATCAAAGATCTGATTAAACGCCTTCGGGATGATCTTTCTTTTAAGTTAAACTGCGGCTTCCTGGTATCAGACGCTATACCTTCTGAAGCTTCTTACTCTCGACTGATCACTAAATTGGACGAAAGCAATATTTTAGAGCAACAAAGGGAATATGTTGTCCTTCAAGCAATTGCGGAAGGCTTTATTAACGATGATACAGTGGCAATCGATGCCACTCATTTTGAAGCACGTGATCAAGCACCTTCAAAAGTAGAAAAACCAAAATCTGAACCTAAAAAACGGGGCCGTAAATCGAAAGAAGAACGAGAAAAATGGCTCATAGAACAAGCAGAAATGGAAGCGAATTTACCTGTATACGAAAGAAAAATAGAGAGTCAATTAGATATCCCTTTAGCTGAACTCCGTTCTGAAGTTCCACAAGACCCTAAATGGGGCATAAAAAAGAACTCAGAAGGAAAGAATGTTTTTTGGTTTGGCTTTAAAGGTCACTTAGCTGTGGGTACATCTAGTCAATATATTCTACAAGCACTTTTTTCATCAGGAAACTTACATGATGGAAAGGCGGCCATTCCCTTACTCAAAGGAATTCATGAATATCTTCCACTTCCATTCGTACGTTTTCAAACAATGGATGCTGGTTATGACTATGAACCGATCTACGAACAGGTACATCGAATGGGACAACAATCTGTTATTGCTTATAATAAACGAAACGAGAGAGAACCCATGGGTTTTGACAAACACTTTGCCCCAACCTGTTTCAGAGAGCATTCCTATCGTTATGATAGTTTTGACTCAACCTATGAAACATTAAAATACACACGGCCGAAAGAATGCATAGACTGTCCTTTAGCTACCGAAGGTATCTGCCAAAAGGTGTATAAAATAAAAATCACAACAGATCTCAGAAAATATACTGCCCCGGCTCGCGGTTCGCAGGCATGGAAAAAACTTTTCAAAAGCCGTACGGCTGTGGAACGGGTGAATGCTTATTTGAAAGAATTTTTCCAATTGAACAATGTGCGTTATCGTACGGGGAAACGTGCAAAAGTTCATTTTGATATGGTTACACTTATTTACAACGCTTCAAAGCTAGCTGCCGATCGTATAAGCGCACAAATAAACCAGCAACAAGCTGCATGATTTCTGTTTTTAAAAAATACAATGGAGAAATTCTGTACGTCTTTGTATTTTTAAAAAGAGCAATTATGAAATTGACTCATATAAATAATTAATAAGAAAATGTGGTGAAAATATGCGATTATCTTTCAAAAGCTCACTTAGTCAATTATTGATTGAATATATTAAAAAAGGTAAAGTATCTGCATTGCACGATTTATTTATTAACAAACCTGCTTTGGCACACTGTCGAATTGTTGACTCAAAGAGTCATGAGCGAACTCTTCTCCATATTGTGACCGATTGGCCTGGCCATTATCCACATCATGTAGAAGTAATTCATTTGCTTGCTTCCTTTCAAGTAGATATAAATGCACCGTTTGTTGGACCACATAAAGAAACGGCTTTACACTGGGCCGCTAGTAATAATGATGTATTAGCGATTGAAGCACTCCTTAAAAATGGAGCGAATATCGAAGCAAGAGGGGGTGTTTTTTACAATGGAACTGCGCTTACAAATGCACGAATATTTGGTCAGTGGAAAGCGGCGAAAAAATTAATTGATTATCACGCAAAAACAACCATTCACGACGAAGCTGCTTTAGGATTAACCGATAAATTAACAGAGCGGTTAGCAACGGAACCGATTACCCAAGATGAATGTAATATCGCATTTTGGAATGCGTGTCACGGTGGTCAATTAGACTCAGCCATCCATTTAAAAGATGCAGGCGCAAATATACATTGGATTCCTAGTTGGGAGCACCAATCCTCTTACGATCTTGCTTTAAAGTCGGGTAACAAACTATTAGTTGACTGGCTGAGAAATCATCATGTACAGTCAGCTACAAAGTTTAAGTAATTCATTTGAACGATAAAATTAGATAGGCCCATTCTCGTATTTTTTTGTAAAGTTTCGAATACAATTCGTTTATTTTCCAATGTAAAAATCAAGCATGAAAGAATACATCCCTCATGCTTGATTTTATTTATCTATTTTTCTCTTCCCTAGTTCATAAACCGAGATAAATAGTTGATTTTAGGCTTCTAATGAATCGAATGATTGTTCCGCCACAATGGAATCTTGGCGTAAGTAGTGTAAGAGAAATAAATCTTTCGGAATTTCATATAAGTCATAAATCTTTTCGGTTGGATTTAATTGCTTAAATAATTGTGGGCGTGTGTCATTTGCTAGTTGAGTGTACGGTAATTTTTCGCATGCTCTTTTAGAACGGGTATTTTCACAACGAATTCTCATATAGATTGTGTCAATATTTAACTCTAAAAAAAGCTCAGCAAAAAAAGCATTTTTAGCGATAGTATTATATCCTTTTCCATGGAATGGTTTA
>DXAZ01000105.1 GCA_019116785.1 Candidatus Atopostipes pullistercoris
CTGTTTTTCCTTCAACAATTTCTTTTCCGATACCTTCTGTGTAACTTTTGTATCGATCTGAAATGATATTTTCCAATACTTTATCTTCAAGCATTTGATGAGCAACTCTTAGTCCTAAAGCATAACTATCCATACCAACAATGTGAGCTTTGAATAAATCTTCTGGTTCAAAGGACGTTCTTCTTACTTTCGAATCAAAGTTTAAGCCACCTCGTCCAAGTCCACCATTTTTTAAGACTTCATACATGGCTAATGTTGTCGTGTACAAATCGGATGGGAATTCATCGGTGTCCCAGCCTAAATGAGGATGTCCTTGATTGGCATCTAGAGAACCTAGCATATTATTAATTCTTGCGTAATGAATTTCATGTTCGAAGGTATGCCCCGCTAATGTTGCATGATTTGCTTCAATATTAAATTTAAAAATATCTTCTAAACCATAATTTTGTAAGAATGCATGACTAGTTGCTACATCATAATCGTATTGATGAGTGGTTGGTTCTTTTGGTTTTGGTTCAATCAAGAATTGTGCATCAAAACCAATTTCTTTGGCATAGTCATTGGCCATATGGAAGAAACGACCTAGGTTATCCAACTCTAATTTCATATCTGTATTGAGTAAACTTTCGTATCCTTCTCGTCCACCCCAGAAGACATAGTTTTCAGCACCTAATTCTTTCCCAACTTCTAAACCTTTTTTCACCTTAGCTGCTGAATAAGCAAAGACATCGGCATTATTTGAGCTAGCTGCCCCTTGAATAAAACGTGGATGTGTAAAATTATTCACTGTATTCCATAATAATTTTACTTTGCTATCTTTCATGTAATCTTTAATCATTGCTACAATCACATCTTGATTGTCAAAGCTTTCTTTTAAGCTGGAACCTTCAGGAGCAATGTCTACATCATGAAAAGCAAAATAAGGAACATTTAATTTTTCAAATAATTCAAAAGCTGCTTCTACTCTTGCTTTGGCTTTGTCCATTGGATCGGAATACTTATCCCAAGGGCGAATCGCCGTTCCTACTCCAAATGGATCACTTAAATCTTCCGTAAAGGTGTGCCAATACGCAACTGAAAATCTTAAGTGTTCTTCCATTGTTTTATCGCCTATTTTTTCCTCTGAATTATAAAATTTATAGGCCAGTGGATTGGTTGATGTTGCCCCTTCAAATTTAATATTGCTTACATTATCAAAATATGCCATAATTTTTCTCCTTTTATTTTTATTCAAAACGGACTAATTGGTGACTAATTTCTTTAACTGATGGATATACTTTTCGATATACTTCATAAATTTGATTATATTTTTCTACATTCTCAACAATGGGTAAAAATTCATCGGTATAATTTACAAACACATCGGAACAAGCTTTAAAGTCTGGATACCACCCGGCACCTACCGCAGCAATCATTGCAGCGCCCATTCCAGGTCCTTGTTCAGTTTCTAAAGTAATCACTGGGGTATTAAAGATATCGGCTTGCATTTGTAACCAATCTTTATTTTTAGCCCCGCCACCTACTGAAACTATTTGACTAAATTTTTTCCCGGTATACTTTTTCATCAATTCTTGAGAATCACGCAATGAAAAAGTAATCCCTTCTAAGACTGCACGAGCAAAATGAGCTCTCGTATGGCTAATATCAATCCCTAAGAAAGATCCTCTAATTTTACTATCGGTATAAGGGGTCCGCTCTCCAGAAATATAAGGAGTGAATATAAGTCCTTCTGATCCTACAGGAATTTGATCAATATCTTTCAGTAAGTCGTTAAAGCTTTCTTCTTTTGCGAATTGATCTTTAAACCAATTCAAACTACTTCCAGCGGCCAATGTCACTCCCATTGAATAATGCGCATTGGGAATTACATGGTTAAAGAAATGTAAATGACCTTCATAATCTTTTTCTTTGTCTTCTTCATAAGTCAAAAATACTCCCGATGTACCAATACTTGCCATCGCTTGATGCGGGCGAACAATCCCAGCTCCGACTGCTGCGGAAGGATTATCTGCTCCTCCAGCGAAAATAGGAACATCTTGTTCAATTTGGAATTTCTCTTTTAATTCTTTCCTTAAAAAACCAATTTGAGCGGTAGACTCAACTAAAGGGGGACATATTTCAGGATCGATTTGGAAGGTTTTTAAGATCTCTGGACTCCACTCTTTTTTCTCAATATCGAGTAATAAAGTACCTGCTGCATCTGAATATTCCATCTGCATATTTCCTGTTAATCGATAGCCTAAGTAGTCTTTCGGTAATAAAAACATTGAAGTCTTTGCCCAGTTTTCTGGTTCGTGTTCTTGAACCCAAAGCATTTTAGGTAAAGTGAAACCTTCTAAAGCTTTATTTTTGGAAATATTAATTAATTTTTCACCGAGTTCATTTGTAATTCGTTCACACTGTTTTGTCGTTCGCACATCATTCCAAAGAATGGCATTGCGAATGACGTCGCCTCTTTTATCTAAAAGAACTAAACTATGCATCTGCCCTGAAAAACTAATGCCTTCTAAT
>DXAZ01000106.1 GCA_019116785.1 Candidatus Atopostipes pullistercoris
AGAATACATCTCCTGGATAAGCTTCACGTCCAGATGGGCGTTTCAATAGTAAAGAAATTGTACGATAAGCTACCGCATGTTTGGATAAATCATCATAAATAACGAGAACATCTTCGCCCTTATCCATCCAGTATTCTCCAATCGCACAACCCGCATATGGAGAAATGTATTGGCGAGCTGCTGAATCGTTCGCTGGACTATTAATAATAACGGTATAATCCATAGCGCCATAACGTTCTAAAGTTTCAGCTACTTGTACAACTGTCGATGACTTTTGTCCAATCGCTACATAAACACATTTAACATTTTGGTCTTTTTGGTTCAAAATCGTGTTTAATGCAATACTTGTTTTTCCTGTTTGGCGGTCTCCAATAATCAATTCACGTTGACCTTTACCAATTGGAATCATAGAATCAATAACCTTAAGTCCTGTAAACAATGGACGATCAACACTTTGACGAGACATAACACCCGGAGCTACTCGTTCAATGTATCTTTCTTCTTTGGTTTCGATAGGTCCTTTGTTATCCAAAGGCTCCCCTAATGGATCGATAATTCGACCTAATAAGTTGTCACCAACAGGGACTTGAACAATTTCTTCCGTTCGGTAAACCGTATCTCCCTCACGAATTCCACGATCACTTCCCAGTAAAATAACTCCGACTTGATTTTCTTCCAAGTTTAGTGCTAAACCAAACGTCCCATTTTCAAAACGGACCAATTCATTTGCTTGGACGTCTTGTAAACCACGTACAAAGGCAATTCCATCACCAATATTTAAAACAACACCTGTATCTAAATCACTAAAATCCCAATCAACTTGTTCAATTCTCTCTTGTAATTTTTGAATAATTTGTTCACTTTTTCGATCCATGCTGCACCTCTCTTATAATTTGATCGATGCGCGAACGAAAAGTCGTATCTATTACCGCACCATTTACTTCTAATCGGATTCCCCCAATTAGATTTTTATTTATTTGATAATGAATCATTGAATTCTCTCCCCAACGTTTGTAAATTAGGGTTTCAATCTGATTTTTAATTTGTTCATTTAAAGGATTTGCACTGTAAACTTGCACATCAGATAATATACCTTCTTCGACTAGGACAAGATAATAATCTTCCGTAATCGTTTCTAATCGATGTAGCATTCCTTCTTCTGTAATGACTTCTAAAAAGTTAATCACTATTGCATCAAATTGTTCATTTAAAATTGTACGTAAATTTTGAAAATCTTCCGCTTTCACATCTAATGCCTGAACATATTGATCAGATCGTTTGAAAATTTGAGTTAATTCTTGAAGTTGAAACAACACATCTATAGAAGTCTCTTCTGGAATAGACGCTAATAATGCATAAGCATATTGTTTAGTGAGTCTCATTGTTCATCTGCTCCAATTCTACTTCTAATGAATGATAGATTTCTGTTTCATCATAGTCATAGTTTTCAAGCGTGCGTTCTGTTAAATTTAAAGCGACATCTAGTAGATAATCTTCTACTTCTGCAATTAAATTTGCTCTTTGAATTTCAATCTCATTTTGAGCTTGTTCAAGCATTAATTCTTTTTCATAAGTAGCTTGTTCAATGATTTTTTCACGCTCTTTTCTTGCTTCAACTTCCATTGCTTGTTGTGCACGTTTTAATCTTTCGACTTCTTCTTGATGCTCTTTTTCCAAGGCTTGCGTTTTAGCTTGCGCCTCTTCTTCTACTTTTTTCGCATAATTTTGTGCTTCATTAAGCTCTTCTGCTTGTTTATCTAAATAATTCATCACGGGTTGATGTAAGTATTTTCGATATAAAAGATAAATGATCCCCGTTGCAGCTAACTGGGCAAGTAACGTTAATAGATTTGGAAAAAGTTTTTCCGCTATATCGATCATATTCTATCCCTCATTTTTTAAGTTTAATAAGCAAAGAGTATTAAGAAAGCAATTAAAAGTCCATAAATAGCTGCCGTTTCAGCAATACCAGCACCTAGAATAAGCATAGTACGAATTTCGTTTTCTGCTTCTGGGTTTTTCCCTACTGATTCAACAGCTTTTGCTGCAGCATAACCTTGCCCTACTGTTGAGAAAATACCTGTCATTACTGCTAAAGCTGCTGCGATTGCTACTAATCCATCTCCAATTGTCATTTAAAAACAACTCCTTATAATTTTTATATTATTTTTATTCATTTCCTTGAGGTGTTTCTACCCCAATAAAAATGATTGTTAACGAGATAAATAAAAAGGCTTGTAAAAATCCTGAAAATAAATCAAAATACAAATGTAAAACTGGAGCAACAATCACTCCAAAAAAGTTAAACTCTCCAATAAATGGAACAAATTGGCTAACCCATCCTGTAAACATATAAAGCATTGACATAATTGTTGAACCTGCAATGACGTTTCCAAATAAACGTAAAGACAAACTCAATAATGGGGCAATCTGACCAAAAATATTTGGAATTAAAAAGAACGCAAATGGATCTAAAAATCCTTTTAAATAACCTTTAAAACCATTTGTTTTAATACTTACCGCTTGGATAAATATCCAAGTAATCGCGGCAAAAGCCAGAGTCACACTATAGTTTGATGTAGGTGCAGATAAGCCGAATAGACCACTAATATTAGATACGAAAAGATAAATAAAAACTGTACCAATATAAGCCGAAAATTTCCGACCATATTCCTCTCCCATCGCATCAATGGTATACTGATTGATCCAACTTACAAATTGTACAATCCCGGCGGCAATTCGATTTGGTTTTTGATTGCCTTTTAATGTCTGTAACTGTTTATTGATTAGCCAAAAAGAGACCGCAAGAAAAATAGTTACAATTAAAATAGATACTTGTTCAATTTGAAACACACTAAGTCTCCTTTCTTATTGATCTCATGATAAACATTAAGGCTCTATCTACAAAAAATGCTAGAAACACAAAAATTGGATTTATGTAATCTGGCAAAAGGAATGAAATTAAAAAGGGAATAGCAATCCAGATGACCACTCCAAATAAATACGCAATATATTTTGTTACAGAAAAATTGTCAAAATCTATTAGATGATCTAACAATTTTTCACGATATTGACGTAATAATCCAGCAAAAAGCCAACCAATTAACCACCCTACGCCATAAGAAATATCCCAAAAGAATAGTGCAGAGCCTAAAATTATTAACGTAAAATGTAATTTGGTCATAATCCCCTCCATACATCCTTCAATATGATTCGACGCATCCTTATAAAGTTTACATGAATCATCTAAACAAAAATCGTAAAACAGAAATTACATTACCCAATATAACAATATTTAACCATAAAGTCAATTTGAACATTGTCTGAAAGCATTGATGTTAAGCCATTATTATAGATAATTAAATTATTTTTTTATCCAAATAATCTAGCAAATTAACCTC
>DXAZ01000107.1 GCA_019116785.1 Candidatus Atopostipes pullistercoris
CATTCTTTTTTTCAATCACTTCTCTTTATTAAAAAATAAAGATGTATAGAAAATCGGAGATTTTCTAGACCTTCTAAAAGGCACTAAAAATATTTTATATTTGGATTTTGTTTTTTTAATAAAGCTTTCTTTTTTTAATCACTTCTCTTTATTCAAAAATAAAGATGAATAGAAAATCGGAGATTTTCTAAACCTTCTAAAAGATCTTTAATATGCTTTATCGATTATTTATGCAAGCTAATTTACTCAGAGTTTTTTCTACTGCTTTGCCGTCTGAGGTAAATCACTCTATCAAGTTTTTAATTGCTATTCAAGACAATGGAATTTTCTTGCACACGAAAAAACACAATTCCTGAGCGGTAGATCACTACCGCGCGTGGAAATTCGCGATTCTTGGGCGATGGACCGTTCCCGCGCGTAGAAATCCGCGATTCCTGAGCGGTGGAGCACTACCGCGCGTGGGATTCTGCATTTTCTGGGGGCTGGACTGCTACCACGCGTGGAAATTCGCAATTCCTGAGTGCTGGACTGCTACCACGCGTGAGATTCTGCGGTTCCTGAGCGGTGGACCATTCCCGCGCGTGGGATTCTGCAATTCCTGGGCGATGGACCCTTCCTGCGCGTAGAAATCCGCCATTCCTGAGTGGTGGACCGCTACCGCGCGTGGGAATTCGCTATTCCTGGGCGATGGACCGCTACCGCGCGTGGGATTCTGCATTTTCTGGGGGCTGGACTACTACCGCGCGTGGAAATCCGTGATTCCTGAGTGGTGGAGCACTCCCGCGCGTGGGATTCCGCTATTCCTGAGCGGTGGACCATTCCCGCGCGTGGAAATTCGCAATTCCTGGGCGATGGACCGTTCCCGCGCGTGGGATTCTGCTATTCCTGAGCGGTGGGCTGCTCGAACGCGCGCTTATTTATAGTTTGTGGACGATATTCTGGAAAAATTTACGATTATAGTTATTTTCTTCAATCTTGGTCGTGTTTTAGAATGTTTAGTCATGGAAAAATTTATAAATAAGAACTTGTTTTAATCGACAAAAAAAGGGAGTTGTGAAGTTTCACAAACTACCCTTTTAAATATTTTTATTTATGATTTTAGTGTATCACTGAATATATGACGGGCATTGTAAAAATAGTCAGCGCCCGAATAAATAGTAAAGATTAATGAGACATAAAGTAATATCTTTCCGATAGGTAAACCTAGCCAAGCGAATGGGAAGTCATCAATGAGTAAAAAGATAATGGCTAGTAATTGGGTAAAAGTTTTCACTTTTCCAGGCCAAGCCGCAGCCAACACCGTGCCGCCTTCCTCTACCAGAAGGAGACGTAATCCTGTTACCGCAAGTTCGCGTGAAATAATGACCACAACGACCCAAGCGGGTGCTAGTCCTAACTCAATTAATATAATTAAAGCGGAGGAAACCAATAGCTTATCGGCTAGCGGGTCCGCAAATTTTCCGAAATTTGTGACTAGATTATCTCGTCGTGCAATATAACCATCTAACCAGTCTGTAATGCTGGCGATAATAAACACAACGGTTGCGACTAAAAGTGCAATACTTATTTCAGAATTCAACCATTCGACGGTTCCCCAATCAAGTGGAACAACAGTGAGCACCACAAAAAATGGAATCAGTAGTAATCTTAAAAACGTTAATTTATTTGGTAAGTTCAATCCTTGCTGCCTCCTATACTAATGGTTACTCAACAAACTGTAACTGTAAATCTTGTCTGACTACACCAGAAGATTCAGGTGCATATTCAAGTTCGGTATCATTAAAAGTGACTTCTGTTACGGGGGCGTTTCCGATCACAATATCTACTTGTGTAACATCTGCTCCAAATGACATATCAAGTGATTCGCCACTAGTTAATAAACGAGCATCACTATCGCCACCTTCTACGGTTACACTCACCCATGAATCTCCACCGTTAGCTGTTAAAGTTACGGTTTGTTCTTCTGGATGTGGACCTTTTATTTCATAAATGGTGTTTGAGCCTGAGCTTTCTGAAACACTAATTGTTTGTTCTTCTTCCTCTTCTTCTGTTTCTTCCGGTTCCTCTTCGTCAGTATTCTCTTCTGCTTCTTGTTCATCATCGGTAGCTTCTGGTTCTTCTTCCTCATCCTCAGCAGGTGCTACTTGTTCAGTATTTTCTTCATTAATCATTGGCGGATTAGATTCTTCTGCTGGATTATATTGTCTGAAGGCAAAATAAATAACAACAATGATCGTCGCTACAAGTAAGAAGATTAAAATCATAGGTAGATATTCCGTAATATCACTCAAGAAACCTTCTTGTTTTCCTTCCGTACGAGTGGGAACAACATTCACATTCTCTGCAAATTCTTCACTGGCTTCTTTTGAAGTTTCTGTTAAATGTTCTTCAAGAAGTTCTTCCCCATCCAAATCTACAATGTCTGCATATTGTTTAACAAAAGCACGCATATAAAAACGGCCAGGGAGTATATCAGTATTTCCATCTTCAATTGCTTGTAAATATCTTTTTTGTATTTTAGTAATTTGTTGTAGGTCATCCAAAGTGTATCCTTTTTCAATTCGGGCATCTTTTAAAATTTCACCAATCTCGTTCATCCATTTCACCTACCATTATTTAAAATTTATGTAACTCTTTTTGTATGAACGCTTTTTAGGTCTAAGTCAACATGATAAATTATATCATATAAATTCATCTATAACTAGGGATCTCATTCAAACTATTTCAGTTTATTCTAACTTTGTAGCCTTGAATAAAAAGTCCTTATACATGAAAAATTTCTTAACAAAAAAGTTATATACTAAAGACAGTCTAAAACAAATTTGTTAAGAAATATTGTCGAATGGATCTTTTTTATATGAAAAAATTAGTATCATTCAATAATTAGCTATTAACTTCTGCTAATAACTCTTCCACTTTATCGGTTTTTTCCCAAGTAAATTGGTAATCAGTTCGGCCAAAATGTCCATAAGCTGCAGTATGTCTAAACACAGGTTGAGTTAAATCAAGCATTTGAATAATTCCTGCTGGTCTTAAATCAAATACCTTTCGAATCGCTCGAATTAATTTTTCATCCGCTACCTTTCCTGTATTAAACGTATCAACCGAAATCGATACAGGCTGGGAAACCCCAATTGCATAAGCTAACTGAATCTCTACTCGATCTGCTAATTCTGCAGCTACAATATTTTTAGCAATATAACGAGCAGCATAACTAGCTGAACGATCTACTTTTGTAGCATCTTTTCCAGAAAAAGCTCCCCCACCATGGCGCGCAGAGCCACCATACGTATCTACAATAATTTTGCGTCCTGTTAAGCCCACATCTCCCTGCGGACCTCCAATCACAAAACGCCCCGTCGGATTAATAAAATATTTCGTTTCTTCATCAATCCACTCTGCTGGGATCGCTTCGAAAATGACATGGTCTATGATATCTCTAGTCAGCTCTGCGTGAGAAACATTTGGATGGTGTTGGGCACTAACAACGATTGAATCTATTCTTTTTGGAGAGTCATCTTCATTATACTCTATAGACACTTGTGCTTTGCCATCGGGTCTAAGATAAGGCATGATTCCATTTTTACGAACCGTTGCTAATCTTTGCGTTAAAGCATGGCTTAATGAAATCGGCAAAGGCATATATTCTTTCGTTTCATTTGTCGCATAGCCAAACATAATTCCTTGATCTCCAGCACCAATTTTATCTAATTCATCAAGATCTTCTGTATTTTTAAATTCTAAAGATTGATCAACGCCTACCGAAATATCACTGGATTGTTCATCGATTGAGACAATGACAGAACAAGTTTCAGCATCAAAGCCATATTTGGCTCTTGTGTAGCCAATATCGCGAACTGTTTCACGGACAACTTTTTGGATATCCACATAGGCTTCTGTTCGAATTTCACCCGTAACAAAAACTAAACCTGTCGTTACTACGGTTTCACAAGCTACGCGTGCGTTTGGATCTTTTTTCAGTAAGGCATCTAAAATGGCATCACTAATTTTATCGGCCATCTTATCTGGATGCCCTTCAGTGACTGATTCAGATGAAAACAATTTTTTTTCTTTCATTAATGTATTCCCCCTTTAATATTCGGTTACAAGGCTCCGGCACGGATGTGACGTCCTATCGGGAATTTTGTAAACCTAGGTGATATCATAACATAGTTCGTTTGCTTTTTCACTACCTTTTAGGCGGATTCCACTATACAATGTATTTATCTAAAAAGTTTGTGACGGAGCAGAAGATTTATTTTTTTACAATTTGTGTCATTTTGAAAAATTAGAAGATTTTCCGCTTGATTTCGATTAGAATAAGACAGTAAGAAGAAGGTGGTTAGCTATGAAAGAATGGATTTTAGAAAAATTATATCATCCTGTGTTGTTTTTCTTTTTAGTACCTATGTTTTATTTAGTTTTTGGAAATATTTTTGCGTTACAATACGATACCTTTAGAGGATTTGCTTTTTTCCTGTTGTATTTATTTGTGCTGGTTAATCAGATGTTGGAAAATATATTGTTACGTATTCCAAAGAATGATTTTGAAGTTTCTAAGCCCTTTTTATTTGGCTTGGAGGTTTTAAATGTCCTTTTGTTAGGTTATTTTGCTTTTAGTTATTCTTGGCTCGCTTTTTTGGTGTTGAGCGGCTATACGTTAATTATTCAGTTGCAGTTTTTATTTAGCTATTATGATCTTGATCATGTAGCGATTATCACAACAACCTTATTAAAATTAGTTTTATTAAATGGCTTTTCTTTTTATGTGCAAGTTCGTTTTATTCATCCGCGTTTCATTCCGATATATTTAGTTTTATTTATTCCATTTTATCTATTTGAGATTTCCCGGATTGATCGACCTTTTAAAAAAAATGGGTTATATGGATTAGTTCTATTGGCTTACAGTTTTGGAATTATTGTCTTATGGGGATTTATCAGGTGGCAAAGCTTGATTTTATTGGTCACTTTTCCTTTAGCTAGCGTATTTTCAACGAACTTTGGTCGAAAAACGACCTCGATTTTTGCTTGTATATTTTCTTTTGTTTATATGGGGTTATGCCTTCTCACCTTATTCTAAGAACTGACTGTATTTTAGAATTTTTTTAAATGTTTTTTAAATTATATGTTTTTTTATAAATTACCTCTTAAATGAAGAAATGAATAATCTGTTCTCTTTAAACAAAAAAAGTTTATGTACAGTTAAAAACTGCACATAAACTTTTTATATATGGCGCAGGACAGAGTTGAACTGCCGACACACGGAGCTTCAATCCGTTGCTCTACCAACTGAGCTACTGCGCCTTTAAATTGCCTCAAGGTAAATACTCTGAGCCATACTTTTGTATATCCTATCTGTAAATTGCTGATGTAACAATAGACATGATGTTTAATATATACTCTCTCCGTAAGTTCTTGCTTCAACAACTTCTACGGAAAATTGCGGGGGTAGGATTTGAACCTACGACCTCCGGGTTATGAGCCCGACGAGCTGCCAACTGCTCCACCCCGCGCTAATTATTTAAGGAGGATGAGGGATTTGAACCCCCGCGTGGCGTTAACCACCTGTCGGTTTTCAAGACCGATCCCTTCAGCCGAACTTGGGTAATCCTCCATAAAAATTAAGAATTTACTTTCTTAATTTAAAATGACCCCTACGGGATTCGAACCCGTGATACCGCCGTGAAAGGGCGATGTCTTAACCACTTGACCAAGGGGCCTTCTTTTT
>DXAZ01000108.1 GCA_019116785.1 Candidatus Atopostipes pullistercoris
TAAAGAACGCGGAGTCCCAAAAAGAGAAGTCTACGCAGAATACCATCAAAAATAACAAAGTAGTCTTATAGGACTTTAGAAAACGGTATGAAGGAATCAGCTCAGATTTCTTCATACCATTTTTCTCGAAATCGAGGAGGAAACTGCGGTCATTATACTATACTAGAGAAACGTACTACCCTAAGGAGTGAGCGTAAAAAAACACCAACTTCTTAGGATAAAGCGTCTACCTTCAGGAGTGAGCATAAAAAAGGCATTAACTCCTTAGGATAAAGCAGAAATGCGAGACATTTTTCCAGATAATGTCCAACAAATCAGAAAAATAGTATTATAGAACTAAATTCCTCATTCCATACGGATAATTTTGTTAGATCACTGATTCCTAGTAAAATGACTATAATATTGAAATAATTGCTAACGTGTTTGTTTACGTCCACCTATCTATATTGATAAGGAGTGAGATGAGTGAGCAAAAAATTATCGATCATTCAAATTAACGATGTACATGGCTATATCGAACCGCATTTGGAACATTTTTATGATAGCAAAGGATTAACAGTGAAAGAAGCAGGCGGTTTCTCGCGTATGAAAACCGTCATTGAAAATAGTCAAAAAGAACGAACAACTTTTATCTTTGATAATGGCGATACCTTTCATGGAACGTATGAAGCAGTAAAGTCGAAAGGGGAACAATTAATTCCCTTAGTCAATGAATTAGGAATTCAAGCGATGACTTTCCATTGGGATATAGGTTATGGCCCCGAGCGATTAAAAGCAATAGGAGAAAAATTAAATTATCCCATTCTAGCAATTAATGCGTATAAAAAAGAAACCGAAGAATTGTATTTCGAGCCGTATACCATTGTGAATCAAGAAGACATTTCCATCGGTATTATTGGAATAGCCGCTACGATTATCGACAAAACAATGCCGTCGCATTTCAGTGAGGGGTTATATTTTACTTTAGGAAATAAGGAGCTACCAAAATATGTAAAAGAACTTCAAGAAAAAGAAGTAGATTTAATTGTTGTTCTTTCTCATCTGGGTTTTCCTCAAGATGTTAAAATGATGGAAGAGGTCAAAGGAATAGATATTTGTTTAAGTGGTCATACCCATAACCGCTTGTCAAAACCAGTTCAAATAAACGACACAACCATTATACAATCCGGCTCACAAAGTTCATTTATTGGAAAAATTGACCTAACTGTTGATGACAGACAAATAGTAGAACTACAACATTCATTAATGACGATTACGGAAGATATTTTTGAAAATCCGAAAATGAAAGGATTAGTAAATAAGGCAGTAGAACCATATAAAGAACAATTAACAAAAATTGTAGGATATACGGACGGGATTTTGCATCGTGGGTGGAATGTGGAAAGTACAATGGACAATCTACTTTTAGAAGCGATTCAATATCAGACAAATTCTGACCTTGTTTTTTCAAATGGTTGGCGTTATGGGGCGCCGATTGATAAAGGACCTATTACGCTTAAGCAACTCTATCAAATAATTCCTATGAATCCACCGATTTCAACCACTGAATTGGCGGGAGAAGAAATTTATGAAATGCTTGAAGAAAATATAGAAAATACTTATTCAACGAATCCTTATAACCAAATGGGCGGTTATCTGAAAAGAGCACTTGGATTAAAAGTTTTCTTCAAAGTAGAAAATCCTAAAGGTCATCGCATTCAGACATTATTGATTAAAGGAGAGCCTGTGGATTTAGATAAAATCTATTCAGTCAGTTATGTCACGAATCAAGGGGTTCCCAATAAATATGGGAAAAACCATAAAAATTTAGAAGTACATGCGATTGAAGCCATGAGAGGTTTCTTAAAAGAAAAAGAAGTTTATCATGCAAAATTTTTTGGAACGTTTGAATTAATTTAATCAATTCTAGTGATTAAATGGTCTTAAAAAAAATAATAATCGAATGATAAATTCTCCCTAAAGTAATTTTCTATTAAACTACTTTAGGGTTTTATTAATATTAGAAGATAAATTACTTGTCTTATTAATCAAAAGATCCAGTGAAATAAGCCTTTAAATCATCCATTTCTAAAAAGTCATTTACTTCTTCTACAATTTGTTTCCAGTCCGGGTCAATTAAGTCAATCTCATCATTTAATAGTTCATAACGAGAATCTTCTGGAGGCGTATCATTTTTAGCTTTAATGCAAACTGGGTAGTAGGTGTCAGGTTCTTTTTCTAATATTTTTTCTAAAACAATCTCATGCTCCCAATCATCCCCAAAATCATACGTATAAATGACTCGATCTTTTTCTTTAAGAAACCAGTTGCTTAGTACTTCTTGTTTTTGATCAAAAATAGGCTCATCTTCAAAAGAAAAAGGCATAAACAAATCAAGAACGTTCTCATTATCGACGTCTTCTTCTGTATTATTTACTCCAATACGGACTTTGCCAAATGACAAATTCTTTCCATCTGTTTTTCGAACTTCAAATTCATGGAGATGACTGCCTAACCAGTCAAAGGTTGCAAGTAAAATATAATGAAAGTCTTCAAATGTTGTATCACTATCAATTAATAACCGTCTCCAAACAGGTACACCTACATCTTTTAAATTAATTTTAAATTGATAAATCACTACTAACCCTCCTGAAATATAACGTATCTTTATTCTACTTTTATAAAAATTATAAAGCAAATGGTTTATGTAAAATTGTATTTTTTAAGCGAATCAATGTAAAAAATAGAAGAAAACTTTCTATCATCAAAAAAAAGTGTTAGAATAGGTTAGAATTTGAATCTTAATAAAAGAAAGTAGGTAACTTGATGTTACATAAAGCTCGCTTATTCTTTAGTAGTTTGGCGATATCGCTTTTTTTAGTGGCATGTACGGATGCACCAGCTGAAGAGGCAACGAATGTTGACATATTAGAAGAAACAACCAAAACTCAAACAGCCCAAGAATCTGAAACTCAAGAAGAAGTTGAAACAAAAGCAGAAGCATCAGAAGAAAATTCAACCAATAAAGAAGTTGAAGATGAAACTGAAGATAAAACTGAAGACGAAACAACTGAAGATACTGCAGAAGCTGAAAGTAAATCATCTGTAGAAGCAAATTCTTCAACGACAGAAAATGATTCAGAAGCCGCGGTGCTTGAATCTATCGATCAAGCAGCAATTGATCAATTTGTTGCTACGACGGGTTTAAATGTTGAAGATTATACTTTTTCTTTTAAAACAGCCGATCAATATGTAGAAATGACGGTTTACGAAAAACAAGAAGATGAACAATCACATACGCCATTAGCAGGAATTTATCGATACATGTTAGATTCTGAAGAAATATTAGTTCAAGATTACTTAACAGGTGCTTTTATTCCTTACGAAGAAGCTGAATAATTATTTTAAAACTGCCATGACAAGACTATTATAAAGTCAATTGGTAGTTTTTTTCTTTATCTAATAAAGTTTATGTGTTATGATTAAGGATATATCATTAAAATATAATGAGTAAATAAAGGAGATAATTAAAATGACAGAACAATTAAAACCACGTTCCGAAGTCAGTGAAAATCTAAAATGGGATTTAACAGGTATTTTCGCTACGGAAAAAGATTTTAAAATAGCATTAGAAAGATTTCCAAGTTTAGTAGATGCCTTTATTGAACAATATAAAGGAAAAATTAAAAATGCCGAAGTAGTTGTAGAAGCTTTACATATATATGAAAGAATTATCGCAGAGGCAAGTTATTTACAACAATACGCTATGTTGCCAGTCAATGCAGATATTACAGATGGGCAAGCGGCTTCTAAAATGCGTTCTGTAGCAACAATTATTTCAAAAGAAAGTGCTAAATTAAGTTTCTTTGATTCAGAAGTTCTTACCTTACCTGTATCGGAGATTGATCAAGTAGAAAAAATAGAACCTGAATTTAAAGCTTGGGTCAGAAAAACAAAAAAGAATAAAAAAGCTGCTTTAGCACCAGAAGTGGAAGAAGCGTTAGAATTATTAGATCCAGTATTAGGTTCTTTTCAAGAGATTTTTGAACAAGCGCGTTCAAATGATCCAGATTTTGGAAC
>DXAZ01000015.1 GCA_019116785.1 Candidatus Atopostipes pullistercoris
GCTTGGTCTAAGATACTTAAGCCATCGCGCATTCCACCTTCAGCAGCTTTTGCAATCAGCAATAGTGCATCTTCTTCAAAGTCGACATTCATTTCATCTAAAATATATTCCATACGTCGCATGATGTCTTCTTGTGAAATACGTCGAAAATCAAATCGTTGAGTCCGAGAGATAATGGTTAGCGGGATTTTATGTGGTTCTGTTGTGGCTAGAAGGAAAATCACATTTTTTGGTGGTTCCTCCAAAGTTTTCAAGAGCGCATTAAAAGCTCCCATTGATAACATATGCACCTCATCAATAATATAAACTTTGTAATCGGCTTGCGTAGGTGCATAGTTTGCTTTTTCACGGATATCTCGAATTTCTTCTACTCCGTTGTTACTTGCCGCATCAATCTCAATCACATCGCCCAAACTACCTTCTGTAATTTGTTGGCAGATGGCACACTCGTTGCATGGTTCTCCATCGACTGGATGCTGACAGTTGATGGCTTTTGCAAAAATTTTCGCTACACTGGTCTTCCCAGTTCCTCGGGGTCCAGTGAATAAATAAGCGTGACTTGGTTGTTTTTTTCGAATGGCATTTTGTAGTGTTTGTGCAATCATTTCTTGTCCGTAAACATCTTTAAATGTTTGGGGACGCCATACTCGATATAAAGCCTGATAGGTCATTTTTCTCACCCTTATATTTTTCATTCTTTCTTATTATAAAAGAAATAACGGGCAATTAACATGGTTAATCCTTGATAATTAAAATTGGTAAATATTTAATGGTGTTTCTATTGCTTCAGTGGGCCTCCTTATTTTATAGATTGGTTTCAGACATGACTGAGTATTCCATACATTTTATCGGACATAACCATTTTCTTTGCATCAATAATTATTTTTGAGATAATGAAACAGAAAGAAAAATAATTATTTCTAATTTAATATTTTAAAGGATTGGAATAAGTGTACAATTTTTTGACATAAGTATAAATACAGGAGGCAGTAATATGGAACATTATATTTTATCCGATGGTTTTGAAATTCCAAAAGTTGGTTTTGGAACAGCCGGTTTTAAAGGAAGCGATGGTGCTCGACGAATTGAAATGGCCTTAAAGAATGGTTACCGATTAATTGATTCAGCCTATAATTATGAAAATGAAGGGGCTGTTGGCTATGCTGTTCGAAACAGTGGGATTCCTAGGAATCAAATCACAGTCACATCAAAATTGCCTGGACGTCATCACGCTTATGAAGATGCCATGAAAGCAATCGAAGAATCGGTTATGCGTACTGGTTTAGACTATCTAGATTTATACTTAATCCACTGGCCTAATCCAAAAGAAGATAAATATGTAGAAGCTTGGAAAGCGATGATTGATGCCCAAAAAGCAGGACTTATTCGCTCAATTGGTGTCAGCAACTTCTTGCCTGAACATATTGAACGTTTAGAAAAAGAAACAGGCGTTTTACCTGTCATTAACCAAGTTGAATTGCACCCTTACTTTAACCAAGAAGAACAGCGTAAATTCGATACTTCAAAAGGAATTATCACGCAAGCTTGGGGACCTGTCGGCCAGAAAAATGAGGCCTTGGATGAAGAAGTCGTTAAGAATATTGCGGATAAGCATGGAAAAACAACGGCACAAGTTGTTTTACGTTGGGAAATCCAACTCGGAGTTCTTCCAATTCCAAAATCCAGTCACGCTGGACGACAAGCTGAGAACTTAGATATTTTTGACTTTGAATTATCCGAAGAAGAAATGAAGCAAATCAATGCTTTAACTCGTGAAGACGGTCGGAATAAAGATTTAGACCCAGCGAAACATGAAGAATTTTAAAAATTAAATTTCATCTTAAAATAAAGAAGACAAAAGTAGCGGGGAGAAACCGACTACTTTTGCCTTTTATTTTTAAAAATACCTATCATCTTATTGGTAATATTGAGCCTGGGCATACCATAAATCATAATATTTTCCAGGCTGTTTGACTAACTCTTCATGACTCCCTTTTTGAACAATCTCACCGTCGTCATAGACTAAAATTTCATCACAAAAACGACAGCTAGATAGTCGGTGTGAAATATAAAAGGCCGTTTTATCTTCGACGATCTCATCAAATTTTTGATAAATTTCAAATTGATTTGACTGCTTGGGTTATAAGTTTTTGCATATAATCAAGTTGCAGTTGTTCATCGTCGACTAATACGACTTCAATTTCCTTTGTCAAAATAGAGCCATCTCTCCTTTTTATTTATTGAATCTATTGTAGCAAAGATTATTTTCATTTACTCATAAATTTTAAGCCTTTTACTACTTCAATAAAAGCTTGATTAAATTTTTGTTGGACATATGAGTTTTCTGCTTCAGTATTAAGAACTAAACTAATATAAAACTTAGGGGCTCCTTTTAAATGTACCTTTACTAAGTCCGTATCTTCGCTCATCAAAATATCCGACATAAAGCCCACCATATGTGTGGAGGTCGCAATTGATTTGACCGTTTTTATTTCCTTTGCATAGACAATATTTGGTTCAACGATTCCGTGATGGGTGGCCCATTTTTCAAAAATACGATGATGTGTGTAGCCTTCTGACAACGAAATAAATACTTCATTTTGAATTTCAGTTGGTCCTACTGCTTTTTTCTTTGCTAGTGGATGGTTTTGTGACACCCAAAGAGCCATCTCTTCTTCCATTAACAAAATCTGTTTGATTTTATTTTGTCGAATGTAAGGTTCCTCATGTCCAAGAATCGCAATAGGAACTTCTTCATTCAAAATCATATTGAGCATAATATCTGAGCTTTCCTCTTCTACTAACTTTAAGTCTTTAGAATACTGTGTCAATTTCGGAAGAATTTCGGGTAAAAAATAACCGCCTATGGTCGGTAAAAATCCATAATAAACATAGCCTAATTCAATATCTTCAATCTGTTGTCGTGTTTTATCTAATCTTTTTAAAATTTCATCGGTGTTTTTATATAAAATTTTTCCGGCGGGTGTTAATTCCATCTTTTTTAATGTTTTACGTCGATCAATTAAACTGGTATTGAATTCTGTTTCTAGTCTTTTTACTGCGGTCGAGATAGAGGGTTGAGAAACAAAAAAGTGAGTCGCTGTATCGGTAAAGCTTAAGCTTTCTGCTAAGTAATGAAAATAAATTAAGTCTTGTAAATTCATGATTAATCTCCTAAAAAAACGATGTAGCTTGTGATTATTTTAACATAAATAAAATAAATGAAGTCTGGGTACTTCATAAATATTATTTATAATACCATAAAAAAGCAATATAAGACAGACGGAGATTTATATGCTAAAATAATTCCATTCACAGAAAACGTTTGCAATTAAATTTGCTTAGGGAGGAATTCAGTGAAAATAATTAAACAATTATTTTGGATATTTTTATTCTCACTTTTAGGAGAAGGCGTTTCTATTCTCATCTCAAATTTTGTCGCTATTCCTGGAAGTGTCATTGGGATGATTTTATTATTTATTGCTTTACATTTTGAATGGATAAAGCTCAGTCAAGTAGATGAAGTAGGAACTTGGCTGACAGATAACATGGCGATTCTATTTGTGCCAGCAGGTGTTGGCTTAATGACGAATTTTGAATTGTTAGGTGATGTTTGGTTTCAATTATTAATTATTATGGTGGTGACGGTATCCATCATGATGTGTTTTGTTGGAACTCTTGTTCAAAAAATCATGGGAAAAGCCGGACAAAAGGTAAAGAAAACCGGAATAGAGAGGACGGATAATAATGGTTAATGCTTTTATGGAAAGTCCTTATCTGTGGCTTACGGTTACTGTCGGTTTATATTTATTGGCAGCTCGTTTACAAAAAAGATGGCCTACACCATTACTCACCCCTTTGCTTTTTGCAATTGTGATGATCATTCTTTTACTGCTTGTTTTAGACATACCTTATGAAACGTATGAAGCAGGCGGAAAATTGATTAGTACTTTTGTGACACCCGCTACGGTCGCCTTAGCGATCAAATTAGAAAAAAATTATGTTTATTTACAAAAACATTACTCAGCAATTTTAATGGGGATTATAACGGGCGTACTTTTACATACCGTAATGATTATTGGCTTTGGCTTTTTGTTTAAATACGATATTCAAATGGTCTCTACCCTATTTCCAAAATCCATTACAACCGCGATTGCAGTCGGTGTTTCTGAATCTTTAGGTGGAATCGTTTCTCTAACTGTAGCTGTTGTAGTGTTTACAGGAATCGTGGGATCTGTGATTGCTCCAACATTATTTAAGGTAGCAAATAT
>DXAZ01000109.1 GCA_019116785.1 Candidatus Atopostipes pullistercoris
TTACGATCCAGCTCTTTGATGTTTAGCTTACAAAATTGTAAGTTTAATGTGAAAATCTGTAAGAATAGATACAGGCAACTTTTTTGCTGGTTCGGTAAACTAGGTTTGTAAAATTCAAAGGAGGAAATAAAATGTTATTAGATGTAAAACACATAAAAAAAGTTTATCGAACACGCGGAAATGAAACCATTGCTTTAAGAGATGTTGATTTTGGGGTAAAAGAAGGTGAATTTGTAGCGATTATGGGAGAATCGGGTTGAGGGAAAACGACCTTGCTTAATATTACCGCAACGTTTGACGAGCCTACAGAAGGAAAAATCGAACTAAACGGCCAAGATTTAAGTAAAATCCCCAACAAACAAATCGCGCAGTTCCGCCGAGAACAACTCGGTTTTGTTTTCCAAGATTTTAACGTTTTGGATACCTTTAACAACAAAGATAATATCCTATTGCCCTTGGTCCTTTCCGATGTTCCAAAACACGAAATGGAAAAACGATTGGATGAAGTTAGCGAATTTGTAGGGATTGAGCAGTTGTTAAATAAGTATCCTTATGAGATCTCAGGCGGACAAAGACAACGTGTTGCGATTGCACGAGCACTTATTAATCAGCCTACATTGTTATTAGCGGATGAACCAACCGGGAACTTGGACTCTGCCACTTCTTCACAAATTTTAGACGTTTTGCGAAGTGTTAATAAAGCAGGAAATACCATCATGATGGTGACTCATTCTGTGAAAGCCGCTTCCGAAGCCGACCGTGTTTTATTTATTAAAGACGGGAAAATTTTCCATGAAGTTTATCGTGGTAAAGCAGATAGTCAAGCCTTCCAAGAACGTATTGCAGAGAGTCTTTCGGTACTCAATGACCGAGGTGAGAAATAATGAAAACTTCCATTTTAAATAAACTAGCTTTTCGAAGTATCTCTTCGCATAAAAAATTGTACTTTCCTTTTTTATTGGCTGTTTCTTTATTGTTTTCATTAGAATATATTTTATTATCGCTCATGCAAAATGAATATGTTCTAGAATTTCACCCCGATTTAAAAATATTTGTGGGGATGGGAATCTTTTTCTCTACCTTGTTAATGGTGATTATTTCTTTATATACCAGTAATTTTATCCAAAAAAATCAAACCAAAGAGTTTGGCTTATATACCGTTTTAGGATTAGAAAAGAAACACATTCTCTGGATTACTTTTATCCAAATGCTTTTCAATTGGGCCGTTACTTCTGTATTTAGTGTGGTGATTGGCTATTTATCTGGGAATTTAATGTTTGTAGGCTTGAACCGCTTAATGAAAGATACCGGAGCCGATTTGATGGATTATCCATTTCAAATTCAAACAGCTTTAGGGATAGTGGCTCTTTTATTTGTTACATTCTTAGTCAGTTTTATTTTTCATAGTTTTAAAATTAATCGTTTAAATCCAACAGAACTTTTTGTCAGTGCTCATAAAGGTCAAAGAGAACCTAAAGGTAATTGGCTAGTAGCGCTTTTAGGACTTGGCACGTTAGGAAGTGGCTATTATATCGCACTAACGACCAATGATGTTTTAGGCTCTTTATTAAATATTTTTACAGCAATCTTTTTAATTGTGATAGGCACCTATCTTTTATTTCTTTCGCTTTCTATCTTTATTTTAAAAGCTTTACAAAAGAATAAAAGAATCTATTACAAGAAAAACAATTTTTTATCGATTTCTGGAATGTTGCATCGGATGAACAACAATGCAGTAAGCTTAGCCAGTATTGCGATTTTGTGTAGTGGAATTATTTTAGTTTTAGGTTTAACCACAACACTTTATCGCGTGATGGAAACTCAAATTTCAAGTAGTATGCCAACCGATTATAGCGTTCAAGCTTTTTACTCTGATGAAGAAAATGAAGAGTATTTAACCAATTTAGAAAAAGAATTATCAAAACGAGGGCAACTCGAAGAGGTTTATCTTCATTCAAACGTTGAAACGAACGGAGAATTCGTCGATCAAAAACTTATTCCTTTAACTGCCGAATCCTCAGTCAATGAAACTTTAAATACGAGCCAAACGGTGGTATTAATTGGAGAAACAGTGGATACGTATAATGAGAGGCACGATGAAACACTCACACTTTCACTAAATGAAGTGGCTATTTCTTCAAACTTATTGAATGTAGAGAAATTTTCTACGATTGAGATCAATGGGAAAGAGCATCAAACAAAAATCGTTCCTGATGATGTCATTCCAGCCAATTATGGAGTAGAGGTTATTTATTTAGCTTTTCCTGATGAGAAGCAGTTGGAAGAATTTAGAGTGGCTTTTGAAAATTATATGGGACCTGATGGGGACTTCGCGCCCACTTCCTATAAACACGTTTTGAATTTTAATGTCTCAGGAAATGAAGCAGAAATTCAAAAATATTTAAATGAACGTCAAGAACAAGACTCGATAGTAGTTAACACGATCGAAGAAACAAGACAAAATCTATATACCTTATATGGAGGCTTGCTTTTCATCGGTATGATTGTCAGCATTGTGCTAATTGTAGGGATTATCTTAATGCTTTACTTCAAACAAATTACTGAAGGACATCAAGACCGCGAAAATTATCGCATTATGAAACAAGTCGGCTTGGAAAAATCAATGATTGAAAAAACGATTCAGTCACAAATTGTTTGGGTATTTGGACTCCCTTTAGCCGTCGCTATTTTGCATAATTTGTTCATTTCAAAAATTGTCTATACACTGGTCGGTTTATTTGGCGTCAGAGATTTATCTATTTTTGGAACAAGTTACTTCGGTGTATTGGTTGTGTTTGCATTGGTTTATTGGATCTTTTACAAATTAACTTCACGGACGTATTATAATATTGTTAATGAAGGTTAATATTTACAAAAGAAACTCTACAAATTTAGTAGGGTTTCTTTTCTATATTTAAGTATTTAATTAAAAATACAACTTGTATTTGAATCTTTGCACTGTCATTCAAAAGCTATTCCTTTTCTTTACTAGAGATAGAAGTCGATTTGTGTTTAATAAGAGAGGTTTTTCTAAAAAACAACATGGTCTATTCCTGTAAATAACAAATATTCTTTGTGAAGATAAATTTGATACAAACTGTTTTTGTTGGGTGTCTAAAATACTGAAGAGAGATTCTTAAAACTAGTAGAAGCAATTACTTTTATTTCATTTATTTGCCTACTTTAAATATTTCTAAGTTGTTTTTACGGGTTTATTTTGATAAATTAAAGGGGACAAGGTTTGTATTTATGAAACGAAATTAACTAAATGAAGGATTGAGTAGAATGAATAGAGAAGAGTATTATGATCAAATTTATAAAGCCATTAAAAAAGAACAACGAGAAGAATTTCGTGATTTATTTTTAAAGTTACATGAACGCGATCAAGTAGAAGTGTTTCATTTGCTCTATCCCGATAAAAAAGTTAAAATTACTGAATTTTTAACTCCAGATGAGTTTGCGGAGTTATTTGATGACATGGATTTTGATGACCAATTAGCTGCTTTTTATTATTTACCGAGTACTTATTTACAAAATGTCTTTTCTTTCATTGCGGATGATAACGTGGTGCAATTTATTAGTCAATTAGATGAAGAAAAGCGCCAGCAAGCATTATCTATTATGAAACCTGAAGATTTAAAAGCGATTGAATCTTTACTAAAGCAAAAATTGGGTACAGCTGGGGCATTAATGACCACCGAATTAATTCGTGTTACAACGGAGAACACTGCGGATGAAGTAATTGCTGATATGCGTTTAATTGGATCGCAAGCAGAAACAATTTATTATATTTATGTAGTGAATCCGAATAATCAATTGACGGGTGTTCTTTCCTTGCGTGATTTGCTTCTTTCGCCAGGGGACACGAAAGTAAAAGAGATTATGAACACACAAACTGTATATGTTCCTCAAGAAATGGATCAAGAAGAAGTGGCTCGAATTATTCAAGAGTATGATTTATTAGCCGTTCCTGTTGTAAATAAGGATAATATTTTACTGGGTATTGTGACGGTTGATGATGTTTTAGATGTTATTCATGATGAAATGACAGAAGATTTCCATCGATTCGGGGGTATTTCTTCTATAGACGAAGAAGAAGGTCCTGAAGGCGAAACCATTTTACAAATGACACGTAAACGTCTTCCGTGGATTATTATATTAATTTTTTTAGGGCTTATTTCTGCGAACTTAATCAGCGCTTTTGAAGATACTTTGGCACAAGTTGTCGCATTAGCCGCCTTTATGCCAATCATTTTAGACTCGGCAGGAAATGTAGGGACACAATCGTTAGCCGTTTCTGTGCGACGCTTAACTTTGAATGAAGAGAATGAAGAAAGTTTTTGGCAAATGTTAGGGAAGGAATTTGGTTCGGGTGTTTTAATTGGTATCGCCTCTTTTATAATGGTTGGTGCCTTATCTTATTTCTTATATGGGAATGTCATGCTTTCAGTGATTATTGGTTCTTCTTTACTTGTGACATTAAGTTTGTCGACGGTCATCGGTTCTATCATACCAACACTATTTAATAAAATAGGAATTGATCCAGCTGTTGCATCGGGTCCTTTTATCACCACAATTAATGATACCTTTGCTTTAATCATTTACTTTAGTTTAGCTACTTACTTTATCAATCATTTATAGAAATAAAAGAAAGCCTCCGATAATTTATCTGGAGGCTTTTTGTTATAGGAAAAATTTAACCCTCCGCTTTTAATAATGTTCGTTTAAAACGAAAGATTTTTAATATTTTTTGTATTTAAAAGTAAAAAGAAACTGTTTATCAATAAAATAATAGTATTTCTTAGATATATCCTTGTATAAAACGAACATTATTTATATAATTTTAAAAGACAAAGGAGGCAATGGGGAAATGAATGTATCAAAAGTAGCGACTTAAACTAAAGGAATGAATTCTTTGTATTTAATAAAACAGATGGAGTTTTTATTGAATTAAAATAAAGAACTGTAGACAATATTAAGGAGTAATTTACAATTATTCCTTTAGCTATAACGTTTTAAGCATTTGTAAAGGAATTTAATAAAAGATTAACAGGAACTTAACCTAAGAAGTATTTAATGTTTTATGCTTTCTGATATACTTGAATACTTGATTGAAACAAAAAGTTGAATCAAGAAAAAACAATTACAGGGGTGGTATCGTGCAAGTTAGATTTGAAGATATAAACATGGCTTTTGATGAAAACAAGGTATTAAATAATATAAGCTTTCAAATACCCGAAAGTGAACTTGTGACTATATTAGGGCCTAGTGGATGTGGAAAATCTACAACTTTAATGTTAATCTCGGGATTAATTTTTCCAAATAGTGGCAAAATTTATTTTGGAGATAAAGATGTAACAAGCTTAGATGCAGTAGATCGTAAAGTAGGGATGGTGTTTCAAAATTATGCATTATATCCTCACTTAACCGTTCTAGAAAATATTCAATTTCCTTTAAAGATGCAAAAGGTTCCAAAAAAAGAACGAGTCGAGCGGGCAATGGAGTTAGCAAAACTTGTAAAAATTGAAGAACATATCAATAAAAGACCGAAAGATTTATCGGGTGGACAACAACAAAGAGTGGCTATCGCAAGAGCATTATCAAAAAGACCTTCTCTTTTACTAATGGATGAGCCGTTGTCTAATTTAGATGCACGTTTGAGAATTGAAATGCGAGAAGAAATACGTCGCATTCAACAGGAAACAAATATTACTACAATTTTTGTTACACACGATCAAGAAGAAGCCTTATCCATATCAGATAATATTATGATTTTAAATCAAGGAGATATTCAACAATATAGTACACCGACTGAATTATACAATTATCCAGAGAATTTATTTGTTGCTAAATTTTTAGGAACCCCCATTATTAATTCTTTAGCAATGAATGAAGCATTAAATCTTCCCTCATTAAATTTAAAGAGTAAAGAAATTCAAATGACTAAAACGATCGCAATACGTCCAGAAAATTTATATGAAGTAGAGAGTAAAGAGGACGCGTTGATCTCAGGAACGGTTCGCTTTGTAGAGATTATTGGGAAAAACGTGACCGTTCATGTAGATACTGAAATAGGAGAAATCGTGGCGACAGAACTAGGCTTTGTACATAAACAAGGAGATACCATTCATCTTGCAGTAAACGAAAAAGATTTATTATTATTTGACGATAAAGAGAATACCATTCAAAGAGGTGCATTAAAATGATGCAAAAACCTACTTGGAAGAGCACATTAAAATCTTTTTTATATTTAGCCCCTGCATTAATTTTCATAGGGATTTTTAATATTTATCCTATTTTTAAATCATTAGCGATGAGTTTTTATGAAAACTATAATATTTTTACTGGAGAAGTCGGAAGTTATGGTCTTTCGAATTTTAAAGAAATCTTTTCAGATCCGAGCTTCTATACAGCCATACGAAATACCTTCATATTTGTTTTAGGAGTTGTACCAGCGTCTATTATTATTTCTTTGTTTGTCGCCATGATGTTAAATCGAATAAACGTATTATCTAGCTTTTTTCGATCCATCTACTTTTTGCCTTTTGTGACAAGTACAGTGGCTGTTTCCATCGTTTGGAATTGGCTTTATCACACAAGATATGGTTTAATCAATTATTTTCTTAGTTTTGTTGGAGTGGAACCAATGGCTTGGCTAACAAATCCTAAATTTGCTTTGCCTGCATTAATTATTATGAGTATTTGGAAAGGTTTGGGGTACAATATTATTCTTTTTCTAGTCGGACTTAATAATATTGATAAAAATTATTATCGAGCAGCTCGTGTAGATGGTGCGAGTAATTGGCAACAATTTGTGAATATAACGATGCCTCTATTAAATCCTTATATTCTTTTAGTCAGTATTATTGGGGTAATTAATAGTTTTAAAGTTTTTACAGAAGTTTATTCATTATTTTCAGGAAGACCAGGACCTGCTGGCTCTGCATTAACAATGGTTTTTTATATCTATGAAAAATTCTACACAGAATACCAATATGGAGTAGCTACTGCAGCAGGAATTGTTTTATTTTTAATCATACTCGTTTTTACTTTACTTCAACGTTTGGTTAGTAAAAGATTTATTTATAACTAGGAGGGAGAAACATAATGAATCAAAAACAAAAGAATAAATTATTAGATGTTTTTGTTTATATTGTATTGGCTCTTGGGGCTTTAACGATGTTGCTTCCATTCTTTTGGATGATTTCGACTTCATTAAAAACACCAGGTGAGGCTGTTGCCATGCCGCCAGTTTGGATTCCTAAATTTTTCCAAATAGAAAATTATAAACAGGCTTTAGCCGCGGCGCCTTTCGGTCAGTATTTTTTGAATAGTGTTATTGTAACGACTGCGTCAACATTAGGAGAACTTTTTACCACCATTTTAGCTGCATATGCTTTTGCTCGGCTAGAATTTTATGGAAAAAATTTTTTATTTGTTCTGTTAATTTCAACGATGATGGTCCCTGGAGAGTTGCTCATTATTCCAAATTTTGTAACTTTATCAAATTGGAATTTAATTAATACATATGCTTCTTTATTTCTACCTTATTTAGCAAGCATTTTCTCAATCTATATATTAAAAGAAGCCTTTGAATCTGTCCCTGATGAAGTTTACTACGCCGCAAAAGTTGATGGCTGTAGTGATTGGCGTTATTTATGGACAGTGATGGTTCCTCTAGCAAAATCGTCTATCGTATCTATCGCTATTCTTGCAATTATTGGTAGTTGGAATTCTTTTATTTGGCCACTCATTGTTACTACAGAGCAAAGTATGCGTGTTTTACCAGTGGGCTTACAGGCTTTTACTACTGAAGCGGGGACACAATACGAATTATTAATGGCCGCTTCAACTATTGTTGTTGTTCCAATGATTATTATTTATATTTTCCTTCAAAAATATATTATTGAAGGCCTTGCTACAGGTGGTAGTAAAGGATAATTATAGGTTTAAATATATTAAAAATAAAGGAGAGAACAAAAGATGGATAGAACTAAAAAAATGTTTGGTGGGGTATTATTGTCAGCCTCGCTATTATTAGCAGCATGTGGAAATAAAGGAGCGACAAATGAAGAGATAAACGAGGGCGCTGATGGTGAAACCGTAGAAATTACTTTTTGGCATGCAATGAATGGGCCTAACCAAGAAGCCATAACGAATTTAACTGATGAATTTAATGACTCACAAGATACTTATTATGTAAAAGAACAAAATCAAGGGGATTATGATACGTTAAATCAGTCCATTATTGCTGGTGGTGCTTCGCAAACCTTACCGACAATGTCACAGCTTACTCCTGGAGATGTTCCAAACTTAGCAAATGATGGGTTATTGTTATCTTTAGATGATTTGTTAATTTCTGAAGATGGTTTTACCCAAGAACAATTGGATGATATTTATGATGGATTTTTATCAAGTTCCGTTTATAATGACGAAATGTATGCTATCCCTTTTTCAAAATCTACTCGTGTTATGTATTATAACCAAGATTTACTAGATGAATATGGAGTGGATGTTCCAAAAACATGGGATGAAGTCATTACACTAGGAGAAATGATGGTAGACGCTGGAGATGATGCCGTAGCTATGGGTCTAGAAAATGCTTATGAAATGGAATTTGAAACAATGGCTCGTCAGAATGGCTCGTCTTTCATAAGTGAAGATTTAGAAGTGGCTATTGATAGTCCAGAGAGTGTTGAAGCATTAAAATTTATTACAGATATGATTGATAAAGGTTATGCAAGAACAGCTGGAGAAGATGGCTTCTTTTCTGGTCCGTTTGGTAGAGGAGAAAGTGCACTTTATATTGGTTCATCCGCTGGAACACCTCACGTAGCACCAGTAGCAGAGGAAAATAATGTAAATTGGTCTACGGCTGAATTACCAACATACAATAATGAACAATTAACATTATTTGCAGGAAATGATTTAGGAATTTTTGCATCGGCAAGTGAAGAAGAAGCGCAAGGGGCAATTGCTTTCATGGCATTTTTATTACAACCAGAAAATACCGCACAATGGGCAATTGATACGGGGTATGTTCCAGTGACTGAATCCGGAGTTAATACAGAAGAATATCAAACTTATTTAGAAGAAAATCCAGTTTCTAAAGCTGCAACCTTAGAACTTGATTACGGAATATCTTCGCCCATTTTTATTGGTCACTCAGAGTACCGAAATTATTTAATTGATACTTTAGAAGAAGTATTAATTAATGACTTAGATGAAGAAGAAGCATTAATGAATATCAATACAACAACCGAAGAAATTATTTCGTCAAATAATTAATGAATTAAAGGAGTAGTAAAATGGTGAATTTTCAATTTTTGAGTGGCTTAAATACAATTGGGGCAAATATAATTGATATCCAGTCAAATTCTGGGCGAATTATTTTTGATTATGGTGAAATTTTTGATTCGAACTTAGGAAGACTTCCAGAATGGGAGGATTCCATTGAAAATACAGCCATTTTTATTTCACATTTGCATATTGATCACATAGGCAGTTTGGATCAGGTGCCCGCGGAAGTTCCTATTTATATGTCAGTAGATTCTTATCGACTATATCAATGGTTAATTGAAATAGAAGAAGAACAAGCGATACAGGCAACGGTTTATCCATTAAATTATAATGAAATAAAAACTGTCGGAGATATCCAAGTGTTTTTTAAAAAAAGTGATCATGATATTGAAGGGGCTTGTGCAATTTTTGTACAAACCCCGGATGTGAAATTAATAAATTCTGGTGATGTTCGTTTAAGTGGTAATTTCCCAGAAAATGTTAATAAATGGATGGAAGAAGGGAATAAATTTAAGCCTGATATTTTCTTGCTCGAAGGTACATCATTTAGTTTTGAAGAAGAAGACGAAATAGAAAAAGAAGTTACAGAAAAAGAAATGTATGATAAATGGCAGAATCTTTTAAAAGAGAATCAACAGGAAATTATTTTTATAAATCCATATATCAGAGATATTACAAGAGTGTATAACCTTTCGACGATTACACAAATGAATGGTCGAAAAATCGTCTTAGAACCAAAATATGCCTATTTATTAGAAAAATATCATAAATCTCTCGATTTCTTCGTATTAAAAGAATTAGATCGCAAACAATATTTTAAAAAGAACTGGATTTCTTTAGAAGAAATTCAAAAGGATCCAAAAAAATATGTTCTACAAAATACCTTTGAAAATCGGATGTTTATGAAAATGTTTGAAAAAGGAGTCTATTGTCATAGTAATGGTGAGCCTTTAGGAGATTATGATGTTCGATACCAAAACTTAGTTTCTACTATTGAAGATCACAATTTTACGTTTAAAGACTTTAATGTTAGTGGTCATGCAACACAAGAGGATATAGTTGCGATTGCTAAAGAAGTTGATGCGAAAATAACTATTCCATGGCACAGCTTTAAACCGGAAAAATTAATGGAGAGTTTAATGGCTGCCGGTTTGAGTACCTTTTTACCTGAAAAAGATACAATTTACTCATTGAATCGTTTAAATAAAAATGTAGTTGGGTGATGAATAAATGAAGTTAACAATATTAGCAACAAGTGATATCCATAGTTACCTGTTTCCAACGGACTATACAAATCGATCTGTAGAATCTCCGTTAGGTTTATTTAAAGTAGCCTCAGTTCTCCAAAAAGAAAAAATGGAGAATGAAAATTCGATATTAACGATTGAAAATGGAGATTTTATTCAAGGTTCTCCTTTAAGTCAATATGTAAAGAATCATTACCAAACGCCAAAAATTCTTGGGTCTGCTTTAAATGAGCTAGACTTTGATGTTAGTATTATTGGAAATCATGAATTTAATTATGGTTTAGATTACTTGAATGAATATATCGCTCAAATAAACCATCCCGTTCTTTCGGCAAATATTTTAACGAAGGAAGGAAATTACTTTGCAGATTGTCCAGCTAAAATTATTGAAAAAAATGGTTTGAAAATAGGTATACTAGGACTAACTACTCAATATATTCCACATTGGGAACATCCAAAGAATATAAAAGATCTTCAGTTTTTCTCTGCGGTCGATACAGCCAAAGAATGGGTGCCTAAATTAAGAAAAAAAGCCGATATTGTTATTGTTTGTTA
The DNA here is from genome assembly GCA_019116785.1 of Candidatus Atopostipes pullistercoris. Lineage (GTDB taxonomy): Bacteria > Bacillota > Bacilli > Lactobacillales > Carnobacteriaceae_A > Atopostipes > Atopostipes pullistercoris. The sequence continues at coordinate 11,103 of DXAZ01000109.1, forward strand.
CCATGGTGGATTCGAATCTGATCTGTTCACAGGAGAACCAACGGAAGAACATACCGGTGAAAATGAAGGGTACCAGCTTATAAATGAGGTGCCAGGAATTGACGTATTCATTACGGGACATCAACACCGAGAAATCGCTGAAGTGATTAACGGTGTTCCGATTATTCAACCTGGACATCGTGGAGAAAAAGTAGGAAAAATTGAGCTGGAAATTGAAAAACAATCAGAAAAAATAAAAATTATTGAGAAAAAAGTAGAACTGATCTCAACAAAAAATATTCTTACAGACAAAAAATTAATGGAAAAGTATCAATTTTTAGGGACTGAAGTAGAAGACTGGTTGGATGAAATCATAGGGAAAACAGTTGGAGATATGAAAATAAAAGATCCAAATCAAGCACGAATAAAAGAACACCCTTATGTTGAGTTTATAAATCGTGTTCAAAAATATTATGGAAAAGCGGACATTTCTTGTACCGCACTATTTTCAAATAATGTGCCTGGCTATGGTGAAAATATTACAAGTCGTGATGTTATTTTGAATTATCCATTTCCAAACACTCTGGCAGTAATAAAAATTAATGGTGCGGAGTTAAAAGCCGCTTTAGAAAAAACGGCTGATTATTTTACACTCAATGAGGATAACGAAATAATGATTCATCCAAAATATTGTATTCCGAAACCACAACCATATAATTATGATATGTATGAAGGCATTGATTATATTTTAGATATCTCTAAACCAATTGGTGAACGCGTTGTCCAGCTAGAATTTAAAGGAAAACCTGTAGAAGAAAAAGATGAATTTGAATTAGTGACGAATCAATATCGTGCAGTAGGTGGTGGAAATTATTCAATGTTTGAAGGAAAGAAATTTATCCGAGAAATCAATCAGCCAATGAGTGAACTCTTGAAAGAATATATTCGATTAAAAAAAGTGATTTCTGCAGAGGTAAATAATAATTTTCAAGTGATGAATAAAGAAGAAATTTCATAAATTAGACATTTACAATGCTTCTCAATAACATTCTCCAAAAAGAAAGGGTATAATAAACACAGTTAAAAATCTGTTTATTAATTTATGGGAGGTGGCTAATCATTGAGAACGATATTTGATGAGAAATTAGCTGAAATACATCGAGATTTACTAGAATTAGGAATCATGGTAAATAAAGCCATCAGTAAATCAGTTCAAGCATTTATAACAAAGGATGTCAAATTAGCCAAAGAAATTATCGAAAACGATTTGGTAATTAATGATAAAGAGAATGAAATTGATAAAAAATGTACAGAAATGATTGCTCTTCAACAACCTCTTGCCTCTGATTTGAGACGTATTATTGCTGTGATACGCGCCGCTTCAAATCTTGAACGAATGGGTGATCATGCTCAAAATGTTGCAGAAGCAACGATTAATTTAAAAAATGAAAGACATATTGTAGAGTTAGATCCTATTATTCAGACCATGGGAGATAAGATTATTAAAATGTCTACAGATATAATTGATGCTTTTGTTGACTTTAATGTTCAAGCAGCTAGAGAAATTGCCTTACGTGATGAAGAAGTCGATAAGCATTACAATTTGCTTCGTTTAACGGCGATTAAAATCATGGAAGAAAATCCAAAGACCGCTTTTTCTGTCTCTGATTACTCTTTTATAGGAAGAGATTTAGAACGCATTGGTGATTATGTGACGAATATTGGTGAAGGGATTATTTACTTAGCCAGTGGAGAAGTTGTGGATTTGGGAAGACTTGATTAAAAAATAAGTTTTGAAATGCCCAATAAGTTTAGAGCTTTTCTTTTTCAAAAGGTATTACTTGAGTTAAAATACGCATGAGTTATGATGTTATAGAGGAACAAAAAACTATAAGGAGGTATTGTTAATGGTTCATTATGAGAAACAGTACGAAACAACGTCTATAAATACAGGTGGCCGAAATGGTAAAAGTTATTTAGAAGATGGAACGTACAGCGTAAATATTACTCCGCCAGGAAGCAAACGAGATGGCGCAAATCCTGAAGAATTATTTGCATTAGGTTATAGCGCTTGCTTTCATGCGGCTTTGCAGGCAGTAAAAGATGAAGAAAAAGTAAAGAACCCATCGATTGTACGTCATACAGTTAGTTATTTGCATGATCCTGATAATAACCTCGATATTAAATTACAAGTCGAAATTAAAGTGGGGATTGAAGGACTCAATGATGAGGATGCGATGGATTTGGTCAAAAAAGCACACCAAATTTGTCCGTATTCAAGAGCGATTCAAAATGGTCATATTGATGTCTCTTTAAAGATCGTTCCTTACGAAGAATAATAGATCATTTATAAGCCCTGTGGTTATTTGACTGCAGGGTTATTTTATCTTTAACTTTTATTTTTATTTCACAATTGTATGTGATATTATGATAGCTATTAATATTTGTTTACAAATATTTCTATAATATAATTAATTTTACACAAAAAGGCTCCTTAAGTTAATCTAAGAGCCTTTTTACTATGATAAAATAATCGGGAGTGTTAGGATATTAATTGAATATCCTAAAAGCATAGATGACTTTACCAACAATCTCAAGATGTTCAAACTCTTTTTTAGAATATGTGAGGGTTTCAAAGCCATCGAGATATGAAAAAGGCTCTAGATGTACAGTTGAATCGGTTAATCTTAGATGCTCTAGCTTGTATTCATTATCAATTTTAACAATTATAATATCACCTGTATTATGTATAGGAGTTTCAATTTTATTATAATTTAATACAACGACATTATCTCCACTATTTATTATGCGATTCATCGAGTCAGTACGAACTTTTATGACGAAATATTTATCGGGATCTTCTGACAATATATGGTTGGGAATTTGAACTGTTGGAAAGTCTGTAGTCTCTTCAACAGAACCATTGGTATAAAGATATCCTGAACTTATAGACTCAATAAAGTCAATTTCAACGGTGTTTTGCATGTCACTAAATATGTAACTTGAAGGATAGTTATCTAGTCCCAAAAGAAAATCAGTAGATACCTGAAAATAGGTGGCTAATTTTTTTAGCTCTTTTCCTGGAGGTAAACTAGCATCTGATTCCCATTTAGAAACGGTTGTATATGTCTTATAACCTAAATCATGCGATAGTTCTTGTTGGCTTAAGTTCTTTAGTACTCGAAGTTGTCTAATACGCTCACCGGAAGTTGTCATTTACTGTATCCTTTCTAAATTATAATGTTCACATGTTTTCATTTTAATGTTTTTTATGATATTAAGCAACATTTTTTGTTAAAAAAGCAATTTTTAATGAAAAAAAATCATAAAAAAGTTGAATGTGAAAAAAAATCGTGTATAATATAAGTATACAAATACCCATTCGAGATAGAGAAGGTGGTTTTGATGAAAAAAATCTCAGAATTACGTACCCAGCATGGAAACTTAACACAAAGAGAATTAGCCGATAGTCTAAATGTTACTCAAGCATCAATCAGCAGATGGGAACAAAATCAATTATCTATTGGCGGAGAAAATCTGATTAAACTAGCCAAATTTTTTAAAGTGACTACAGATGAACTTTTAGGAATCGAAGATGAAAATTCATCTCATTAGTTTAATCTCAATAAAATGAAAAAA
>DXAZ01000016.1 GCA_019116785.1 Candidatus Atopostipes pullistercoris
ATTACAACCGCGATTGCAGTCGGTGTTTCTGAATCTTTAGGTGGAATCGTTTCTCTAACTGTAGCTGTTGTAGTGTTTACAGGAATCGTGGGATCTGTGATTGCTCCAACATTATTTAAGGTAGCAAATATTCATGATCCCGTCGCGCAGGGAGTTGCTTTAGGATCATCCGCTCACGCAATGGGAACTGCTAAAGCAATTGAGCTTGGCGAAGTACAAGGAGCCATGTCAGGCTTATCCATTGTGGTTACAGGAATTGTAGTGGTTATTTTAGCTCCTTTTGCTCAACCGATGATTGAATTATTATTTGGTTAATCATTTAGAAAATAAAAAATTAATTACTTATGGAGGATTTTATTTATGACAGAAAAAGAAGTAAAAGTATATGATGCACCAACAAAAATACAAGAGATTGAAGTTTTAAATACGTATCAATTAGAAGAAAGAGCTGGAGAAATTGTACCAAAAGGTGGATTTGATTATATTTCAGGAGGTTCTGGTGATGAATTTACACTCCGACGCAATACGACATCTTGGGATACAAAAGGTATATTACCAAGAGTATTAGCAGATGTTGAATATCCTGATCCTTCCACTTCCATTTTAGGTCATGACATTCCAGCCCCTTTTATTATGGCTCCTATTGCTGCTCATGGGTTAGCACACGAAACAAAAGAAGCTGGAACCGCAAAAGGTGTCGCAGACTTTGGGACAATTATGTCTATTAGTGCGTATTCTGGAGCAAAATTTGAAGAGATTGAAGCAGGCTTAAACGGAAGTCCACGCTGGTTCCAAATTTACATGAGTAAAGATGATGAATTAAACAAAAACATTATTGACGAAGCCAAAGCAGATGGAGCAACAGCTATTATTCTTACAGCAGATGCTACATTAAGTGGTAATCGTGAAAAAGATATTGCGAATAAATTCGTCTATCCATTTGGTATGCCTATTGTTTCTCGTTACCTAACAGGATCTGGTGCGAATATGTCATTAAATAATATTTATGCACAATCAAAACAGAAAATAACACGAGACGATGTTAAATTCTTGAAAGATTATTCAGAGTTACCCGTTTTTGTTAAAGGAATTCAATCGGCGGATGATGCCTTACTTGCTATTGGTGCAGGCGCTGATGGAATCTGGGTTTCAAACCATGGTGGTCGTCAATTAGACGGAGCTCCTGGTTCTTTTGAAACATTAGAAGGCATTTCAAAAGTCGTAGCTGGCCGTGTACCTATCGTATTCGATAGTGGAATTCGTCGTGGTGAACATATCTTTAAAGCTTTAGCAAGTGGTGCAGACATTGTGGCTTTAGGGCGCCCTGTTCTATATGGACTTGCTCTTGGTGGTTGGAAAGGTGTTCGTTCAGTATTGGATTACTTTGATGAAGATCTCAAACGAGTTATGCAACTAGCTGGAACACAAACAATCGAAGATATTAAACAAGCTCAACTCTTTGATCTAAAATAATTATTCTAACTTTAATAAATAGCTTTTTAGGCCATGCAAGTTTTCTTGTATGGTCTTTTTTAATGCTGATTATTTTAAATGACATTAATAAGCCTACTTAGAATATACAGTTTGATCGACTATCGGACCTAGTACATACGATTTTCAAGTAACTTGTTAAGTTCTATGAGCTACCCTAACAAGTTGATGATTTTTTTATGCTAACTTGTTAGAGTAAAGCAGCTATCCTAACAAGTTGACAGTTTTTTTACGCTCACTTGTTAGGGTAAAGAGTCTATCCTAACAAGTCGATGATTTTTTTACGCCCACTTGTTAGGGTAAAGAGCCTACCCTAACAAGTCGATGATTTTTTTACGCTCACTTGTTAGGGTAAAGCAGCTATCCTAACAAGTGGACAATTTTTTTACGCCCACTTGTTAGGGTAAAGCAGCTATCCTAACAAGTGGATAGACTTTTCACACTCATTTGAGTAGTTTTCAAAACCTTTCCAACATTCTTTCTTTAAAACACAAAAAAGCCCTTGAAAGCATTCGAGTACATAGACTCAACTTCAAGGGCTTATTAATCACTATGTAACACACAACACATGGCGGAGCAGTACTTAGTGCTGCTTCCTTCCAGACCTGACACGGTTCGTATGTCCACCATTGTCATGTGGCCTTTCGGCAATTTATATTGTACCATAGCTCAAATTAAATTTCCAGTCTATTTCAGAAATTCTAATTTTCCACAAAATTTTAGCTCACTCATTTGTTACTATTCAAAATATTCATCTTTCAAAATCGCATACTCCAACATATCTATCCACTCTCCATCTTTTGAAAGTGAATGGTGTCGACGATGAGCTTCTTGTTTCATGCCTAATTTCTTCATAACTCCTGCAGAAGCTACATTACGACTGTCACACAATGCGTATATTTTTTCCAACTCCATTTTTTCAAAACCTAAAGCCAATAAAGCCCGTCCTGCTTCAGTCATATAACCTTTCCGATGATAATTCGGATTCAAAATATAGCCCATTTCAGCGCTCATTTTCTTCGAACTAATATTAAATAAATCAATCGTCCCAATAAATTGATTGTTTTCTTTTAACTCGATTCCATATTTTCCTAAAGGCTGATCCATGAAAATATTTGCAATCGAATAATAAGCATCATCAATTGATTGATACTGATCGTATGAAACGAAGTAAGTTGCTTCTTCATCAGATGAATATTCATACATTCCTTCAGCATCCGCTAAAGTGACCGGTCTTAATAACAATCGTTTTGTTTCTATCTCTCGATTCTGGGCTAAAAAAAGTTTGTAATTGTCCATAAATTCAGCTCCTGCGTCATTTTAATATTTTATTTAAGCATTCACATCGCGATTTTCCCCTTCAATTTCTACCAGTTCAGTAATGTCTTGTACATATTCTAAAATCCCTAAAAATTCGCCTTCTTCATCACGAACCGCTGCATAGGTTATGTACACCATGACCCCATCTTTTCTGCGATACCAAGCTGCTTGTTTATCTTTTTTACCGTCTCTTAAATCTTGCATCAACTGCGTAACAGTCTCATGGGCTTTTGGCGGATGACAATTCATCACATCCCGGCCAATCGCTGATGGTGTACGGCCTAAGAGCTTTTCTCCCGGTTGGTTATTATAATACTGAACAATATTATCCTTATCGACAAAAGTTAATTCTAAAGGAAGTGAGTCTAGGATAATATCCAATTCTTTATGACTTAGTGAGCCAGTTCCTAATTGAATGCGGTTCGTTTGCATTTTGGATTCTTCGGCCATTTCGGATTTAGCTCGCGCTGGCTCCCACTTTGCCATCGGTTTAACAATACAGTAACCAATGTCATCCATCTCATCTGTAATCATCATCCAATCTTCATCTGTAAAATCTTCAGTTACCATTGGAATGAGGATATTTTCTTCTTTAACAATCATTTCTTGCATTTCATATTCAAGTTCAGAGAAAATAGGCATTAATTGATCTTTTTCATCTGCTTTTAAAGCATCTCTGAGTGCCTTAAATAAATCGCGAATTTCATCATCGACTCCCCACATCACTTGTGGTGGAGCAGTATTTCCATATTTTTCCATAATCGGGAAAAATGAATTTTCTTTACGGGCATAATGCTTATCAAAACCCCATAAAATATCTAGTTGATGATTTAATCCTTTTTCAAGTTCAGGATCTGGTTCTTTTAAATAAACCTCTAATAGATTACGTACGCGCATCAAGGCCGCCTCAAGCGCTAAATTTTCTTCTTTTAAAACATGCACAGGGTGTCCAGATTTTGAAAAATCATCTGGAATATTATCTGGATTTTCTACATAATCGGCCATAACGGCAACATGCACATTGCACAAACGCATAATTTCTTCCGCACTCAATCCTTCTTCTTTCATCAATTTTCTTTCCATTACAGAAATTTCTAAAGGACTGACTGTTTGAAACTCTTTTGCAAATTCCTTTTTAATGACTTCTTCATCTTCTCCATCGTGTAAGCGTAGGATTAAATCTTTTAATTTTTCTTGACGTTTCTTTGTTTGAACAGATCGATCTTGCATTTTATCTTCTCCTCTCAAGAAATCTTTCAAAACTACACTTGTAAGTCAAATCCTTCTTTTTGTAAGGCTTCTTTTAAATCATCTAAGCTAAGTTTTATTTGCTTCGCTCCATTATTTAAAGGCATCATTCGTCCCACAGTGTTTAACATTTTATCATTAGTTAAAGGCTTGAAACCTATCTTTACTAAAATCGGTTTCAATTCTGGATACTCTTGAATTAAATCATAAACCGTTCGATTTCCATCAATTGTTTTCACGTTTACACCTTCTTTGTTAAAGATTACACTATTATTTTACTACAATTGAGAACGTTTATCATTACTTTTTACACACAACTTTTTCTGCTCGATCGCTTTATCCCCTTTAAGATTAATAGTATAATAAAGACATCAATAGGAAATTAGGGAGTGGCTAATAATGAATAGAACTGTCGGTACAGTAGTACGGGGATTACGAGCACCAATTATTAAAGAAGGCGATGACATTGTCGAAGTAGTCGTCGAAACGCTTTTAAACTCTTCAAAAGAAGCAGGTTATGAAATAAATGATCGCGACATTATCGCATTAACAGAATCTATTGTTGCAAGAGCGCAAGGAAATTATGCTTCTATCGATGACATTGCAACAGATGTTAAAAATCATTTTCAAGATAAAACTGTAGGGATTCTTTTCCCCATTTTAAGTCGAAATCGATTTATGAATTTATTAAAAGGTTTTGCGCGAGGGGCTGAAAAAGTCGTCATCCAATTAAGTTTTCCTGCAGATGAAGTTGGAAATCATTTAATTTCTTTAGATCAATTGGATGAGTCTGGTGTAAATCCTTGGAGTGATACACTAAGTGAAGAAGAATTCGCAGAAATTTTTGGAAAAACAGCTCACCCATTTACTGGTGTAGATTATATCCAACTTTACAAAGATATCGTGGCCGAAGAAAACACTCCTTGTGAAATAATTTTCTCAAACAACCCAAAATCGATTCTATATCACACCGATTCAGTAATTGCTTGTGATATTCATAGTCGTAAACGAACCAAACGAATTCTTCAAGAGGCTGGAGCAAACCTCGTTTTAGATTTAGGCGATCTTATGAACGAAAAAATTAGTGAAAATGGCGGTTATAATGAAGAGTTTGGTCTTTTAGGTGCTAACAATGCAACGGATGAAAGTGTTAAACTCTTCCCTTCTCATTCAAAAGAAGTCGTAACGGCCATTCAAAATCGTCTGCAAGAAGAAACAGGAAAAATAGTCGAAGCGATGGTCTATGGTGATGGAGCCTTTAAAGATCCCGTTGGTGAAATTTGGGAACTAGCCGATCCAGTAGTTTCTCCAGGTTATACTGCTGGTCTGGAAGGAACACCTAACGAAGTAAAACTAAAATATTTAGCAGATAATGACTATGCGGATCTAAGTGGTGAAGAGTTACAAACAGCCATTCGCGACTCCATTGGCCAAAAAGAAGAACAAGCGAAAGATTCAAATGCTTCCCTTGGTACAACTCCTCGTCAACTCACTGATTTAATTGGATCCCTTTCAGATCTCACTTCAGGAAGTGGTGACAAAGGTACACCATTCGTCTATATCCAAGGATATTTTGATGATTATACAAAATAAAGATAAATATTTTAAAAAGCTTGCTAGACAAAGTTTCTTCCGTCTAGCAAGCTCTTTAATTTGTTGTTAATTTTCACTTCGAACTAAAGCCCACGATTGTTTAAGTGTGTTGATAAAGTTTGTGTCTGAATAAATCAACACATTCGCACGATAAAAAATGAGCGAAATATAAGCTAAAAGACCAGTAAATAATGCCGCCCCTCCCAGAGACAACCAAACATGTAAGCTTGAAACCGTATCAGTTGCGATTCTAAACGGCATAACAAAAGGGGTCATTAAAGGAACGAAAGAAGAGATAACAACGACTATATTCTCAGGTTGTGCCATCGCAAAAAGACCAATATAAAATCCTAAAACCACAATTAAACTTAATGGAGTAGCCGCTTTATTAATGTCTTCTGTTTTTGTAATTAAGGAACCTAAGAAAGCAGCGATGAACATAAACATGATTACACCAATAATTAAGAAAATAGACGAAAACTCTAAGAATTGAACTAAAATTGCTCCAATATCCAAATCCCCAATCAGTGAGACGACTAATTCGTGATTTCTAAAGTACATGAAAGCCGCCGTACCTACAATGATATAGAAAAGGATATGTACTAACATCACTAAGAATACACCAATTAATTTTCCGAAAAAATGCGTAGTTGCTGTTGTACTCGACAAAATGACTTCCATCATACGTGTACCCTTCTCACCAGCAACTTCTTCAATTACCGTCGAAGCGTAAAACATAATAAACATTAAAATCACAATATTAATCACATAAGCACTTCCAATTTGAATACCTTGTTCTAGATCATCTTCCTCGACAATCTCTCCATCATCAATCGAAACTACTTGTGTATCTAAAACGGCTGGTTCATTCAAAGATCCTAGTTGTTCTGGTGTCAAATTTAATTCATTGGCTCGTAATAAAATTTGGGCATTCGTAAGCACCTGTTCAATAATTGGAATATGGTTGTTAAGATCCTCATGTACTAACGATCCTTTCAACTGATCACCATCTACGTCCACCATTAAATAGCCAGAAATCTGATCTTGTTCAAGAGCAGCTTGTGCTTCTTCTTCAGTTGTAATCTCTTGTTTAACGGTTAAATTTCCATCACTTTCTTCTAACATCGGTACAACAGAAGAATCTTTTGAAATGACCGCAAGCTCAACTTCAGGAATATCTGACTCACTTTGTGCGACAAAATAACCAATCCCTGCAATAATTACTATTAAAATAATAGGACTCAATAACATGGTAATAAAACTGACTGACTTTACGTTCTTCCAAAACGTATCTTTTATAAAGACACCTAATTTATTCATCAATTTCACCCGCAATCTGTTTAAAGATTTCTTCAATCGTTGGAGGTTGCTGGCTAAATGTTGGAATGTATCCATCCTGTGTGGCCAAATCAAATATTTGATGGCCAACTTCAGCATCTCTTAATTGAATATGGTAAATTCCTTCTTCTACACCCGACACGCTCTTTACCCCATCGATACTTTCAATCTCTTCTTTTGATAAGGAAGATTCTAAAAACAAACGTGTACGGCCAAAACGCTCACGAATTTCGCGAATTGTTCCATATAATACTTGTCGACCATCTTTTAACATAACTAAATTATCGCATAACTCTTCGACGTTATTCATATTATGACTCGAAAAAATAATACTTGCTCCCCGATCTCTCGCCTTGCGAATACCTTCTTCTAATAGACCAGCATTCACAGGATCTAAACCACTAAAAGGCTCATCTAAAATAATCAAATCAGGTTCATGAATCAATGTACAAATTAATTGTACTTTTTGTTGGTTCCCTTTTGAGAGAGATTTAATTTTATCTTTTCGTTCACCAACAACTTCAAATTCTTTCAGCCAATCATCAATCAAAGGCTCAATTTCGTTTTTATTTTTCCCACGAAGACGCGCAAAATATAGAATCTGATGTTCAATCGTCATTTTTTGATTTAACCCACGTTCTTCAGGCAAGTAACCCACATGATTAAAAAATTTTTTCGAAAAAGGTTGACCATTCCAAAGAACAGAACCTTCATCCGCATTCAATAACTTCAAAATCAAACGGAAAGTAGTGGTTTTTCCCGAACCATTTTGGCCAATTAAGCCCATAATTTGCCCTTGTTCAATGGTAAATTTTACATTATCGACTGCTGTTAATGAACCAAAGGATTTTTTTAGGCCTTTAACTTCTAACATATACGCTTACCTTCCTCCTATTATAGTAGCTTCTAAAATAATTGATGATCAAATGAAAAAATTGATTTATTTATGGTGCTTTCTTCTTTCTCGAAGTTCTCTAAAAAAAGAAGACAACATTTCACTACATTCTTCTTTTAAAATTCCTGCTTCCACATGGGACTGATGATTAAACTGTGGTTCTTCTAGTAAATTCATAAGGGTTCCTGCTGTCCCCCCTTTATAATCAGAAGCTCCATAATATACATAAGGAATCCGCGACAGAACAATCGCTCCACTGCACATGACGCAAGGCTCTACTGTCACAAATAGTGCACACTCCTCTAACCGCCAATTATTTATCAAGCGATTGGCTTCATCAATGGCTAAAATTTCTGCATGCGTTATTGCTCGATTCGTTGTTTCTCTTTGATTGTACCCTCGTGCAATCACTTCGCCATCTTTTACAATGACAGCTCCAATTGGCACTTCATCAATAGCTTTTGCTTTTTTTGCTTCCTTTAAAGCCTTTCGCATAAAGTTTTCTTTCTCCTCTTGAGTATACACAAATTCACCTCGTCTACAAATTATTTTCACAATTCTTTCACAGTTTACCATAAAAACAAAGCACTCAAAAATATCTCGTGATTTTTTTGATATTTTACTTATTTACTAAAAAAACCCGCTATTCTCACTGGAATAACGGGATTTTTTAAATTTATTTACTGTCTTAAGAAGTGACTTTTATTTTTTCATTATCGTTATCTGTTTGTGTAGAACTTTTCCGATGTCTTAAAGTAATTTCTCCTTGAGAGGCACCAACAGTAATCTTATCTCCAGCCTTCACTCGACCAGAAATTAACTCATCACTTAACATATCTTCAACATTGGTTTGAATCGCTCGACGTAATGGTCTTGCACCATATTCTGGATCATAACCTTCATCCGCTAGAATATCCAATGCAGCAGGTGTAATTCTTAAATCGATTTCTTGTTCGGCTAACTGTTCAATCAAATCATTCGTCAAGAGACGAACAATTTCACGTAATTGCTCTTTTTCTAAAGCATGGAAGACAATCGCTTCATCAATACGATTTAGAAATTCTGGTCGGAAATGTTGTTTCATTTCTTCGCGAATTTTTGATTCCATTGCCTCATGATCGAATCTTCTATCTGCAGCGCCAAATCCAACTTCTTTTTCATCACGTAAAGCGGTCGCTCCAATATTAGAACTCATAATAATAATCGTATTCTTAAAGTCAACTTTTCGTCCTTTACCATCCGTTAATACCCCATCATCTAAAACTTGTAACAAGATATTGAAAACATCTGGGTGTGCTTTTTCAATCTCATCCAATAAAATGACAGAATATGGCTTGTTACGAATTTTTTCAGTCAGTTGACCACCTTCATCGTAACCTACATAACCTGGAGGGGAACCGACCAATCGACTCGTCGTATATTTTTCCATATACTCAGACATATCGATACGAATTAAATCATCTTCAGAACCAAACATTACTTCTGCCAAAGCTTTAGCAAGTTCAGTTTTTCCAACCCCAGTAGGACCTAAAAACATGAAAGAACCAATTGGTCGATTAGGATCCTTAATTCCACTCCGTGCACGACGTACCGCTCTTGCAATTGCACTTACTGCATCCTCTTGACCAATGACACGTTCATGAAGGGAACTTTCCATATTCATTAGACGATTACTTTCCGTTTCCTTCATTTCATGAACAGGAATTCCCGTCCATTGAGCAACTACATCTGCAATATCATCTGCGTAAACAGAAGGTCTTTCCACTTCATCATTTTTCATTAGCTTTTCAATTTTTTCAGCTTGTTCAATTTCTTGTTGTCGAATTTGAGCCGCTTGTTCAAAATTTTGATCCGTAATGGCTTTTTCTTTAGCTTGTACCAGTTCTGTTAACTTATCCATTTCATTTTGATGAGGTGTAACTTCATCACTTAAATCTAAGCGTACTTTTGCAGCTGATTCATCCATTAAATCGATCGCCTTATCTGGCAATTCTTGAGATTGAATATAACGTGAAGAATAAATAACGGCTGCTTTTAAAGCTTCGTCTGTCAAAAGAACATTATGATGGTTCTCATAACGTTCTTTTAATCCTTGTAAGATCGCAATTGTTTCTTCTTGAGAAGGAGCATCTACTCGAACAGATGCAAATCGACGTTCTAAAGCTGCATCTTTTTCAATATATTTTTGATACTCATCTAAAGTAGTGGCACCAATTGTTTGCAACTCTCCACGAGCTAAGGCTGGTTTTAAAATATTTGAAGCGTCAATTGCTCCTTCAGCCCCGCCAGCACCAATTAGAGTATGAAGTTCATCGATGAATAAAATAACTTCTCCATCTTCATAGATTTCATCAATTATTTTTTTCATTCGTTCTTCAAATTCACCACGGTATTTTGTCCCCGCAACCAATGAACCCATATCTAAAGCCATCAAACGTTTATTCATTAGACTGGGTGGAACGACTCCCTCAACGATTTTTTGAGCAAAACCTTCTGCAATCGCTGTTTTACCTACACCAGGTTCCCCTACTAGTATTGGATTATTTTTGGTTCTACGACTGAGAATTTGAGTAATTCGACGGACTTCCGTATTTCTTCCGACAATAGGATCTAATTTATCTTCTCTAGCTGCTTGCGTTAAATCTCTCGCTAAAGAATCTAATGTCGGTGTTTTCGATTGATTTTGGTTCATTCGTTTTTTATTTGTTTTATTTCTTGATTTTCGTGAATCCGAATTATAACTGATTCCTAATTTTTTCGAAACATTTTGACGGACTTGAGACAAACTTAAATTTAGGTTTTTCATAATTTGAGAAGATAAAATATTTTCATCTCGTAATAAACCTAACAAAATATGTTCTGTCCCTACTAAAGGACTATTCAGTCTTCGTGCCTCATCCGCTGCATAAGCCATCACTTGTCTTGAACGTGGTGAGTACGGCAAAATCACGTCTTCATGAGTAAAATCATCATTCTTTGACATAGGGCCATAATCCACAAGATGTTCAATTTCATCACGAACATCTTCTGCAGTTAATGACGTTTCACGTAAAGTTTTTCCTGCAATTCCATCTTGTTCCGTAATCAGTCCTAATAATAAATGCTCAGTTCCTACAGTACGATGGCGGAGCAATTTTGCTTCATTTTGTGCATTTTGTAGTGCTTTTTTCGCTCGATTTGTAAATGTCTCTTTCATATTTAATCATCCGCCTTTCACTTATTCTTTAAAATTAATAATTCAATCATTGACAATAAAATATTAGCTCTTATTTGGTTATCTATTAATGGATTTCCACTATAGTTTTGTTGTTCAATGGCAGCTAACATAATCTGAGCTTCTCTATTTGTCATTAACTCATTATCATATAACGTGTCAATAATCACTTGTGCTTCTTTTTCTGAAATATGATTTCCTATAATTTGACTCATATGATCTAGTAAATCTATATTATTATTCACTTGTACTTTAACGATACGAATATAACCTCCACCGCCTCGTTTACTTTCTACATCATAGCCATGTTGCATAGTAAAGCGCGTATTAATCACATAATTTATTTGTGAAGGAACACAGTCAAATATCTCAGCAATTTCATTTCTTTGAATTTCAATCTTTCCTTCTTCTTGTAGAACTTTTTTTAAATATTCTTCAATCAAATCAGACATACTTTTATTTCTCATTATCCATTACTGATTACACTGAACATTTCTCATTTCATTCTAATATTGTAGTATATCATACAGAGTTTCTTTCCAATGTTCAAGTATATTAACAGCTTCCTCCTATTCCTCTAAAAATTTATTTTAATCATTTATTCATCATTCAATATTAATTTAAGGGTCTGACTATTATTGACTATAAGAATATTATAACAGTTTCAAAGATAGATTAAAAGAAAAGCGACATAAGAATATAGCTGCTAATTATTTAAAAAGCTAAATATTAGAGTAGTTTTTTACATATAAATAAAGTGTTTTCTTATATTCAAATTAGACATTAAGTGTTTACAATGATTTATAATTAGCCTCGACCATTACTAGAGAGTAGTTATAATAGTAACTGTTTGATACTAATTATTATAATACATTTTTTTCGTGTCACTAATGATTAAATATGATTTTCGTATTTCAGTTATTCATTTTTGTATTTTAGTGATATAATTACTCTAATTATAAAAGGATTAGGACTAAATATAGGCAGAGAAAGAAAAAGAATTATGTTAGTAATATTAAGTAGATTCTCAAGCAATATCAAATAATTTAAAAGGAACTTGCTGAAAAAATTGGGATTTCTCTTCAATGATTAGTGCTTATATGAATTTAAGATCTAATCCCTCACATGGAGTAATTCAAAAAATAGCAGATTATTTTCAAATACCAAAAAGTGAAATTGATACTACATATAAAAATGCTAATAATATTCAGTCGATAAGTAAAGTCGTTGAAATACCTGTATTAGGAGAGATAGCTTGTGGTGACCCTATTACAGCGGAAGAAAACATCGAAGAGTTTCGCGAGAGACCTGCGGATAACCTACCTCATGGAGATCTATTTTATTTAAAAGCTAAAGGCGACTCAATGGAGCCAAAGATACCAAACGAAAGTTTTGTATTGATACGAGAACAAGCGGATGTCGAAAATGGTGAAATTGCTGCTGTGTTAGTTAACGGTGACACAGAAGCCACTTTGAAGAAAATTAGAAAATTACATGGCGTTATATTGTTAGAGGCACTAAACGATGCATATGAGCCTTATATAATTAGTAAAGAAAATCTCGCACATATTTTAGGAAAAGCTGTAGAAGTAAGTTTTGAATTATAATAATAAAAATTTAAAAAAGGAGGAATACATAATGAAAACAGCAACAGAGATGGCTGATTTTTGTAAAGAAAATAATACAGGGTCAGGAACCTCTAAGAAATGGACAAAAAAGCATTTTGGGGTTGTAGAAAAGCAATTAAAGCCTAATGAAGAAGTATTATTCGCCTTTGTCGGTCTATTTAATTATGTCTCAACAACCAACCATGAAAGTAATTATGCTATTGCTATTACCAATGAAAGAATAATTGCATGTCAGAAAAAAATGATGGGTGAAAATGTAAAAATCATTCTCAGAAGAAATCTAAACGACATTACGAAATCAACTGGAATGATTTTTGGTATACTAACAATTGATACTATAAAAGAAACTTTTAATGTAGCTACTAACAAACAAGAAATTGATGTAATTCATGAAGGTATAAATAACATTTTATTTGCTGATGAAGAAGTCAAAGAAGGAAAAACTCAATCTGTTGTTGAGCAATTAAAAGAATTTAAAGAATTACTGGATATGGAGATTATCACACAAGAAGAGTTTAATCAGAAAAAAGCGGAAATATTAGGATAAATAAAAAGATGATACAACACTGAATAAATATTATAAAATAATAATCATCAAGAAATAGTTATTAAAATTGACATTTTTTAATAGTAGGAGGTGAAAATAATGGGCTTATTTGATTTTTTTAAAAAGCAAAACAAAACTCCAGAAGTCAAAGTTTCCTTTTCTTCGAATATATATGATGATAGTGAATATTACGAATTGCTTCGCGAGAGACCTATGATAGACCAATTTACTGGTAGGCCGTTTGATTTCCCTACATATACTGATGAATATAATACTAGAACTCCTTATAAACTACGAGAATTGTTATTATTTGTATGGTGGGGAAACACCAAAACGGGACGCAAGGCATCTGTCAATATACCTAAATATTTTTTTAACGACTATAATTTAGATGGAAGAATGCTCACTAGTAGCTTTATAACTAGCGAACTACTTTTAGAAGAAAAAGGAAAAATAAAATTGACAGATAAAGGACAAATTTTATTTGAAGAATTTTATCCTCTCTGGGAAATTCACTCAGTTAAAAATTTTCCTATGAATTTGGATATGGATTTTCCGAATTGGGATAAAGAGGAATTTGACATCAAATATTATGAGAGTATGATTCGTTATTATCAAGCAGAAGCTACCCACAGTAGCAAAATAATAGACTATATTAAAAATCATCCTGACTTTGATGACATAGGAAACCAAGAACAATACCATCTATCCAATAGAGATTCTTGCCTAATGAAAGTGAAAGATTTTAAAGAAAAATTAGCAATATTAAAAAGAAATAAGGACGGGAACTATCCTATATAAACAAAAAAAGCCCCACTCTTAAACTTTGGACGGTACAAGAGTGGAGCAATGACAACAACCCTTGATGACAATGATAGATCATACAAACATGCAATGGCATTAGCCGATAGATACTTTGGTGAATTAAAATTAAAAGAAATTGACCATGAAACATATCAGAACTTTTTAAATGATTACTCAAAAGGACGAGCAAGAGCAACGGTTAAAAAAGCAAATGACAAAATAGGCGCACCATTACGCCACGCATTCAACCATGGCCATATCCCCAATAATCCAACATACAAAGTCAAAATAGATGGCGATAACGCTCAAAAAGAAGCAGAAAAATATTTAAATAAACACGAAGCAGAAGCTGTTTTAAAAGAGCTTTTAAATGGGATTCGTGTTGATTATACTACTCGCTATATGTTGATTTTACAATTGGCTACCGGTGCAAGGATTGGCGAAATTATGGGATTGCAATTTAAGGACATTAATTTTTTAAATAACAGAATAGATATCAATAAATCTTGGGACTATAAAGAGACTTTATGACCACCAACTGTCTAAAAAAATACAAGATAATAAGCAGAGAATGTTTGCAGTAAATAAAGCACTCAAACGAGCTTGCAAACGAGCTGGAGTACAAGAAGTTACTTCTCATGCTTTAAGACATACACACGCTAGTTTGTTGATACTTAACGGTGTTAGCATGACTTATATCTCTCAGCGTTTAGGTCATCAAACCATTT
>DXAZ01000017.1 GCA_019116785.1 Candidatus Atopostipes pullistercoris
CTCACTTGTGAGGATAGCGCCATTACCCTTACAAGTTGGACTTATTTTTGCACTCGCTTGTAAGGATAGAGCCGTTATCCTTACAAGTTGGACTTATTTTTGCGCTCACTTGTGAGGATAGAGCCGTTATCCTTACAAGTTGGACTTATTTTTGCGCTCACTTGTGAGGATAGAGCCATTATCCTTACAAGTAGGACTTATTTTTGCGCTCACTTGTGAGGATAGAGTCCGCTTGTTTCTAAATTTCACTTAATACAAAAAAATAGCACCTTTCATTTGTTTTCTGAAAGGGAGCTATTTTTTTGAAAAGATGAATTATTTCATTCGAAGTTTTTCAATTTCATCGGCAACAAATTGAACTTCTGTTCCGACAATTACTTGAATGTGGTGATCACTGGTAATATTCGTTCCAGGGACTTTTGCTTGTTTAATACGTGCTTCATCAACTTGATCCATGTCATTGACATCGACACGTAAGCGAGTCGCACAATAATTGAGTGAGTCCACGTTAGCAGGGCCACCCAAACCATCTAAAATAATTTGAGCTTGTCTTGAAAATTCTGAGTCTCCTTGAGAACCTTCAGTAGCTGTAGCTGTGTCTGCTGCTCCTGTTTCTGTGTCTCCCACCGATGCTTCCACTGCAACTCCTCGTCCTGGAGTTTGAAGATCGAATTGAACAATTGCCCAACGGAAACCGAAATAATAGATTACAGCAAAGACAAGTCCTTGCAAAAGTAGCATAATTGGCTGGTTGGCTAGTGGTAAGTTAAAGGATAAGAAATAGTCAATAAATCCTGCACTAAAGCCAAAGCCGGCGGTCCAACCAAAGAAAGCTGAAACAAATAAAGAAATACCTGTAAATATAGCATGTAGTAAGTATAATTGTGGAGCAATAAACATAAAAGAGAATTCTAGTGGTTCTGTAACCCCTGTTAAGAAAGAAGCAAAGCCAACAGCAATCATTAATGAAGCTGTTTCTGCCTTCTTGTCTTCATCTGCTAATTGATACATCGCAAATCCGGCAGCTGGTAAACCAAACATCATTACTGGGAAGAACCCTGCTTGGTACATTCCTGTAACTCCAAGTTCCCCAGTTCCAGCCCAGAAGTTTCCGATATCATTAATTCCCGCCACATCAAACCAAAACACTGAGTTTAGTGCATGGTGTAAACCGACTGGAATAAGCAAACGATTAAAGAATCCGTATAAACCTGCTCCTACCGCACCTAAACTACTGATTCCTGTACCAAAAGCTACAAGTGCATTATAAACTGGTGGCCAAATAAACATAAGGATAAAAGTTAAAAAGAGCATAGTAACAGCCGTTAAAATTGGTGGTAAACGGCGACCACTAAAGAAGGCCAAAGCTTGTGGTAGTCGGGTTTGACTAAATCGGTTATAAATAGCAGCAGCAATAGCCCCAACTAAAATACCGATAAATTGGTTTTCAATATTTCCAAACGCGGCATCAACTGCTTCTACATCAATTTGTTGAAGCATAGCGACACTATCTGGGCTTAAAAGGTTAGTAACTACAAGATAACCAACTAACCCACTCAGCGCCGAAGCCCCGTTTTGATCTTTAGACATCCCTAAAGCGACACCGACTGCAAATAAAATAGGCATAAAGTCAATAAGTGAACTACCTGCTGTAATTAGAAAAGCAGCGACAGGGCTTTCGCCACCCCATCCTGATGGGTCAATCCAATAACCAATTCCTAATAAAACAGCAGCTGCTGGTAAAACAGCGACCGGTAACATCAAAGAACGTCCGATCCTTTGTAAATATGATTTCATTAGTTCTCCTCCTAAAATAAAATGGAATTAAATAAATGCAAAAATTAAAAAAATGCCTCCTTTCTTCATATTTTGGATGTGTACTTTTTAATTTTCATTCCATTTTCTCTAAATAAATTAAGCAATCAACAAAAATAATAACTCTTAATATAAAATCTTTTAACTTTAAAAATTTTGAAGCATTACATCCTCTTTCACGGAAAATAAATCGCTTTCCTTTCCGCTATTATTATAGCAATATTACAAAATCATATCAACTGCCGCTCGCAGTGAGTATGTGTCAATATTTCCTCGGAAACTTATTTTTAAAAAAATAAGACCTTATTCAATTCGAATGCTTTTTTCTTCCCCCTGTATTCATTCGCTCTTTGAGCGAATGAATACAGGGGGAAGGCTCATCATCTAAACATGCCTGCTAATCGCCCCATAGGACTTGAAGTGGAGCCATAGTTGGCGATTCTTCCTGGCACTGCCCCTTGCGACGGCTGAACCTTACCTTTTTTCAAGGCGTTACGTACAGCAGATTTGAATTGATCAGTTACTTCTTCTTTAAACACCGGAAGTTCAGTTGTCAGGATTCTCAAAAAAGACCCATTTCGACGGGCTGAGATGACAGCTGCCAGA
The DNA here is from genome assembly GCA_019116785.1 of Candidatus Atopostipes pullistercoris. GTDB lineage: Bacteria > Bacillota > Bacilli > Lactobacillales > Carnobacteriaceae_A > Atopostipes > Atopostipes pullistercoris. The sequence goes on from DXAZ01000017.1 coordinate 2,422, forward strand.
TTTCCGGCACCTTTTTTAGTGAACCCACGTCCTTGGTGCTTCATACGATAACTAAAGGGACGATGATTACTTTCGCAAACCCCTAAGCCCTTTTGAACAGGTAAATCCCTCATTCTTAGCGGTTTGAGACTACTCCAATTGCGTTGAATATACTTCTCGAGTTTATAAACATTTTCAATATACTCTGCTTCTTTTTCATTGTCGTCTATTCTTGATAAAGCCGTATGTAAAACGACGTTAACTTGATCTTGATCGTAAGAACGAACCGCTCGGATCATTAAATTCGCCATCTTCTTATCAAAACTGAGTCGCTCTTTAATTTTTCTGTTCACGTGGTAAACATCTCGAAAGTGTTCATGTCGTTGTGTTTGACCGATAATTGCATCAAACTTATCCCTTTCGTAACCACTCCCGCCATCACTATTTGAAATAACGATTGTGTTTCTCAAATTATATTCCTTCTCTAGCCATTTTCCCGCACGTTCAAAAGCCTTTCGGCTGGATTCAGTACTTTCAAAAAGTAAGGGATTCTTTAATTCCGGTCGCTTTCGATTCATGACGACCCCTTCATGGATCTGTACACGATGCAACTCAGGGCATTTTTCTTTCGAACCTTTAAGTAATAAACCATCGCCTTCAATAAATAATACCGGAACTTTTTTCTTGTCCTTGATCGGTGTTTCATCGTGAAGCGGTGCTTCGTCTGTGTAGTTTTGAATGGTTTCTCCCAGCCTTTGAGTCATCGAATGGATCGCCCCATGACTGATAGACAGTGGAGTCAATAATTCAATCGCGTCCGAAGCCTTTCGATAAACGGAGTCCGATGCCAAACTTACGACTTTCATTTCCACCAACGGGGAATATCGTTTATGTTTTTCCAAACCGATGGCTATATCCAAAGGGACAATACTTTTCTCGCCTTTTTTACGCATACGTCGTCTTTTTAAGACCACTGGTCCGAAGCTAAATTGAACGGTTCGCTCTTCAATTCGATCAATTTCAAAGCCTTTTTCTTTATATTCCAGGATTAATTCCAAGTCGATACGCTCGAGTGCTTTAGAAAACAATTGGCTTAAAACCTCCGTAAAATAGGTTTCTACAGCCATTTCAATATCCATAAGGGACGGATTGTTATTTATAATTTCTACAATTTCTGATATAATATTATCCATAAGAAGACCTCTTTCTAATTTTGTGGTGATTTTAGAATAAAGGTCTTCTTTCTATTTGTCTACTATTCTTTATTTGTTTTTCCGAGAAACATTATACACATAGTCGCAGTGAGCCCTTATGGCTTTTTGATTACGTTCTGTCTTATAATCAATTACTTACTCCATAATTTTTTGAAGCTTCTTCGTGTTTATGAAAAAAGTACAGAAAGACTTTTCCGTACTTAAAGTGTTTATATTTTTTAGTTTTAATTAATAGAGGGGAGTTCCAAATAATTGTGTGAGGTAGAGGTATTCACCGTCGTAATGAACGCCTACGCCGATTTCTGTATATTCTTGTTGAACCATATTTTCGTAATGGCCTTCGCTTTCAACCCAACCTTCGAACAAAAATTGAGCCATTTCTTCTTCGGGCAAATAATATGTGCCCATCGCTAAATTTTCTCCGGCTCTTTTATAGGGATATGAGAGATTTTCTGTCTCAAAAACGGTAAAGGCATCGGAACCATCTGGACGCGTGTGAGAAAAAGATTCTTCTAATTCTACAGCACGTACGTAAGCTCCAGTTCTTAAGGCATCATTTGGTTGAAGGGTAGATAGCCCTTTTTCTTGGCGTAATTCATTTGTCAACTCAATCACTTTTGCTTCAATCACTTCATAATTGACTTCGCCGTTTTGAGTAGAAATCGTTGGTTTTGCTTCTTCTGACTCCTCAGTTTTTTGGGAAACAGAATTTATTTCTCGTCTTCTCTCTTGCATAGGTTCTTCAATAATATGATTCACGGTGTTTCGATCCGGTAGATATTCAACAATAGTTTCAAGAACTTCTCCAGTTTTTGTTCCAGACAATATTCCAGCAAATGCCATCCAAAAGCCTAATATAAATACGAGAATTAAACTGATTATTTTTCTTAAAAATTTCATAGTGATTAACCTTTCTTGTTGGAATCATCATTTCTGTCTCATTTAAATATACAGGACTGAAATAGAAACACAAGTCTAATCGTTCAGTGACTAAAGATTAAAATCACCCAGTCTCTTCAGACTGAGTGATTTTATAAGATTTTATGATTTTTAGCCTGTTTGCTTGCTTAAAAAATCATTTTTAGTCAATGATTTCATTCATTAATAAGTCATCATTTTTAAGATCAATAACTTTTAGACGATTGGCTTTTTTAATAAAGACTGTTTTATAAGCTTGTTGGTTATCGTCTTCAAAGATAAAGATTCTTTTTATAGAATTATCTACGACTAAATGAGAGGTATAGTCATCTGGATTAAAGAAATCTTGAGCAGAAAGTTCTTCATATTCATCATAATCAGAAACTTTTTCTGCGCTTTCTAATTCTTCTTCATCCGCTGAAGCCATATCTTCATCACTAACGTCCTCATCAGAGGCTTCGTTTGAGTCGGCTTCTTCTGATTCGTTTTCTTCGCTATCTTCTGTTTCTTCTGTATCTTCTGTATCTTCCGATTCTTGAACGGCATCTGTATCTTCTGTGCTTTCAGTATCTTCTGTTTGATCCGTTTCAGGTGTTAAATCTTCGTTTTCGGAATCGGTATTGCCACAAGCTGCTAAGACTAAAGATAAGCTTGAAGCGATAAGTAATTTACTAATTTTTTTCATTATGATCATCTTCCTCTAAAATAATTTGGCAAGGCTTTGCCTTGAATAAGGTAACATAAAAAATGAGATTAATAAAAGATTATACATTTATTTTAGAAAAAAATAGGACTTTTTTCTCAGAAAAAGCCCTACTTACATCTTATTTACTTTCTTAATTTGCTTTCAGTAAACGAAGTCCATTTAAAATAACGACTAATGTACTTCCCTCATGTACAATGACACTGATCGTAATATCTGATAATCCTAATAAGCTAACCGTAATTAAGAAAACGACAACAGCCATCGCAAAAATAATATTTTCCCAAATAACCCGCGTCATTTTTGAAGAGGTTTTATGCGCTTGGACGAGTTTTGAAAGATCATTTTGCATCAATACTAAATCGGACACTTCAACCGCTACATCCGTTCCGTCTCCCATCGCAACTCCTACGTTTGCATTCACAAGAGCGGGGGCGTCATTTACACCATCACCGACCATTGCAGTGACCCCATATTTTTCTTTTTGTTCATCGATAATTTTTGATTTATCTTCAGGTAAAACATTTGCACAGACTTCATCGATTCCTAACTGTTTAGCTACTGCTTGTCCTGTCAATTCAGAATCCCCTGTTATTAGGGTGGTATGCACACCTTGTTCTTTGAAATAACGAATGGTTGAGATAGCTTCTTCGTTTGGAACATCCATTAAGGCGATTAAGCCAATCACTTCTTCATCCGCACTAACATAGACGACCGTTTTCCCTTCTTTGGACCACTCGGTATTCAGTTGACGATGTTCTTTTGAAACATTTTCAAAAGAGGAGGGTTTACCTATTCGATAATTTACCCCTTGATAACTTCCTTCTAATCCTTTACCAATCTGATTGGTAACCTCAATCTCCATCGTATTTTGAACATCGAATTTTCTTAAGATGGCGTCGGCTAATGGATGGTTCGATTCTTTTTCAAGAGCCACGATAATTTCAATGATTTCTTCTTCGTTGATTGATGAAGAAAATTTATAATTGGTGACTTCAGGTTTTCCAGTGGTAAGGGTTCCTGTTTTATCAAAGGCGATTGCGTCAATATCCGCTAATTCAGAAAGAAATGCACTCCCTTTTGATAGGACCCCTTTTTTGGCTAAGTTGGAGGTTGCAGATAGAGTTGTAGAGACTGTAGCGGCCGCTAAAGCACACGGTGAAGCCCCTACTAAAACAACTAAGCCCCGATAAAAACCTTCTGTCCATGTCCAATCCAATAAAACGGGAGTGAGTAACATAAATAAGGCCACTCCAATTAAAACCCCATTTACATATTTAGGTTCAAATTTTTGAATAATAGTGGCAGCTTTTGTTTGATTGTCTTGGTTTTGATTAACTAGTTGTAAAATTTTTGAAAAAACGGTGTCTTCTGTTTCTTTCGTGACTTCCATCGTGAAAGTTCCTGTCCCATTAATGGTACTACCAAATACAGAATCACCTTTTGACTTTTCTTTTGGTATACTCTCTCCAGTAATGCTTGCTTCATCAATGGCAGACGTTCCTGATAAGATCACACCATCGATCGGCACTTGATCGCCATTTAACACTTGAAGATGGTCACCTATCTTCAAGTCACTCACATCCACCGTTTTTGTTTTCCCATCGTCAGTAATCAAACGGGCGGTCGTTGGATTCATTTCAAGAAGTTGGCTAATCTCTCTTTTACTTTTTCCTTCTGCATAATGTTCAAGAAAATGAGCCCCTGAAAAAATAAGGATTAATAAAGCCCCTTCCATAAAATCACCTAAAAAAGAAGCCCCAATAGCCGCTAAGCCCATTAACAAATGCGAATTCGGGGTAAATCTTTTGCTTTCTTTCGTGTGTTCAACCGTCTCCGCAATCCCTTCTAAGACCACTACATGATAACCCGCAGTTATCGTTGCTAAGGAAAATAACACATTTTGTACCGTTTCATTTTGCTTAAAAAACAAAGCGATAAGCGCTAAAGCTAAACCCACAAAATATAAAACAACCGGCATTTTCCCATGGTCATGGTCATGATCATGGCCGTGTTTATGCTCATGCTCATGTTCCGAAACGCGACCTTGATTGCATCTTGCATTTTCCTGCTCGTTACTTTTATCCATTTTTCTATCTCCTTTAAAAGCTATTTTATAATCTTCAATCATCAATTAATGCCTTATTAATTTTTTCAACCTGTAAATCGTAATCATTCTGGTTTACATATGAATTCTCATTCATATGTTCTTGTGCATATTATAACAATAATCTTAAATTTTTCAATGGATAAGCTTAAATAATCTACCTTTTTTTAAAATTTATCGCCTTTTTCCAAAGTAGATGAAAATTGAATATTTTTATTTTTTATGGTAGTTTTGCTTCGATACTGGATTCATTTCTATCATGGAGGGATAACCTATGGCTAAAAGAATTTTGCATTTAGAAGGTTTAGCTGTTTTTGTTTTTTGTCTATATTTTTATTGGTTAAATGACTTGTCTTGGCTTCTCTTTTTTCTTTTACTCTTAACCCCTGACTTATCCATGGTTGGGTACGTATTTAATAACGAATTTGGCGCAAGACTATATAATCTTTTTCATACCTATATGGTTTCTTTAGCGGTTATTTTTTTAGGTATGTTTCTTTCGAATGCAACCTTTTTGGCTATAGGAATTATTTGGACGGCTCACATTGGAATGGATCGTTTGGTTGGATATGGTTTGAAATACCCTACCCATTTCAAAGACAATCATCTCCAGCGGTTATAAGATAAAACACAAAACTTTAATCATCTTTATAAAATGATTTAGAAAGGAAGTTTTTAAATGAATAAACAATGGATCAATCAGTTACCTCTTTCTTCTATCCAACAAGTGAAAGCAGTGGGTGGTGGGGATGTAAATGAGGCCTATCAAATTGAAACACCGGATCAGAAATATTTCCTCCTCGTGCAGCCAAACACTTCTAAAGAATTCTTTATTACTGAAGCAGCCGGGCTTGAAGATTTAAAAAACGCAGGAATCACAGTGCCTGAAGTTTATAACCTAGGTGAAATCAATGGGGATGCTTACCTTTTAATTAGTTTTTTAACAGAAGGGGCTAGAGGAAATTATCGAGACCTTGCAAAAATGATTGCGAAAATGCACAAAGCTACTAGTGACAATGGACTTTTTGGCTATGGATATCCGCATCAAGGTTCAGATATTACTTTTGACAATGATTGGACCGATTCTTGGATTGAACTTTTTGTAAAAAGACGTCTAGATAAATTGCAGATGGCTCTGGTTGAGAACAATAAATGGGGTCAAAACCAAGTAGAGACCTATGAACAAGCTCGCAAAGTCATTGTCGAAGATTTAGAGAAACATTCGAGCAAACCTGCCCTTTTGCATGGGGATTTATGGGGTGGAAATCATATGTTTTTAGAAGATGGAGAGCCGGCGTTGTTTGATCCGGCACCTTTTTATGGGGATCGTGAATTTGATCTTGGGGTTACAACGAGTTTTGGTGGTTATCCTAAGGAATTTTATGAAGCTTATCAGGAATTTTTGCCGATGGCTGCGGGTTATGAAAAACGGTTAAGTTTTTATCGATTGTATGTTTTTATGGTTCATTTATTAAAATTTGGTGGAATTTATGAAAGTCGTGTCGCGCAAACCCTTCAAGAAATTCTCTCTTAGAAAACTTAGAGTGGATCATTCATTCTTTTTGACAAAATTGATATGATTTAAAGGTGAAAACTTAAAAAACGCAGCTGTTCTATTTTCATAGAAAGCTGCGTGCTTTTTAGTTTTTAACTCAAGAAATCTAAGGCATAACGCACGTGGATTTCTGTAGCATAGGCTAATCCTCGTTCATCAATATCAAATTTCTCGTGATGATGCCCATACCAAGTGTCTTTGTTTTCAGGATTACGTGTCCCCACACGAGCATATACACCAGGAGCTGCTGCTAAGAAGTCTGCAAAATCATCTGCTCCCATGCTTTTTGGCAAATCTGTAATTACATTTTCTTCTCCCACCATTTCTGCCGCTAATTCAGCTGCTCGTTTGGCAGGTTCTTTATCATTAATTAATGGTGCAGCTGCATCGTAGTTTTCAAATTCAATGGTACAACGATGTGAATCAGCAACCTG
>DXAZ01000110.1 GCA_019116785.1 Candidatus Atopostipes pullistercoris
TTAACTACGACCTCTATCTATACGAAACAATTATAACTCATAAGAGTTACAGGTTTAAGTCAGCCTTAAATGACAAATATAGTAAAAAAAGATTAGCCATTTAAGACTAATCTTATTATACGAGGAGTTTAGATATAAATGGGTGATAAGATAGAAGTTCGATGTTGCCAAAATCTGAAAACCCCCTATATAACATTTATATGGGCCGAGGATAAGAATGGCCTAATAGGGAAAGCAGGGAATCTGCCTTGGAATTTACCGGCAGATATGAAATTCTTTAAAGAAACCACAATGAATGATGTTGTTGTTATGGGAAGAAAAACTTACGAAAGTATTCCAAAACGTCCATTGAAAAATCGAATCAATATTGTTTTAACCAAACAATTAGATTATAAAGCAGATGGTGCTATTGTATGCCATAGTAAAGAAGATGTGTTAAATTATATTCAAGAAAAGCAGTTGCAAAAACCCATCCACGTCATTGGAGGAGTCTCCGTATTTAACTTATTTAAAGAGGAAGTGAATATTCTCTATCGGACGATTATTGATGAGACATTTAAAGGAGATACTTATATGCCAGAGATTAATTATAAGTACTTTCGAGTCATTGATGTTACGGAAGGAGTAGTAGATGAAAAAAATATTTATTCGCATCGCTTTTTCATCTATGAACGGAAAAAATTAGTGAGTATATTCAATTAAAAAAATTGGAGATGATTTTATGGACGAGCAAAGAAGAGCTAAAAATAGAGAGAAAAAATCTTCCGTAAATTGGTGGAAATGGGCTTTTTTGGGATTGGTTCTGGTGCTGATTTTATTTGTTGTTCAATTAATGGGTTCTATTCAATCTGTCTCTATAAATGAACCTAACAATAATGAAGTGACACATACGGATCAAGAAATGGTCTTTACCGCTACAGCAAATCGTGAAGATACTGAACAATTTATTAATACATTTCTTTCTACAGTTTTAGATGAAGAAGAAAATAATCTTTCTGTCGAATTAAAAGATCAATTACTCGTCCATGGCCAATTAGAAGTCTTTCAACTAAATGTCCCTTTTACAATATCTTTTGATCCATATATCCTTGAAAATGGCAATGTTCAATTGCGCGCGAGTGCTGTAGAACTTGGTAGTTTTTCTTTGCCAGTTGGAGCAACAATGAGTTTGGTTGCAGATCAATTTTATGTTCCTGATTTTATCGCAATAGATAGTGAAGAAGAAATGATTGTAATAAATTTAAACGAATTTAATACGGAACAAAATATAAGTGTCGAAATGGTACGTATTGATTTGCCAGAGGATGAAATACAAATGAATTTATACATTCATGAAGATGAGATTATCGATAATTTTAAGGATATAAAGCTTGATCCCTCTCAAGAAAAAAATTAAACATTTTTTAATAAAAAAGAAAGGATACTGTAAATGGAAAAAGCATTATTTGCGGGAGGTTGTTTTTGGTGTATGGTACAACCTTTCGATACTCTACCGGGGATTCAGTCGGTTGTATCCGGTTATGCTGGAGGTCATATTAAAAATCCTACCTACGAGCAAGTTAAAAGTCAAAAATCTGGGCATACCGAAGTTGTTCAAATTACTTTTGATCCAACGATTATTAGTTTTAAAGAATTAGTAGAAATTTATTGGCAAGTAACGGACCCAACAGATGCCATGGGCCAATACATGGACCGTGGAGATAGTTATCGGCCGGTAATTTATTATTATTCGAGTCAGCAAAAAGAAACAGCTGAACGGTCAAAAAAAGAACTTGGAAAAAGCGGAAAATACAAAAAACCTATTGTAGTCCCTATAAAGAAGGCACCAACATTTTATAAAGCAGAGACGGAACATCAAGATTTTTATAAGAAAAATCCAGAACGTTACCAAAAAGAACATGAAGAACGTATCTCTTGGATAAACAATATTTAATCGTTAATAGAAAAGGTGCAGGTGAGAAAAGATTGGAAATTAGTTTTTATCAATATTTAATGACCGAAAGAGATCCTTATAAAAAAGATAACATTACTTTATTCGCAAATGAAGCTTTTAATGATCGCACATTCCCAAAACAATCAGAAGATTATGATGAAGTTAGTCGCCATTTAGAAATGAATACGGATTATTTACCTTCTTTAACTATCTTTGATGAAGCTTGGGAAATTTATCAGGCACGTTATCAGGAAAAATAATGCTTAAATGGGATATATTTTAAACATTTATTATCATAGAAATTAAAAATAAAATAAAAGGAGAATGCATAAAATGAGTACGCATATTGGAGCAAAAAAAGGAGATATCGCAAAAATTGTTTTATTGCCAGGGGATCCATTACGTGCAAAATACATCGCAGAAACGTTTTTAAAAGATGTTAAACAATATAATACTGTACGGAACGCTTTAGGATATACAGGTACATATAAAGGAGTTCCAATCTCAGTGCAAGGGACAGGGATGGGCGTTCCATCAATTAGTATTTATGTTGAAGAATTAATTAGAGATTTTGATTGTGAAATCTTAATTCGAGTGGGATCAGCAGGGGCTATCCAAGAAGACGTTCATGTTCGTGATTTAGTTTTAGGACAAGGGGCGACTACGGATTCAGGAATCAATCGTCAAACTTTTAATCAACAGGTTGATTTTGCACCGATTGCTGATTTTAGCTTGCTTAAAACCGCTCACGAAAAAGCACTAGATAAAGAATACGAAGTAAAAGTTGGTAATGTATTAACATCGGATCGTTTTTATAATGATGAATTAGATAAGAAAAAACTTGCGGATTATGGTGTTCTAGCGGTTGAAATGGAAGCTGCAGCATTATATACTATTGCCGCTAAGCATAAAAGAAAAGCCTTAGCGATTTTAACAATTAGTGATCACATTTTAACAGGTGAAGAAACAACTGCCAAAGAACGCGAAAGAACATTTGATGACATGATGGTTGTTGCTTTAGAAACAGCAGTAGAACACAATTAATCCATTGAATACAATATAGTGAGGAAGATATTGAGATGAGCAATCAAAGCAAGAATAATAAAGGGTTTAATATAAGCAAAACGACTTATATTCTTACGCTAATATTTGCACTACTTATTGGTGCAACAGGTGCATATATTGGAGGAAATTATTTCTCTAATCCTGCAAATGAATCGGATGAAACACTAAATGAGTTAGATTCTGAATCTGATGAGTACGCTCAGTATCTTTTAGATGATTCTGATGAATTGTCATCCGTCAATAAAATGCTAGCTATTTTACAGTCAAGTTATTACGAAGAATTAGATTCAGAAGTCCTCATCGAAGGAGCTTTGGAAGGAATGGCCAAAGCAACGGGTGACCCATATACCGAGTATTTAAATGAACAAGAGACCACTAGTTTTGAAGAAGATGTTTCGGGGTCATTTCAAGGAATTGGTGCTGAAGTAATGAAAGATGGAGAATACGTTCGTATTATTTCACCGATTACTAATTCTCCTGCTGAGGAGGCTGGATTACAACCTAATGATTTCATTGTTGAAGTAGATGGTGAATCAGTAGCTGACCTCACAATTAATGAAGCTGTTGAATTAATCAGAGGACCAGAAGGCTCTGACGTTGAATTACTTATTCAAAGAGGAGACAATCAATTTACACTGTCAGTTACTCGTGCAACAATACCTGTAGAAACTGTCTTCCATGAAATAGATGAAGAGAATCCTACAGTTGGCTATGTAAATATTGTGAACTTTAATATGCCAACCTATGAAGAAACTTTAGAAGCCATTCAAGATTTAGAAGAACAAGGCGTGTCAAAAATCATTTTTGATGTCCGAGGAAACCCTGGTGGCTTACTTACTACCGCTATTGAAATCTCTAATATTTTTGTTCCGAATGGTGAACCAATAACGATGACACAAAGTAGAGAAGACGATGAACCTGTTGTTTTAGAAGCTTCTGAAGAATATGGAGATTATAAATACGAAGGGGAAGCTATTCTACTTGTTGATGAGGGAAGCGCCAGTGCTTCAGAGATTCTTGCTGGAGCGATGAGATCAGTTGGTATTCCTATTTATGGAACAACGACTTTTGGAAAAGGAACCGTTCAAAGCGTCGTAGATTTAGGTGACCTAGATGAGTTGAAATTTACAAGCGGTAAATGGTTAACTGCAGAAGGTGATTGGATTAATGAAAAAGGAATAGAACCAGATGTAGTTGTAGAACGTCCTGAATATGCACAATTATTTGTCGTAAGTCCTAGTGATACATTTAAGACAGGCCAAGCATCTTCAGAAGTTTCAAATTTAAAAAGTGTGCTTCAAGCATTAGGATATAATGTTTCAGATTCAAACGTCTTTGACGATTCGACACAAGAAGCGATTCGTTCCTTCCAAGAAGATCATGATTTAAATGTAGATGGAACAATCACAAATGATACAGCTAGAGCTTTAACAGATGCACTCAGAACAAAGATTGATGAAAATGATACACAATATCAAGAAGCCGTCAAAGCGATTAAATAGAATTCTAAAAACTAGCTTAATGTCTTTAATGATGTTTTGCTAGTTTTTTTATAGCATTCATCTTTTTGTTAAAAGGAAGAAAGATTTTATGAATGTAATTTTCAAAAAAATGTGTTACTATAGTAAATGTAGAAATGATTATTTATACTTTATTCCACAGGTATGGGAGCGGATGTAATGGGAAGTCAACATTCAAATTTACCTCCACGTAGTGAGAAGCATGGGGCGAAAAAGAATAGTCAACAAAATAATTCATTATTAAAAGATATTGTTTCAACGTTATTATATATTGCTTTTTTATTCGGTATATTCTTTGTAATCAATCGTTATTTTTACACTCCTGTGCTTGTAGATGGAGATTCTATGGAACCGACGTTACATGACGGAGACTATTTATTCTTGAATGTTTATTCAGATATAGATAATTTTGATATTGTTGTTTTTCCACCACCTGATGAAGAAGATGAAGACACACGTTATATTAAACGAGTCATTGGTGTTCCAGGGGATACGATAGAATACCACAACGATATTCTTTATATTAATGGTGAAGAAGTAGAAGAAAACTTTTTGGATTATTCGGTTGAAGACAAAGATTATTACTCATCTGGAAATTTTTCATTACAATCTTTATTAGGTATTGAAGAAGTTCCTGAAGGAAAATATTTTGTTTTAGGTGATAATCGCTTAAATTCTAGAGATAGTCGAAGTTTTGGTTTAGTCGATGAAGAAGTAATTCTTGGCAAAGTTTCACTTAGGTATTGGCCTTTTGAGGATATAGGTTTTGTTGAATAATTAATAGTTTTAAAATTTAAAACCGTGTTGGCATGTTGTGGCTGACACGGTAATTTTTTGATTAAGAAGGTGGTAAAAATGAAAAATATACAATGGTACCCTGGGCATATGGCAAAAGCAAAAAGAGAATTAACAGAGAAACTTCCGCTTGTTGATGTAGTTTTTGAATTAGTTGATGCTCGAATTCCAGTTGCTTCAAGAAATCCAGATATGGTTCAATTAATTCAAAATAAGCCTCAAGTTCTTATTTTAATGAAATCAGATTTAGCAGATCCTAAAGTAACTCAACAATGGTTAAATTATTATGAACAGAAGAAGATAACGGCTGTTCCATTTAATGGTAAATCAAATCAAGGCATTGATAAAATTATTGAAGCTGCACATAGTGTATTAGAAGAACATACATTAAAGAGAGAAGAAAAAGGCTTAAAAAAACGTGCCATCCGCGCAGTGACCGTTGGTATTCCAAATGTAGGAAAATCAACATTAATTAATCGATTTGCAGGAAAAAATATAACAACCACTGGGAACCGCCCAGGAGTAACGAAAGCTCAACAATGGATTAAATATAAAAACCAGCTTGAACTTTTAGATATACCTGGAATTTTATGGCCAAAATTTGAAGATCCTTTAATTGGTCAAAAATTAGCTTTAACAGGAGCTATTAAAGAAACTCTTTATTACAAGGATGATATTGCACTTTTAGGTATTAATTATTTAACAAATAATTACCCTGGATCCTTAGCTAAAAGATATAGCTTTGATTCTAAATTTGAAAAAGAGTTATCCGCTCCAGATCTTCTACTCTTAATCACAGAAAAACGAGGTTATTTTGACGATTATGATCGAGGAGCGGAAATGATGTTAAATGAACTTCGTGAAGGAAAATTAGGCCGACTCTCATTTGAAACGTTAGAGGATTTGAACACAAATGAAAATGACAATTAATGAAATAAAAGAAAAATTAAAATGGATTACTGATTCAGAGGATGAATTTTTGTTAGCTTGCCAGTCAGATGAACGCAAAGGGGTACAACTGGCTGTCAAACAATGGAACAGGCAACAGGAAGCGAAACAAAAACTTTATGATCGTTACCAGAGGATGAATCAAATAGAAGAACACTATGCAACAGATTATTCATCTATTGCTGGGATTGATGAAGTCGGACGAGGACCTCTTGCAGGACCTGTCGTTGCAGCTGCGGTTATTTTAGATCAAAACAAGCAAATTTTAGGGTTAAACGATTCAAAAAAACTATCTATTACTAAACGCATGGAACTTTTTAAAAAGATAAATGAACAAGCGATCGCTATAGGAATCGGAGTGGTATCGGCAGAAGAAATTGATCAGTATAATATTTTAGAAGCCACAAAAATAGCGATGAATAAAGCAGTTTCTAAATTAAGTCAACAACCTGAACTTTTATTAGTAGATGCGGTTCAACTTCAGTCGTCCATCCCGCAACAAACGATTGTTAAAGGCGATTTAAAAAGTAATAGTATAGCTGCAGCCAGTATTATCGCAAAAGTCACTCGTGACGAAATGATGGTTGAATACAATAAAAAATATCCAGGATATGGTTTCGCAAATAATGCTGGATACGGGACAAAAGAACATTTAGAAGCGCTGAAACATCTAGGAATTACTCCAATTCATCGTCGATCTTTTTCACCAGTTAAAAAATATATTTAGAAAATTTGAGTTTTAAAAAAGAAAATCGACTTTTTTTGCAAATTATATATATAGTAGATAATTTCAAAGAAAGAGTGATTTTTATGCAAAAAATTATGACAGTAAAAGAATGGCTATTTGCTTTAGGTATTTATCCATCTTTAGAAGCTATTGAGAAGTTTAGTTTATTTTTTGAGATGATAGAGTCTTCAGCGAGAGTAAAATATCCTAAAGAAGATTTGCCACCTTCATTGTTTAAATCTGGAAAAATAAAGAAGCTTTCTCAAAAAAAGAAGGCTTCTTTTACATCTTTTTTAGAAAAATTGGATGTCGCTAAAGAAATGGCAAAATATGAAAAACAAGGGATTAAGTGGGTTACAATTTTATCAGAGGATTATCCCTTTACATTAAAACAAATCTTCTCTCCGCCCATTGTCTTATTTTATAAAGGAAACTTTGAGTTAATAAAAAAACATACTTGGTTAGGGGTTGTTGGTGCACGTGCTTGTACCGAATATGGTTTAGAAGCCACTGAACATATTTTACAACCTCTTATTAAAAAATCGGAGAAAGAAATTGGGGTTGTAAGCGGGCTTGCTAAAGGAATAGATACTAAAGCTCACCAAGTGACTTTAGACGCATCTGGAAGCACAATTGGTGTAATTGGAACAGGATTAGATCGATACTATCCCTTTGAAAATCGTACACTTCAAAGAAAAATGATAGAAAAACAACTTGTAGTGAGTGAATATCCAATTGGTGCTAAGCCCTTAAAGTTTCATTTTCCCGAGAGAAATCGTATAATAGCCGGACTGAGTCGTGGAATATTAGTCGTTGAAGCCAAGAAAAGAAGTGGAAGTTTAATTACTGCTTATAATGCTTTAGATGAAGGTCGGGATGTTTTTGCTGTTCCAGGATCTATTTTTGAACAAACGACAGATGGGTGTCATCGACTCATACAACTGGGCGGTATCTTAACCAAAGAAAGTGAAGATATTTTGAAAGAATGGATGTATATATAGTAGAAACTTTTTCAAAATAAAAATAAAGCAGTTGACAAATCTGATTCATATGTCCTATGATATATAACGATTTTAAAAATTTAAGAATCAAACCTTGCTGAAAACTTGAGAAGTAAAGGAATTTTAAGACTTAGTCGATGTTACCGATAGATGTAGAGAAAATTTAATTGTCTTTTATAAATGAATAAAACGAATAAAAAGATTTATGTAGAAAGGAGTTTTTGTTTGGCTTATAAGTATCTAGTCATTGTGGAATCACCAGCTAAAGGAAAGACCATTGAACGTTATTTAGGAAAAAATTATAAAGTTATTGCTAGTAAAGGCCATGTTCGTGATCTGCCTAAGAGCCGTATGGGAATCGATTTCGAAAATAACTACGAGCCAGATTATATTACGATTCGAGGGAAAGGTCCTGTTATTAAGGATTTAAAAAAATATGCCAAAAAAGCTGATAAAGTTTATTTAGCGGCTGACCCGGATCGTGAAGGTGAAGCTATTGCATGGCATATTAGTCATGCATTAAAATTGGACAATGAGAGTAAAAATCGAGTCGTCTTTAATGAAATCACTAAAGATGCAGTTAAAGATGCCTTTAAAAGCCCACGTTCTATTGATCAGAATTTAGTGGATGCTCAGCAAGCTCGTCGTGTGCTTGATCGAGTAGTTGGCTATGAAATCAGTCCAATTCTTTGGAAAAAAGTAAAAAGTGGATTAAGTGCAGGTCGCGTACAATCTGTAGCATTAAAAATGATTATTGATCGTGAAAAAGAAATACGAAGTTTTAAACCAGAAGAGTATTGGTCAATAGATGGAAAATTTAAAAAAGGGAAAGAATCATTTGAAGCTTCTTTTTATGGCATAGATTCTAAGAAAAAAGATTTACCCAATCAAGAAAAAGTAACCGAAGTGATGAGTAAAATTAATAAGGAAGATTCTTGGTCAGTTTCGAAAATTAAAAGAAGTAAAAGAAATCGTAATCCCCAAAAACCTTTTACAACAAGTACACTTCAACAAGATGCAGCTAATCGTTTGAATTTTCGAACCAATAAAACTATGCAAATTGCCCAACAGTTATATGAAGGTGTTTCGATTCAAAGAAATCAAACAGTTGGTTTGATTACCTATATGCGAACAGATTCAACTCGTATTTCAAACACAGCTCGTAATGAAGCAGTAAGTTTTATTGAAGAGAAATATGGAAAAGACTATGTAGGTACAAAAAGAATCGCATCAAACAACAATAATGCTCAAGATGCACACGAAGCGATTCGTCCGACTAGTGCTAGTCGTACACCAGAATCTATTAAGAAATACCTGTCAAAAGATCAGTATCGTTTATATCAGTTAATCTGGAATCGATTTATCGCGAGTCAAATGAAACCGGCTGTATACAATACGATGCGCGTTGATTTAATACAAAATGGGGTAATCTTCCGTGCAAATGGTTCTCAATTAGCCTTTGCTGGATTTACAAAAGTTTATAAAGATCGTGCTGCTGAAAAAGATAATATTTTACCCGATTTAAATGAGGGGGAAAATGTTGATCTGGTTAAGATTGATCCTAAACAACATTTCACTCAACCGCCTGCTCGTTACTCTGAGGCTACTTTGGTTAAAACATTGGAAGAAATAGGTGTAGGACGTCCATCAACTTATGCACCAACTCTAAATACTCTGCGACGACGTTACTATGTAACAATGAAGAATAAGAGGTTTGAACCCACAGAATTGGGTGAGATTGTTAATGATTTAATCGTTGAATATTTCCCACAAATTGTTGATATTTCATTTACAGCAGATATGGAAGAACGATTAGATGAAATAGAAGATGGGAAGCAAGATTGGGTTGAATTGATCGATAATTTCTATAAACCTTTCCATAAAGAAATTGAAAAAGCAGAAGAAGAAATGGAAGAAATAGAGATCAAAGATGAACCTGCTGGCTTTGATTGTGATTTATGTGGTCATCCCATGGTTATTAAGATGGGACGTTATGGGAAGTTTTATGCCTGTTCTAATTTTCCTGAATGTAGAAATACAAAACCGATATTGAAAAAAATTGGTGTGACTTGTCCCACTTGTAAAAAAGGTGAAATTGTTGAACGTAAAACCAAACGCAATCGAATTTTTTATGGTTGTGAACGATATCCAGATTGTGATTTTTCTTCTTGGGATAAGCCCGTGGGAAGAAATTGTCCAAAATGTGATGAATATTTAGTAGAAAAACGTACACGTAAACAAGTTCAAGTGGTCTGCTCAAATTGTGATTATGAAGAAGAACCACAAAAATAATAAAAATGGTTGAATAAAAATTCGTTATTTAAAAACAAATAATTGAATGCTTTATTCAACCTTTTTATTTCGGTTAAAAAAGATATCTCTAGAATTTTTCATAAAAATTTCAAATGGTTTTATCTCTCTTTTAAACAATGTATAATAAAATAATGAATAGAGGCGTTTTTTTAAAGAATTAAATTAGGAGGTGTTGGGATGCTTTCAAATGAAGAATTTATTCAAGAATTTAGTGATTATCTAAAATATGAAAGAAATTATTCAAATTTAACGAATGAAGCCTATTTAGAAGATATTAAAGATTTTGTAGATTTCTTAGAAGAAACAGGTGAATCTAATCTATTAGAAGTTAACCTTACAGATACAAGAATTTATTTAAGCGCATTGACGGACGAAAAATATAGTCGCTCTTCAATTTCTAGGAAAATTTCAAGTTTACGTGCTTTTTATCAATACTTATTGAACCATGATTTTATTCATGAGAATCCTTTTTCCTATTTATATCTAAAAAAGACTGGCTTACGATTGCCAAACTTTTTTTATGACGAAGAAATCGAACGGTTATTTGAAGCAGCCTCCGGAACAGAACCTCTAGATTATCGAAATAAAGCTCTATTAGAAGTTTTATATGGGACAGGTATTCGTGTCAGTGAATGTCAGAATTTAAAATTAGAAGATATTGATTTAAATGTAGGGGTTATGCTTGTTTTAGGAAAAGGCAATCGTGAACGCTATGTTCCTTTTGGAGAATATGCGAAAATAGCCATTGAAGAATATATTACAAATTGCCGTTCTCCATTGATGAAAAAATATCATAAAGAACACGATTATTTATTTATTAGTCAATATGGCGAACATATATCTGTTTCAGGTATCCAATATGCATTGAATCAATTAATTAAAAAAACGAGTCTGACTTCTTCTATTCATCCTCATAAATTGAGGCACTCATTTGCGACTCATTTACTAGATAATGGAGCAGATATGCGTACTGTTCAAGAATTATTAGGACATAAAAGTTTATCTTCTACTCAAATTTATACCCATGTAACAAAGGATCATTTATTAAAAGACTATAAGCAGTTTCATCCTAGAGCGTAAAGAGAGTTAAGATTTATATTAAGAGAAGAAATTTATTAATTGGAGGAGAACAAATGGTTAAATTTCATGCAACAACAATACTAGCCGTTCAGCATAATGGAGAGTCTGCAATGGCAGGTGACGGACAAGTCACGATGGGAGAATCCGTGATTATGAAAGGAACAGCCCGTAAAATCAGAAAAATTTATGATGATCAAGTCATCGTAGGTTTTGCAGGAAGTGTAGCGGATGCTTTTACTCTTGAAGATAAATTTGAAGGAAATTTAAATAAATATAGCGGTAATCTAGAACGAGCAGCCGTCGAGTTGGCTCAGGAATGGCGTTCAGACAAGGCAATGCGTCAACTTGAAGCTTTGCTTATCGCCATGAACAAAGATAAAATGCTTTTAATTTCTGGTACAGGTGAAGTGATTCAACCCGATGATGATATTTTAAGTATCGGTTCAGGTGGTAATTATGCTTTAGCTGGGGCACGAGCCTTAAAACGACACAACAAAGAATTAACCGCTGAAGAAATTGCCCGTGAAGGGTTACAAATCGCTTCTGAGATTGATATTTTCACAAATGAAAATATCATCACTGAAAAATTATAAGAATTGGAGTGTTTACATTTTGCAAAATACAAAAGAACTAACACCAAAAGAAATCGTAAATCGTCTTGACCAATATATTATTGGACAGGAGGAAGCAAAAAAATCGGTATCCATCGCATTAAGAAATCGATTCCGTCGTCAATTAATTGAACCGGAAATGCAAAAAGAGATTACCCCAAAAAATATTTTAATGATTGGTCCTACTGGAGTTGGTAAAACAGAAATTGCTAGACGCTTAGCAGATATTTTATATGCTCCATTCATTAAAGTTGAAGCTACTAAATTTACAGAAGTAGGATATGTCGGTCGTGATGTAGAGTCTATGGTCCGAGATTTAGTAGAAGCTTCCATTCAACTAGTCCGTCGCGAAAAACGTAGTGAAGTGCATACACGTGCAGAAAACGAAGCTATTAAACGTATCACTAAAGCTCTTGCTCCTGGAATCCGTAAAGAAAAAAAGCAACAAAGTGGAAATCCTTTCGCCCAATTTTATCAAAGCATGGGTCTAGATCCCAATCAATTAAACTTAGGAGAAGAAGAACCTGAAGAAGAAGTTACAGAAGAAATTTCTTCAAAAAGAAATGAATTAGCCGATCAAATTAAACGTGGGTTATTAGACAGTCGTGAAGTAGAGATCCAGGTCGAAGAAAAACAACAAAAAGCTACTGGTCCAATGAATGATCAGTTTGAACAAATGGGGATAGACTTGTCCGAAACACTAGGAGCTTTTAAGACACCTCGTAAAATAAAACGAACAATGACTGTTAAAGAAGCTGTCGAGGTTTTAACAGAAGAGGAAGCAGATAAGTTAATTGAAAATGCAGATATTGAGTCTGAGGCAATTAAACTAGCAGAAAATAACGGAATTATTTTCTTAGATGAAATCGATAAAATTGCTTCAAAAGATGAAGGAGGACAAGCCCAAATTTCTCGAGAAGGGGTTCAAAGAGATATCCTACCTATTGTTGAAGGATCGGTTGTTCGTACCAAACACGGGAATGTTAAAACAGATTATATACTATTTATTGGGTCTGGTGCTTTCCATACTTCTACACCAAGTGATTTAATTCCAGAATTGCAAGGTCGTTTCCCCATTCGTGTAGAATTGGATGATTTAACTGCTGATGATTTTGTCAAAATCTTAACAGAGCCTAAAAATTCATTAATTAAACAATATCAAGCGTTATTAAGTACTGAAAATGTAGATGTGAAATTCACAATGGATGCGGTAGAGGAGTTAGCTAATATCGCCCAAAAAGTGAATGAAGAAACAGACAATATCGGAGCTCGTCGTTTGCATACCATTTTAGAAAAGCTATTAGAAGAATTATTATTTGAAGCCAGTGATATGCAAATGGGAGAAGTAAATATTACGAAAAAATATGTACAAGATAAAATCGGTCATATCGCCGAAGATCAAGACTTGTCTCAGTATATTCTATAATAATTTATGGTTAAGAGAATCGCTAGTTTATTCAAAAACTGGATGAACTAGCGATTTTTTTATTGGTTTATTAAAAAAGCTAAGAAATTCAGTGAATTCCTTAGCATAATAATATTAATTGTCTTTTTTTGAACTTCTTAAACCAAAAGGGACTCTACTTTCTGTTCCATTTTTGAGTCGTTTAATATTTTCTCTATGAAGGTAAACTATTAAAAAAGCAACAAACCAAATCACAATAGTAAAAATTGGGTCATTTAAGAAAAAAGAACCGATGGCTGCAAAGAGTACGGCAAGTATACTTGAAATACTCACGATACTTGTAGTAAACAGTATAATTAAAAATACCCCTACGAAAATCAATAAAAAGATTGGATGTAAAGCTAGAGCAACTCCAGCAGAAGTAGCCACTGCTTTCCCGCCTTTAAATTTAATATACAGGGGAAAGACATGACCAAGAATTGCGAAAACTCCAATGAATATAGGGTGAATATCACTACCTAACCAAATAGGCAAATAAGTAGCAACTACTCCTTTCATTACATCGATGATTAAAGCAATGGTCCCGGCTTTTACGCCTAAAATACGAAAAGTATTCGTTGCTCCTGTGTTTCCACTTCCATATTCACGGATATCTTTATGATATAATAACTTTCCAATCCAAACACC
The DNA here is from genome assembly GCA_019116785.1 of Candidatus Atopostipes pullistercoris. Lineage (GTDB taxonomy): Bacteria > Bacillota > Bacilli > Lactobacillales > Carnobacteriaceae_A > Atopostipes > Atopostipes pullistercoris. The sequence goes on from DXAZ01000110.1 coordinate 14,086, forward strand.
TGATGGAATGGAGCCTAACAAATAGGCGATGATCATTAGAAAAAGAATATTCAAATTAATCTCTCCTCAAAATAAGAATTTTCGTACTGATATGTATTTTTCAGTAAAAATTCCTTAAAGCAATATATATATAGTCTACCATGATTTAAACTTTACTTTAACAATTATTTTCAAAGAATGGGCGTGAAGCCTTATTGATCCAGTTGTTAGAATGAAATTTGACAATTTTATGGTATAATTGTAGAGTATGCTTGTTGAATGAGAACAAACGTTTCAATTCGTATGAATAAGATAGATAAATTTGTAGAAGGGGTGCATTGACAAATGGCACAACAAGAATATACCGATTCTTCTATTCAAATTTTAGAAGGTTTAGACGCCGTAAGAAAACGTCCTGGTATGTATATAGGATCGACTGATTCACGAGGTCTTCATCATCTAGTATATGAAATAGTAGACAACTCCGTGGATGAAATTCTTGCAGGATACGGCGATACAATAGAGATTACAATTTTTAAAGACAATAGCATTTGTGTAAAAGATAATGGGAGAGGAATGCCTACAGGAATACATCAGTCTGGAATTCCTACTTTACAAGTTATCTTTACTATACTACATGCAGGAGGAAAATTCAGCGAAGAAGGGGGCTATAAAACTTCCGGTGGTCTTCATGGAGTAGGCGCTGCGGTAGTTAATGCTTTATCTGAATGGCTTATAGTCACCGTCCAAAGAGATGGTTATGAATATACCCAAAAGTTTAAAAACGGAGGAAAACCGGACGGAAAGGTTAAACGTAAAAAGATCAAAGGAAAAGCAACCGGTACAACTATCCACTTTAAACCAGATCCAGAAATATTTAAATCCGTAGAAATCTCTTATGATACGATAACAGAAAGAATGCGCGAGTCTGCCTTTCTGTTAAAAAAGACAAAGATTCGATTAACCGATGAACGCACAGATGAAAAAGAAGAATTTTATTATGAAGATGGGATTAAATCATTTGTAGAATATTTAAACGAAGACAAAGATATTCTAACTCCTATTGGTTATTTTGAAGGAAAAAGTAATGGAATCGAAGTCGAATTTGCTTATCAGTATAATGATGGTTACACCGAAAACTTTTTGAGTTTTGTTAACAATGTACGTACACGTGATGGTGGAACACATGAAATAGGGGCAAAAACAGCTCTTACAAAAAGCTTTAATGATTATGCTCGCCAAGCAAATTTATTAAAAGAAAAAGAAAAAAACTTGGAAGGGTCAGATATTCGTGAAGGGATAGCAGTTATTTTATCCGTCCGTATTCCTGAAAATATTCTTCAATTTGAAGGACAAACCAAAAATAAATTAGGTACATCCGCTGCTCGGGCAGCCACTGAATCTGTTATATCTGAACAACTAGGCTTTTATTTGGCTGAAAATGGCGAAATGTCCCAACAAATTATTCGTAAAGCCCTAAAAGCACGCGAAGCAAGGGAAGCCGCGAGAAAAGCTAAAAATGCAAGCCGTGATGGTAAATCAAGACGTCAAAGGGATACTCTAATTTCTGATAAACTTACCCCTGCTCAAGGTCGAAACGCGAAAAGAAATGAGCTTTATTTAGTCGAAGGGAATTCAGCAGGAGGATCTGCAAAACAAGGAAGAGATCGTAAGTTCCAAGCCATTCTTCCACTAAGAGGAAAGGTTATTAATACCGAGAAAGCTTCAATGACAGATATCTTCAAAAACGAAGAAATCGCAACCATGATCTATACCATTGGAGCGGGTGTAGGACCAGAGTTTGATATTAACGATTGTAACTATGATAAGATAATCATTATGACAGATGCGGATACCGATGGGGCACATATTCAAACTTTACTCTTAACTTTCTTTTATCGTTATATGCGTCCATTGATTGATGCAGGAAAGGTTTATTTGGCGCAACCTCCTTTATATAAAATCACTTCAGGTTCAGGAAAGAAACAAAAATCTTCCTATGCTTGGACGGATGAAGAACTAAGCCAAATAACTAAAAATCTTAAAAAGTATTCGTTACAACGATATAAAGGTTTAGGGGAAATGAATGCAGATCAATTGTGGGAGACAACAATGGATCCAAAAAGACGTACCTTAATTCAGGTAACCATTGATGATGAAGCTCAAGCAGAACGTCGTGTTTCTGTATTAATGGGTTCAAAAGTTTCTCCGCGTCGTGACTGGATTGAAAATCATGTAGAATTCACATTAGAAGAAGAAGGTAGCATTCTAGATACAGAAGAAGTGCTTGAAGAGAACGAAGAAGACTTTCAGCAAGAAAGGTTAGATGTTTAATGGCAGAAAGTTCAGGAATACAAAAAATAACACTAGAAAATGTTATGGGTGACCGTTTTGGGCGTTATTCAAAATATATTATTCAAGAGCGGGCTATCCCAGATATTCGAGATGGTTTAAAGCCTGTTCAGCGTCGAATTATATTTGCGATGCAAGAAGATAATAATACACATGATAAGGCTTATCGTAAATCAGCAAAAACAGTCGGGAATGTTATTGGTAACTATCACCCACATGGAGATACTTCGGTTTACGATGCAATGGTTCGTTTAAGTCAAGAATGGAAAATGCTTGAACCTTTAGTCGACATGCAAGGAAATAACGGAAGTCTGGATGGGGATCCAGCCGCTGCCATGCGTTACACCGAAGCTCGATTATCAAAAATTGCAGGTGAATTAGTTAAAGACATCAATTTAGATACGGTTGATTTTATTTTAAACTTTGATGATACAGATGAAGAACCGACTGTTTTACCTGCTAAATATCCAAATTTACTCGTAAATGGTGCTACAGGAATTTCAGCAGGATATGCAACGGATATTCCTCCTCATAATTTAGGAGAGATTATAGATGCTACGGTTCATTTAATTGACTACCCAGAGGCTCATTTAAAAACACTAATGAAATATGTCAAAGGTCCTGATTTCCCAACTGGTGGAATTGTTCAAGGAGCAAAAGGTTTAAAAAAGGCCTTTGATACTGGTAAAGGGCGTATTATTATTCGTTCTAAAACTGAAATCGAAAAAATACGTGGTGGTCGCGAACAAATTGTGATTACTGAAATTCCTTATGATGTGAATAAAAGTAATTTAGTCAGTAAAATTCATGATATTCGTATTAATAAAAAAATAGATGGAATAGCGGATGTTCGGGATGAAACAGACCGTGCTGGCTTACGAATCGTTGTTGAGTTGAAAAAAGATGTTAATGCAGAGGGCGTTTTAACTTATTTACTAAAAAATACGGATTTACAGATTTCTTATAATTATAATGTAATTGCAATTGATGATAAACAACCAAAACAATTAGGATTAAAAGATATTTTAAATAGCTATTTGAATTTTAGGAGAGAGGTTGTTACTCGCCGTACAAAAACTCTTCTTAAAAAAGATAAAGATCGAGAACACATTGTTAAAGGGTTAATCAAAGCTATTTCTATCCTAGATAAAGTAATTGCAGTGATTCGAGGAAGTAAGAATAAATCCCATGCCAAGATTAATTTGATTAATGATTTTTCGTTTAGTGAAAGACAAGCTGAGGCTATAGTGAATCTCCAACTTTATCGTTTAACCAATACTGATATTACGGAGTTGGAAGAAGAAGCAAAAAATTTAGAATCTCGTATAAAAGAGTACAATGAAATATTATCAAACAAGGATAAGCTAAATCAGGTCATTAAAAAAGAGCTAAAAGAGATTAAGAAAAATTATGCAAAGCCACGCTTAACTCAAATTGAAGATGAAATTGAAGAGTTAAAAGTGGAAAAAGAAGTTTTAGTGTCTGAAGAAGAAGTTATCGTAACTTTAACGAGAGAAGGATATTTAAAACGTACAAGTTTACGCTCTTATCAGTCTTCCTCACCGGATGATATTAGTATTCGAAATGGAGACCATATTTTATTTGCTGAAAAATTATCTACTTTAGATCAAATGGTTATTTTTACAAGCAAAGGAAAAGTAATTAATCGACCAATTCATGAATTACCTGATATTCGTTGGAAAGATTCAGGTCAACATTTGTCTCAAAGTATTTCTTTTGAACCGTCAGAACGAATAATTGCTGCATACAGCTATAGGAAATTACCGAAAGAAGATACCTTTGTATT
>DXAZ01000111.1 GCA_019116785.1 Candidatus Atopostipes pullistercoris
GACAGTATAATTCTTTTCATTTGTTGGATGGTAATATAATTTTTTTGACATATAAATCACCTACCATTTTGTAAATCCTATTTCCTTTTACTTTTCCACTCTTGACAACAACGCCACCAACTCCACATGGGGTGAGTGGATAGAATTGATGTATTTGCGATTTTTAGCAAAATGGTCGTATGTGGAAACATATCGACTTAATTGTACGTTCGTGGGAACATATCAAAGAAGTTATAATTTGTTTTTTATTTTAAGTTCAATACTTCTATCTCGACGATCCTTCCACTTTTGAATTACTATTTCATTATTACCTTCACTAAATCTTTTAATTGCTTCATCTAAGATGGCTATTTCATTATCATAATCTTTTAATTTACGATAGGCCATTGCATATGAATTATATAATGCAGGCGCTTCATATCCATAATATCTAGCTTTATCAAATAAACTTATAGCTTTTTCAATATTTCCTTTTTTTCTTTCTGCATCTCCATCTTCCCAATAAGGCATTCCTTCATCAAAACCTTTTTCCCAGTTATCAAAATTTTTTATTTCATTTATTGGGACTCTATTATGATAGGGATTAATTTCGATTTTTTTTACTTCAGGATTTTCTAAATCACCATATCTATCTTTTAAAAATTTCCATACGTCAATCAAATGGAACGTAGGAACTTCTCTTCCCAATCTTTCTATTGCTTTTCCTTGATCAATTTCATAATTTTTAACATCATCATCTCCAATATATATCCATGCAGTTATCGATTTTGCAAATTGGGTTTTCAATACTCTACTTCCAAGCTTGTTTAACAATTGTTTTGTTTCATCAATATATCTTCCCAATTCCCCACCATAAATAGTTTCAATCTCATTACGAATACTACGTTCAATAAACATCACTGCTTTTAAATTTTCTTTAGTTACCTTATCAAACTTTCTATAAGATTTCCCGAAATAATGTTCATCAATTTCAGTAGCGTATAAAACAGGGGCTTTTTCAAATTCAAAAGTTGGGGTATTAGGGCTTCTATCATAACCATTTCCTCGCTTTGCTAACAAAGGGGTGATTCTATTAGTCAATCTGTGATTAGTTTCATTTAATATACGTAACATTGTCTCATTTTCGAGTTCTATCGCTTCTATTTCTGTTAAATCTGTTGCAACAAACCTTGACCCGGTATCAAATAACTTTTTTATTTCTTCAGCAATATATGCTCTAGCGTGATATTCTTTATAGCGATTACCTCTACCTTTTCCAACATAAAACACCTCACCTGTATCTTTTATAAACCACTCATAAACATAGAAATCACTATGTTTGCTTCCTGTTACTGTCCCTATCGGTGATGAAGTTACTGAAACTCCATTTTCATCTGTTGATAATTTTATCGATAAACCACCTATTAAATCTTTATTTGATTTACTCTGTTTTTCTTTCTTGCTCTTGAATATTTTTTTAAATAAACTCATTTCTTTTCTCCTCTAAAAATAGATTCGTCACCAAAAGTTTGTTCGGTTAGCTTTCTTATTAAACAATTTTTCTTTTTCGTGTTCGGTTAACAACTCATCAGGATGGTTTTCTGAATCCCTAATCCAATTGGCCTTTTCCATCGCCCATCTATATTCCTCTGAATCTTCTTTCATTTCAGCAGTAACATACTCCTGGACTAATTTAGAATAAAAATAATTCAAGGAATTGTTTATTAGTTCCTTTGTTTTTTCAAATTCATTGTCTCGCTTTTCCTGTAAGATTAATCTTTCCTCTTCTTCTTTTAGCCTTTGCTTTTCTCTAATTATATAAGCCTTTTCTTCTTCATCTATTATCTTAGGCAAGGAGAATATATATACAAATACTTTTCTTAAAAGATCTTCTCTAGTCATTCTTTTTGTTTGATTAATATTTTTTTCACTTCTCCCCCAACTATACCAATATAACTTATAACCAACTTCTAAATTTATTATTCCTTTAGTTTCATATTCAAATGTACGATATGTAGAATATCTTTCATCTTCTGGTGATAGGTTAATTTTTCTACATGGTAATTTAAAGTTCAAAGTAATAGTATATTTATCTTTCAATATAACTTCTGTTTCATCATATTTGGGGACAATCTTAGCTCCCGCTTTCTCAAGGGATTTAAATAAACTATCTATAAACGGTAAAACTTCTGGAAATATTTCTCCAGATGCCGATTTAATTCTCAATTTATCTTCTCGATAGGATTTAGCCTTTTTACGATACCCTACTATCGCCTTATGTGGTTTTGAGGATAGATTTTTATTTATTTTTAAATTATTATAAATATCTATTAACCTATCTTCATCTTGTTTAAAATAAGAAAAATAACTTTTTTCTTGTTCTGATAATTTGTAGTGATTTGTTTTTAATGGTGGTGATTCTTGTTTTTCTTTTTGATTAGTGGGTTTAACAATCTTTTTTGGAGCCAATTTAACTTCTTGCTTTTTCGCTTTTTTAATTGTAATTACTACATTATCTTCTGCATTCGGCAATTTAGGTTGAGATGGTTTTTCTTTTCCCATATACAGCCTGCCCCAATAGGACTGTGTAGGTACTGGTATATCATGATCAACACAAGCCTTTTTCAACTTATCATAGGTATATCAAGTTTCTTAGCTGCCTTTGTCATTCCAACAGACCAAATTTCATCATATAATTCTTTCCTAGAAATCGATAACAACAATATCACCCCACCTTTCATCGTATACTTACATTCTATAACTATTAAAATTTTCAGTCAATTTAACATAAAAAAGCCCATGCCTTTTCCGACACGGGCTTGTTAGAAATCCTTGTTATATTCCCATTTTATTTTCCACTTTAATTTTCATAGTCAATTCCCTACTATGAGTCACTATCTTTTCAATTAAATGTTTAACATTTCAATATGCATACCTTTTTTAGTGCTTAGCATTACTTCTTTTATGACGGTGTCGCTTCATACAGACAATAGAAGTTTTTATAGTTTTTTAGTCAGTTCTTTCTTTTCTTTCAATAATCTTTGAAATTCATCTTCTAACTCTCGTGAAGGCTCCAAACTCAACCTACCCAGAACGTCAGATATTTTAGTTTCGATTAGTAAAAGTTGATCATCATTGTTGGACTTTGTTTGATTCTCTAACCACTCTTCATATGCTTCGTATGATCCATCGAATACTGTTATCTTACCATCTTTTATATCAATTATTTTTGTAGCTATATTTGTTACTAACGTTCGGTCGTGAGTAACAAATAGAATCGTTCCATGATAACTTTTCATTAATGTTTCTAGCGCTTCTAAAGATTCAATATCTAAAAAATTTGTAGGTTCATCTAACACCAGCATATTCACGTCACTTAAGAATAGTTTAGCTAGTGCTACTTTTACTTTTTCACCACCACTTAATATGCCGACCTTTTTATAGACATCTTCATCCCAAAAATGCATTCTTGCTAAAACTGTTCTAATTAATGTTTCATCCTGACTAGAGGTCAATTGTATATTTTCTATGATTGTTTTATCATCATCGAGAATTGTGAGGTGTTGGGAAAAATAACCTATCCTCACCTTTTCTGGGATTGCTATTCTTTCATCTCGCTCAACTATTTTTTTAAGTAAGGTTGTTTTACCCGTGCCATTTTTCCCAATGATAGCAACTTTATCGCCGCCATATAAATATAAACTAAAGGGATTCCAAAGCTTACGTCCGTCAACCTCTCCCTTAATGTTTTCAGCGCGTAACACAGACTGGTTTGTTAGACTTTCTTTATTTAATATATCCATCTTAATTTCAGGTAGTTCTTTCACCTTGTCAATCCTATCCAGTTGTTCCAACCTTGTTTCTAATGCTTTTGCAGAACCCCTCAACTTTTTCTGTATATTGGCATAATGGGTTTTAGCTCCTGTTATTCTTGCCTCTGAAGAACTCAGATTTTTAGGTTTCTTTGTTGCTCGCTGTGCTCTTTCCTCTTTTTGTCGTATTGCTTTTTCTAATTGCTTTTTCTCTCGTTCGTACTTTTCAAATGCAATCTGCTGCTGTGTTTTTATTAATTCCTTTTGTTCCGCATAAGCATTATAATCCCCTTTAAACGCGTTTAGACTACCATCTTCTATTTCCCATATTTCAGTACACACATTATTTAGAAATGTCCGATCATGTGATACGACAACAAATGCTCCTTGATAGTTTGCTAATTTCTTTTCTAACCAATCAATTCTTTGTGTATCTAAATGAGTCGTTGGTTCATCCAAAATTAATAATCCTGGCTTTTCATTAAATGCTAATTGCAAATATTGTTGCGTTATTTCTCCACCACTTTTCTCCGATCTTGTTTCTTTAAATTGTGGTACTAATTTTACAGAGGTAAAATGATTAACATTCCCTCCATCAACTAGTTCTTCACCTGTAATAATTTTTAATAGACTTGTTTTCCCCGTTCCATTCCTACCTACTAATCCTATTCGCTGATGTTCATGTACTTGTATTAAATCTATATCAAATAATAATCTGTCTTGTATGTGTTTTTTCAATGATGTACCTTCAAATAATAACATTTTTCCATCTCCTTCTTTTGAGGGGGAATATAAAAATCCCCCTAATTCTATTCAGAATAGGAGGTCAGTAAAATTGACAGTATACACCTAAAAAAGCATTATAATATTAGGGTAAACCACACATTCACATTTTAATCCTATTCTGAAAATTAGACACAAAAAACTCACCAAATAAACTAACTAAAGTTACTGGTTCACTGTTTTATGCTGATTTTCTTATATAAATAGGATTAATTGTCCATTGTGGTAAAATAACACCCTTTCTCACTAAATGTAATTTCAATATAAACTATTCTGTATGCTTCTGTCAACATTTCTATGCTTTACTTAGATTAACAAACGATAATTTTTTAAATTTCCTTTTTAACTTCAATGCCTGATTTAAACTCAATCGTTAAACATCTTTCATGATTCGTTATTTTCTCAATCAATCTTCTTACAAGTAAATCATCATACTCTTTTAGCAAACACGGCTGCTCTTTTAAAAACTTTGTCATTTCTTCAATTCGCTGTCTAAGTCCCTCTCTTGCTGCGTTTTTCATCATTACTTCCTGTTTCAATTCCCGCAATCGGTATATTTCTTCTGCTACATCATCGTAGTCTTCTTTTGAATTTGCGAGCCTCAGCAGTTCCATTTGAAGTTCTTCTAACTTTTCCTCAATATCAGTTGTTGGTTTATCCGCATTTTCATTCAAAACTGTTTCAATATTTTCTATTAATATATTCAAATAGTTATCCTTGTTTCCCAACACTTCATTGATAGCTTGTACTATTGCTTGGTGTAGTTCATCTTCTCTGATTGTTTCTGCATTGCAAAAATGCGTTTTTCCTTCTAGTCTACTAACACATCGCCATACAATAGATCTGTATCCGCGGTTATTCCAATGTACCCTTCGGAAAACATCTTCACATTCTTTACAAAAAACAATACTCGACAAAGCATACTTGCTGCTATACACTCTTTTCTTTCCAGTTTTTCCGTTTCGAATGTTTGCCCTTCGCATCATTTCTTCTTGAACTTGTAGATAAATTTCCCTTGGAATGATGGCTTCATGATTATTTTCTACATAGTATTGTGGAACGTGACCATTGTTGACAACTCGTTTCTTCGTTAAAAAATCTACGGTATATGTTTTTTGAAGTAATGCGTCCCCAATATATTTTTCATTTTGCAGTATCTTTTTAATCGACTCCGGTCTCCACTTAGACCGTTTAGCTGCGGTAAGTATTTCATCCGCTTCAAGTCCACGTGCTATTTGAACTAAACTTGCTCCTTCTAAATATTCCCGGTAAATCCGTTTAACGATTTTCGCTTGTTCTGGGTTAATGACTAGTTTGTTGTTCTCATCTTTGGTATAGCCTAGAAAGCGATTATGGTTCACTTGCACCTCACCTTGCTGGTATCGGTATTGTATTCCTAGTTTTACGTTTTGGCTAAGTGACTGACTTTCTTGTTGTGCTAGGGATGCCATGATGGTGAGCATAATTTCACCTTTTGCATCCATTGTATTGATGTTTTCTTTTTCAAAAAACACAGGTATTTCTTTATCTTTTAATTGCCTGATGTATTTTAAACAGTCCAGCGTGTTTCTCGCAAATCGACTGATGGATTTTGTGATGATCATGTCGATTTTTCCATTCATGCTATCCTCAATCATCTTATTAAACTGCTCACGCTTTTTGGTATTTGTCCCAGATATTCCATCGTCCGCATAAATGCCTGCCAACTCCCATTCAGGATTGTTCTGAATATAGGTAGTGTAGTGTTCCACTTGAACTTCATAACTAGTTGCTTGTTCTTCGCTATCTGTTGATACACGACAATAAGCTGCCACTTTTAATTTTTCCTTTTTCTCTGCATCAACATTTCTCGTTCTTCTCCTAGCTGGGATAACTGTTACGCTTCTTGCTAAAGCCATTTTAAGTCACCTCTTCTTTAATTAAGCTGTATACATATTCTGCTTGTTTAATTGGATTGTCGTATTTGTCTTCCACTTCTCCGATCGTAAATTCAAAACATGGTGTAAATGACTCTTTCTCTTTCGTTCTATTTAATCGTCCTAGTTTTTTCGCTCGTTTAAATCTTTCGTTTTTTAATTGTTCAAATTGTTCTTTTGAAATTAATCTCGGAAACAATCCATTTCCTAGATACCTTTCATCTGTTAATATTCTAGTAATTCCGCCATGTGACCGATTAATACCAGATTCCCTTGCTGCATTAGCTAAAGATTGGCCCGATAAGTATGATGCGATTAAAAGCTTTAATTGCTCAGCTTCTTTGGCTTGAACTTCAATTTTTCCGTTTACCATTGCATATCCAAAAGGTGTATGTGCCATTAGCGATTAATCCTTTCTTTAAGTGTAATGCTACATTTCAAATGAAATCCTATTTCATTAGGTGAATACACAATTACCTTTCTTACAATATCTTGAAAGGTTTCTTCATCAAATGCGGCTATGAAATTTACTTGCTTAAAATATTTAATGATCCGCTTCACTTCACTTAGCTGATTTGAACCATCATTGATTAAATACAGTAACTGCTCTCTTTCTTCTTTTAATTTCATGTGTCTTTGAGACAATTCGATTTTCTGTTGATTGAAAATAGCTGGTTCTAAAAACCCTTTTGTCATTAATTGAATTAATGTATTTAGTTCTTCTTTTGTAACTTCGATTTGCTTTTCTATTTCCGTAATCATTTGAAAGTCTTCATCTTGATTTGACGTTTCTAATTGTTTAGATAGTGGGATTAATACATAACTATAACCAAACTTTAATTTGTTCATCATCGTAATAAAAGCTTGATGAATTCGTTCTTCCTTAATGAAAAGCATCGAACATTCATCTCTGTTTTTGATGTGTGTTGAACAACACCAGGCAATATATTTTTTATGGGTTGAAGTGTGAATTCTTCTTTTAAATGTATCGCCACATTCCGCACATTCAATCTTTCCTGAAAAAGGATAACGATTTAAATACTTTCTACCTCTTCAGAATCATAAATGGATATTGGTTTCTTCGTTGGAATCTTTAACGCTTCTCTAAGCTTATGTTCCCCCAGTTCATGAGCGGCTGTCCCTTCCTTAGCC
>DXAZ01000112.1 GCA_019116785.1 Candidatus Atopostipes pullistercoris
TATTTGCATTTGCCGACACATTAAAAAAACTACCAACCGAAGAATTAAAAGAAGTATTAATTAAATTCGCGAATAATACGTATGAAGAGAATCAAGCAGAAATAAAACAAACACTCTCTCTTTCATATGAGAGTAATATAGAGTAAAGCATTATGGTATTAAGTCAATGAAATGATTGAACTATTTTAAGTTCATTGATCTAAAAAAGACAATACTGAACTAACCCGCCCGTATGGGAATATACGTTCGGGTATTTGCTTCGGTTATTCGTCCTTAAGAAGCTATTTTCTTAAGACTCAATCGCCTCCGATCTGGCGATATAGAGTTGATGTTTACTTAGGAGTGCAAACACCAGACGCACAAATTTTCTTGCAGTTAAGACGAGGGCTCGCTTGTGTTGCGTTTTAGGTACTTCGTTATATTTTTTATTGTAATAGTCTGTGTATTCAGGAATATGGTGCCTTACTGAGTTGGCAGCTTGAACTAAGTAATAGCGTAAATACCGATTTCCTGATTTAGACATAGGCGTGTGTTCTCTTTGATGATTTCCTGATTGGTGTTTAGGCCAATGCAGACCGGCGTATTTAGCCAATTGAGCCTCATGGTCAAAACGATCGATTGAGCCAATTTCAGCCATAATGCCTGCGGCAAATACTGGACCAATACCTGGAATACTGAGTAAAACTTTAGACTCGCTCATTGTTTCCATAATATCTTTGATTGCTTGGTCTAATACTTTAATCTCTTTTTCAAGTGCACGAATCACTCGCATTTGTACTCCTAAATTGATGTCAATACTATTTTGGGCTACTTTTCCTAAGCGATAGGAGTCCCGAATGGACTTTTTAAGAACTTTTGCCAATTTATCAGGTGCTTTAAAACGCTGACGGCCAAGTTTTTGGAGATAATCAACGAGCTCAGCTGTTTTCATAGCTTGAAGCTGTGCCATTGAAAAATCGCCATTCATTAGTTCAACCATTGTTGAACTAAATACCGATGTACTAATATCTGCTTCTTTCAGATCACTCGTCAAGGTATTGCATTTATAGTAAAGCGTTTCTAGGTAATGTTGTTGCGCTTCGTTTTTCTGATGAATCAACTGATAGCGCGTACGCGTAAGGCGAAGAAGAGCCACATGCTTTTCGCTTCTAAGCGTTGTTTCTGTATATTTTTCAGTACTTAGAAACTCAGCAATCAACTGAGCATCAATTCGGTCATTTTTCTCTTCAGTAAATACTTTTGAGTAACGAGAAATGACCCGTGGGTTCTCGACAACGGTTTGAACATTGATCAATATCAAGTCAGAATCATTCGAAAAGAACAGTGAAGGATGTAAGCTGTATTGACCGGTAGCTTCCATTCCTACGACAATTTTGTCAAAATCGAATTCCTTATGGAATTCAAGTATATATTTTTTAATCATTGATGATCCTGCATCGCTATTCTTTACTCGTTTTTCTAAAAGAATTGTGTCAGAATCATACTCACGGAGTAAAAAACAAGTATCTAAATGTGCTTTACTCACGTCTAAACCAACAAATAATTTCATGGAAGGGTCCCCCTTTCATTATGATTTTGGAAGGAAAGCTTGGTCACTCCGGGCTGCCCCTGTAACTTAGTACGTGCCTTAACCTCGCGCATGAGTATTTAACATGCCTCTGTTATAGCTACCAATCAACAGAGTCCTATATCCATTGAATAACAGATTCATGCCATACAGCTTATGAGTAAATAGTCTCAATACTAAGCCGGGAAGCATGCTTTAAAAGTAGTCGAGCTACAAGGAGAGTTAGCTTTATCCCATATTGAACCTTCTTCCATAGTTCCATTTTACACAGAAGCAGGCCGGAATGACCAACAATAAAAAAGTAATAAAATTTTACAAGACAAAAACCAAAACAAAAATTATCAAAATGGGGGAAATGCGTAAAAAAATTCGCAAAGATTTTTCACCCCCATGGGGGTGAAAGCCCCCAAAACAATTAAGAAAGAACTGAGGATAAATATATTATACGAGGAGTAAACAATATGATTAAAAAACAATATAAATGGTTATCATTTTCTATATTATCCATTTTATTAGCGGGGTGTGGTCTATTTTCAAACCAAGAAACAACCGAACCAAATCCTAAACCACCTACTGAAGAGATAGAAGAAGTCGTACCCGAAGATGAAAACGAGCCAAAAGAAACAATAGATAAGCAAGACTTAAATGTTTGGTTACCTAGATTAGATAATGTTCGTTATTCTTATGAAGGTATTGGTAATGAATATGCCACTTTTGATTGGACTCCCCAATTTAATCAAGAAAATTATTACCAATTTGTAACAGATAATGGTGGAACAAAAACAGCTGAAATTTATGAATATAAAGAAAATGAAGTGGTACGGATCTTCCAAAGGCCAGAAACTTATTTTAGAGATAATTTTTCTGAAATTGGAAATTTTACTGATCAACGTGAAGAAGAAGTCATCCTGAAAGCACCCATCGAAGTTGGGAATTCTTGGAGTAGTAATGAAAATGACTATGAGATCACTGCAATCGACCATGAAATAGAAGTTCCTGCGGGTACTTATCAAACCATTGAAGTCACAATAAACATGGATGACATGGTTGTAAAAAGATATTATGCAAAAGATGTCGGTTTAGTCTCTGAGGTTTCTGAAACAGAAGGAATGACGATAGAATCCAATCTAGAAACAATTACGACAGAAACACCAGAAGTACTCCCTTTTTTTGTATACATTCCAGATGAGCAAGCAATGGGCTTGGATCAAGTTGAAGCTGAACTAACTCTTAATACAAATGATCCAGCTCGTGTAGCTATTACCCAACTATTAAGCGGACAAAATGAATCCTATAAAGAAATTAATATTTTGTCTGAAGGTGCAGAGATTAATTACTTATTTTTAAATGATGAAAATGTTGTTGAGGTCGATGTCACTTCAGCATTTGAAGAAAATATGGCCGGATCTACGGGTGAACTCTTTGGAATCTATACATTCGTGAATACACTTAGCAAGTATTACGGAACACAAGAAGTTCTATTGACTGTGGATGGAAGACCTTATAACGGTTCACATATTACGTTAGAAGAAGGAGAAGTCTTTACATTAAACGAAGAAATGGTCAATGAACAGTAACACTAGCCATCCAATTTTTCTAGAAAAGAATTGGGTGATGTTTTCGTTAAAAAAATCATTATTTAGAACAAAAACAATTTGATTTTAGGAGGGACAGCATGTATGTTCTTTATTTTTTCAGTGCCTTTGCTTTAGCTTCCGGTCTACTCTTTTTATTTTTAAGAATTAAACGACCGCAAACAATATGGTTAGGTGGGAGTTTTCTAAGTTTTCTATTTAACTTTGGGATGATTTTTGTTGTCATTTTCGTACAACAAGATATTATGATTCCTTTAATTATTATTGCCGCCCTATTTACTATTTTTATTTTTACGATGCCCATTTTAACTGTGGGAACTTTTTTAACCAATGGCGTAAAGATTATTCGAAATGAAGGATTCAAATTTAGTAATTTATTGACCTTAATATTTGGTATCGGTCTTTTGGTATATTTATTTATTTGGCCTTCTGTTGTAGATATTACTGAAAACAATTTTCTAAATACGGTGTATCAATTTATTAGTTTTAGTGTTTTGTATCTTTCCTTTATTTTAATTTGCTACACTTTAACCAATATATTAAATCTAATCCATTTTAAAAACACTAAAATTGATTATTTCATTACTTTAGGTGCAGGATTAACAGGAAGAGAAGTTACTCCCCTGCTTGCCGGACGAATTGATAAAGCCATAGAACTTCAACAAAAACAAAAACATGGGAAAATTGTTTTTTCAGGTGGTCAAGGAGAAGATGAAATCATTCCAGAAGGGGAAGCAATGGCTCAGTATGCACTCGATAAAGGGGTAGATCCTAAAATTATCATAAAAGAAACAAATTCAAAAAATACTTTTCAAAATATTCAGTATTCAAAACACCTTATTGACTCGGAATGGAATGCTAAGATTGAACCCAAAATTGCTATTGTAACCAATTACTACCATGTCTTACGTGGACTCATGCAGGCACATTCTTTAGGCGTAGATTGCATCGGTTATGGCTCTCACAGCAAATTTTATTTTTCATTAAATGCTTTCCTCCGAGAATTTGCTGCCTATCTGCAAATGACTTACAAAGTACATGCCTCAATTATAGGATTTATTGGGTTTGTTTTATTTGCTGCATTTTTAATTATTGAATTAAATGCATAAAAATCCCCCTAAAGTAATTTTACATTTTTAAATGTCTACTTTAGGGGGTCTATTAAATTAAATATATCAACAGTAATAAATAAATTTTTATTCAGAAATTAATTTATAGATGGCTTCTGCATAGATCGACATGGCTCTCATTAAATCATCTATAGCCATAAATTCGTTTGCTTGATGCATGGTATCTACACTATCTGGGAACATAGCACCAAAAGCGACCCCACGATCCAATAATCTTCCATAAGTTCCGCCACCAATGACCATTTCATGTGCTTCTAATCCAGTTTGACGGCCATAAACATCTAATAATGTTTCAACTAAAGGATCGTCTGTAGGTACGTAATGAGGAGCTTTCCCACCATCAATTGTTACAGCTTCCACTGCTTCATCTTTTAGGGTCTCTTTAAATTGATTCAGAATGGTTTCCTCATCTGTTCCTTGAGGATAACGCATATTTGCTAAAATTTCTCCACTCTCTTCTGCTTTGAAATTAAATATTCCAAAGTTAGAAGATAAATGACCCATTAGTTCATCTTGGTAATCAATTCCTAATTTTTTACCGTCATGATTTTCATGCAAATATTTTGCAGCAACGTTTAAGAAAGCTTTTGCATCTTTATCAAAAGAATAGTCCTTTAAGAAAGTAGCTAAATAAGTAGCCGCATTCACTCCATGTTCAGGTGTAGAACCATGTGCTGCTTTACCCACTAATGTAAGGGTAACTTCATTTCCTTCAGCTGCCGCATCTCCAGAAATAGGAGCATTTTCTAAGAATTTATCGTATTGTTCTACTAGTTCTTTCGGATTGTCTACCTCAACAATCGCTACGGCATCTTGAGGAACCATATTTGCCCGTAAACCCGCCTGGAAAGAAACTAATTTGTCTTGATCCCCATTACTTCCTTGGAAGTTCAATTGAACGCTTGTATTTCCTTTTTCTCCATTAATAATTGGGAAATACGCGTCTGGAGAAAAGCCAAAGTCTGGGGTTTCAGCAACTTTTAGATAATGATCCATACAGCCCCAACCTGATTCTTCATCCGTACCTATAATGACACGGATTTTTTTTGAAACAGGTAAATCCAAATCTTTAATGATTTTCATCGCATAATATGCAGCCATGGTTGGCCCTTTATCGTCACTTGAACCACGAGCATAAATTTTTTCATCTTTAATAATTGGTTCAAACGGATCACTGTCCCAACCAGTACCTGCTGGAACAACATCCACATGACCTAACACGCCAAGAATTTCATCTCCTTCACCAAATTCGATATGTCCTGCCCAATTATCGAAATTTTTTGTGGTAAAGCCATCTCGTTTACCAATTTCTAAAAATGCATCAAGTGCTTCTACTGGGCCAGGTCCTACTGGATATTCATCAGTAGCTGCATCATCGTCTCTTGTACTATTAATTCTTAATAAAGTAAATAAATCTTCAATAAAATCTTCTTTATAGTCTTCAACTATTTCTTTCCAATTTATTTCTCCCATATTATTCCTCCTTGTAAATAAGTATCTCTATAATAACACTTTTAACGCTATTTCAAAATTATTTCTATGCGTTCTATTTATTGCTAAATGTAAGAATATTATTCCACGCTTTTATGTATCGATTTTTTTCTTCAAGTTCGATTATTTTTATTTTTTTCATTATACTATTATTAGATAAAAGGATGATAAATATGTTACAAATTACGGAAGATAAAGTTTCTAGTTGGTTACCTGTTCGTGATGAAAATACTTACAAAAATAAAATGGGGCACGTTCTTTGTGTGGGGGGAAATGCCAATATGGGAGGCGCTATTATTTTAAGTGCTTCGGCTGCGCTCTATGCAGGTGCAGGGTTAGTTACTGTAGCTTCTGCTCCAGAAAATGTTCATGCTTTGCATGCACGGATTCCAGAAGCTATGTTTACGGATATGTATGAATTGAATACATTATCTGAATACATCCAAAAAGCGGATGTTATTGTTTTAGGTCCAGGATTAGGACTAAGCGATAGATCTCTAACTGTTTTTAAACAAGTGCTAAACACTATAAATAAAGATCAATGGCTAATCATTGATGGAGATGCAATTACTCATTTTGTAAATGAGAAAGAAACACTACAAATTCAATCTAAAAATATTGTTTTTACTCCTCATCTGGGCGAATGGCAACGGATGACAAATATTAAACCACCTGCTGATCATATAAAAGAAAACCAAACCCAGAAAAATAACTTACAAGCGACTGTTATTTTAAAAAAAGGTCGAAGTGAAATTTATATTGAAGATGAAATCTGGCAAAACATTGCCGGAAATCCTTCAATGGCTACCGGTGGGATGGGAGATATTCTGACAGGGATTATTGCAAGTTTTCTTGGACAATTTGATAATAAAAAACAAGCGATTTTAAGTGCTCTTTACGTTCATAGTGCCACCGCAAATAAACTAGCAAAGACGCATTATACCACTCTACCCACCACTATTATAAATGAACTCCCAATTTTCATAAAAAGTTTAAACAAACAAGAGAAAAATTTGTTACAATAGATACTTGCATAATGATGATTATTTTGTTGTATAAAATAATCATATTAGAGGCTAATTTGTGTCTTCTACAAATCAGCCTCTAAAACTTTATTCAGAAAGAGTGGAACCTTTGAAAAAAAGTACAACTTATTTATTTAGTCTTCTTTCATTCATTATAGGCATATTATTTATGATATATTTACGACGTGTATATGTTGTAGGACTATTAATTTCTTTCATCCTCATTGCTTTTCAAACGCCAACGACAAAATTTGATAAAACGGGTGAAACTAATGACGCTTCTATTGCCTTACTTAAATTTATTGGCTTAAATGTCTTATTATATTTAGCCGGCGGTTATACAGCGCTTCTCTTTTTTTAAGGTGATGAGAACCGCTGTTTTTATGCTTTTAACAGTGTTAATTCTTCATCCGTAAGTCTTCGATATTCTCCTAATGGCAAATTCTCATCCAACTTTAGCGTATGCATTCTCTCCCGCTTCAAATACATTACTTTTTTATCGACTGCTTCGAACATCCGCTTCACTTGGTGGAATTTTCCTTCATGAATTGTAACTCGTACTTCAGAAGTTTTCGCCTCTTCATCGACCTCTAAGATTTCTAATTTAGCAGGTAGTGTTTTAAATTCTTCTTCTTGATCTTTTAAAAGAAGTCCTTCTTTAAATTTTATAATATCATCAGTGGTTACAATTCCATTAATTATTGCATAATATTCTTTATCGACTTCTTTTTTAGGAGATGTCAGTTGATGAGTCAGTTGCCCATCATTTGTTAAAATAAGTAACCCTTCTGTATCAATATCCAACCGACCTACTGGGTGCGGTTCTTGTACTAAATCAGCAGGCTCCAATAAATCCAGAACAGTTTCATGAACGAAATCTTCTGTCGCACTGATCACACCCGCTGGCTTATTTAGCATAAAATAAACGAATTCTTCATAATAAATACGTTCTCCCCCAATACGAACATCATCTTTATCGGGATCTACTTTAGTCCCTGCATTTTTAATTATTTTTCCATTTACTTCAATATAACCATCTTTAATAATCTTCTTTACTTCTTTTCTCGTTCCAAAGCCAGTATGTGCGAGTAATTTATCTAATCTCATGCTAAAACTCCTATTTTTTATTTAATGTGCAATTTTATTCGTAATGATTGTGCTCGAGAACCAATAATTTTTTCTGCAAGTCTTGTTTTCAATGCCAAATAACCATATGTGCCTACACCTACACCAGCAATCATAAATAAAGCAATAAGTGATTGTGCTCGACGCTCATAATCTAAAAACAAGGATAATCCATTCGATACCACAAACGTTACAAGACCCATAATGAAAGCTATCAAAAGGATTAAGATTGTTCGTCGAACCAAAAATTTCGTTGAAAAACCAATAAAATCATTCATCGCTTTAAACATCAAGAAAATAGTCACTATTAAACCAAGCGTGGTTGAATATAACATACCGATTTCTCCTAACATATAAAGAAAAAGAGGCTGTGAAATCAATTTAATACCCAATCCTATCGCCAAAGCATAAATCCCTTTACGTCTTAAGTTTACAGCTTGCAAAATATTTCCTAAAACTAAAAACAAGCCTAAAAACAAACTAGTTATAGCATAGATTTTCGTTGCATGAACGCCAAATGCATGATATCCATAGAAAAAAGTATAAAAAGGTTCAGATACCACAAACATTCCAATGACTGCAGGAACCATGATAAACATTAATAATTGAATCGCTTGCTCAAACTGATAAGAAACTTCGTTATATAATTTCTTCGCTAACAAATTGCTCATTAAAGGAACCGATGTAATGGCAAGAGCCGCTCCAAACGAAGTAATAATTGTACTCAGTTTATTCGCATTTGCTTGAATAATTCCATAACTAATTTGAATTTGATTATCTAATAAGTTTGGATAAAAGAACCTCATTAAAGGGGCAAACGTTTGTTGGTCAATAAAGTTAAATACCGTAAGGCCTGTAGACATGATAACAAAAGGAATAGACGTTATTATAATATCTTTAAGTAAATTTGGAGTGGAAATATAAATCTCATTTTTGCTTTCTTCAACCTCTCGACTTAAAGCTGTGGGAAGTTGTTTTAAGCGAAAAGTTAAATAAACCATGGAAAAAACAGCCCCCACAAATGCTGCGAATGTTGAATAAGCTACGGCTGTTACTACTTTTCCTGCAAGCACTTGCCGAACAATATAAGCAGAACCCAAAATAAAGATGACCCGTAATAATTGTTCAATTATTTGTGAAATAGCCGGTTCTCGCATTCGATTATGTCCTTGAAATAATCCCCTAGTGACGGACTGAACTGGGATAATAAGTAAAGCAGGTACAAGGGAACGCATAACAAGAATCGCCGACTCTTGACTGGCTGCCGGACTACTTTCAGCAATCATCGGAGCAAAGAAAAAGAGTAAGAGTGCTGAAACAATCCCAGTCAATGACATTAAAACAAGCCCTTGCCGATAGATTTTTTTAGATATTTCATATTCTTGAATGGCATTAAAATGACTAATTTGCTTAGATATAGCGGATGGTACTCCAGCGGTTGCAAAAGATAAAAAGAATGTGTATGGCACATAGCCCATTTGGTAAAGCGCATGAGCTGCATCCGCTTCCGCTTGATTTCCCATCCAAATCATCCACGGAATAATATAAACTGCCCCTAAAATACGAGAAACTAAACTTCCTAAAGTCATCCAAGAAGACCCTGTAACAATCTGATTGCCTTCTTGTATTTTTTTCTCTGTTTCCATGATAATAATCCTACTTTCACCAATATGGTTAGCTTACATAAAGAAAAAGAGCTTGAAAGCTCTTTTTCTTTCTTTTATTTTACTTGTTTCTATACTGTATATCAATGGGACAATTTTTCAATATAAGCATTTTAGTGTTGACTATTAATCTTTTAGTTTGCGACGATATTAACTAACTTTCCAGGAACTACGATAACTTTTCGAACGGTTAAGCCACTAATATGTTCTTGGACATTTTCATTTTCTAACGCTTTTTCTTCTAATTCCTCTTTAGAAATTGTTCGAGCCACATTAGCTTTACCACGGACTTTACCATTTACTTGGAAAACAACTTCAATTTCATCCGAAACTAGCTTATCTTCATCATAACTTGGCCATGGTTCAAAGGAGATTCCTTGATCACTTTTTGTAATTCTTTGCCATAATTCTTCTCCTAAATGAGGTGCAACCGGTGCGAGCATTTTAATAAATCCTTTAACATATTCAATCGGTAACCCTTCAGCTTTATAAGCTTCATTCACAAAGACCATTAGCTGAGAAATAGCTGTATTAAATTGAAGAGCTTCAAAATCTTCTGTCACTTTCTTTACAGTTTGATTATAAACAATATCAAGCGAGCCATCATTATGGGTAGTAATTCGATCTCTCACTTCGTTTTCATCATCAATAAACAAACGCCAAACGCGATCTAAAAATCGTCGAGCTCCTTCGACTCCTTCTTCGGTCCAATCTTTCGCAGCTTCTAAAGGCCCCATAAACATTTCATAAAGGCGTAATGTATCTGCACCATATTGAGTTACAATGTCATCTGGATTGATCACATTGCCTCTAGACTTAGACATTTTGTCTCCACCTTTAAGAATCATTCCTTGATTGAATAATTTTTGGAATGGTTCTTTTGTCGGAACAATGCCCAAATCATATAAGAATTTATGCCAAAAGCGAGCATATAGTAAATGAAGAACGGCATGTTCTGCACCACCTACATAAAGATCCGTTGGTAACCATTCTTTTAACTTTTCAGGGTCAGCAAGAAATTCTTCATTGTTTGGATCAATAAACCGCAAATAATACCAAGAACTACCTGCCCACTGTGGCATTGTATTTGTTTCACGACGCCCTTTCATACCTGTTTTTGGATCTGTCACATTTACCCAGTTTTCAATGTTTGCTAATGGAGATTCTCCTGTTCCTGATGGATGGATATTTTTTGTTTTAGGAAGTTCTACTGGTAAATCTTTTTCAGGGACTGCTGTTGTCGTTCCGTCTTCCCAATGAATAATTGGAATAGGTTCACCCCAATAACGTTGACGTGAGAATACCCAGTCTCTTAAGCGGTAATTTATTTCACGATGACCTTTTCCGTTTTCTTCCAACCAATCATTCATTTTTTGAATGGCTTCTTCATTATATAAACCATTTAAAAAATCAGATTCAATATGTTTTCCATCTCCATTATAAGGTAGCGTTTCACCCTCAGGTAAGTCAATAATTGATTTAATTGGCAAATCATATTTTTGTGCAAAAGCATAATCACGTTCATCATGAGCAGGCGTTGCCATGACAACTCCCGTACCATATGAAGCGACCACATAGTCAGCGACCCAGATTGGAAGTTTTTCTCCAGTTATTGGATGTTTGACATATGTTCCAGTGAATAATCCGTTTTTATCATCATTTAGTGATGTACGTTCAAGTTCACTTTTCGTTTCAACTTCTTTTACATAAGCATTCACTTTGTCTTTATGCGAATCAGCCACAATATCTGTTAATAGCTTATGCTCCGGTGCAATCACAACATAAGTTGTTCCATATAACGTGTCTGGACGAGTAGTATAGGTTTCTAATTCGATCTCTGAATCGACAACTCTGAATTTAACAGAGGCTCCTTCTGATTTTCCAATCCAGTTTCTTTGCATTTCTTTGATGCTTTCTGGCCAGTCTACTTCGTCTAAATCTTCAAGTAGACGCTCTGCATAAGCTGTGATTTTTAGCATCCATTGTCTCATTGGACGACGATATACTGGATGACCACCTCGCTCACTAACTCCATCAATCACCTCTTCATTGGATAGAACTGTATTCAATGCCGGACACCAATTTACAGCGACTTCATCTTGATATGCTAAACCTTTTTCATATAATTTTGTAAAGATCCATTGGGTCCATTTATAAAAGTTAGGATCTGTAGTATT
This sequence comes from Candidatus Atopostipes pullistercoris, assembly GCA_019116785.1. Lineage (GTDB taxonomy): Bacteria > Bacillota > Bacilli > Lactobacillales > Carnobacteriaceae_A > Atopostipes > Atopostipes pullistercoris. The sequence continues at coordinate 11,775 of DXAZ01000112.1, forward strand.
AATTTCTCGATCCCAATCATAACTAAAACCTAATGAAGTAATTTGATTTTTGTAGGTCTTTATATTTTCATTTGTAAATTCCGCTGGGTCATTTCCAGTATCTAGAGCGTATTGTTCAGCTGGTAAACCAAAAGCATCCCACCCCATTGGATGTAATACATTATAATCTTGTGCTCTCTTCATCCGTGCGAGAATATCTGTAGCTGTATAACCTAATGGATGTCCCACATGTAACCCTTGACCGGATGGATATGGAAACATATCTAAAATATAAAAATTATCTTTATTTGTATCTTCAGTTGTTTTAAAAGTTTCATGGTTCTTCCAATATTTTTGCCATTTTTCTTCAATCTCTAAATGATTAAAACTCATTTACAATTCCTCCTTTGTTTATGAAAAAAGCCCTATAAACAGTCTTTTCTGTTTATAGGGCGATAAATCGCGGTACCACCTAATTTTAACTACATTTATAGTTAATCTCGATTCCTTAACGCAGAATGACGTCTGGAATTTTCTAATTCTTCCAGCAAATTTATAGGTGAGTTCGGTTGTCCCTTTTGTACATTCACAGCGACCATGTACTCTCTGATAAAAAGGATGAACTTACTACTCCTATTATTTTTTATCTTTTATAGTTTTATTTTAGCATACATTTCAAGTTTTACAACTGAACAAATGAATAGAAACTATTAAATACTTAAAATTTGATCAATTAAAATAAGATCAGATTTCAAATTGTTTTTTGTTTTTATTGCACGAACTGTCGTATTATATTTTACTGCAAGGCCTGATAAAGTATCTCCACTAACTACTTTATGAGTCTTTTTTGTATTCTGTGAGGATGTATTATTCTTTGTTTGTCCAGAATTTTTAATCGTTAATTTCTGATTCACATAAAGAACATTTGCATTTTTCAGATTATTCCATGACACTAAATTCGCGACAGATACTTTATATTTACGTGCTATACTCGATAAAGTATCGCCACTTTTTACAGTATAGGTTGAACCTGCTGATGGTGCTGATGTTGTTGGTTTTGAGGAAGAACTGCTTCCTTTTACTTTTAATTTTTGACCAACAAAGATTAAGTCAGATTTTAAGTGATTTAATTTCTTAAGTTCTGATACACTCGTTTTATATTGTCGCGCAATATGAGATAAGGTATCCCCACCTTTTACAGTGTAGGTTGCAGCTGTTGATGGTGTTGGTGTTGTTGGTTTTGAGGAAGAACTACTTCCTTTTACTTTTAATTTTTGACCAACATAGATTAGATCAGATTTTAAGTGATTTAATTTCTTAAGCTCTGATACACTCGTTTTATATTGTCGCGCAATATGAGATAACGTATCGCCACCTTTTACAGTGTAGGTTGCAGCTGTTGATGGTGTCGGTGTTGTTGGTTTT
>DXAZ01000113.1 GCA_019116785.1 Candidatus Atopostipes pullistercoris
GGCTAAATGTTCTTCTCATCTTAATATCCTCTTTTTGTGATAGTTTACCACCTATTGAGGACTGCAAAATTAGTGTACCACTACAGTCTTAGGACTACACCGGCTTTTTTATTTGCGAGAGTTCGATAAAAGAGAATATATTTATGAAAAAAGAATAATTTATGGTATAATATGATAAATAAAGTTTTCTTGAAGGGAGGTTGTTGAATGAAAAAATTTGATAATGAAAAATATCAAATATTAGTAAAAGATTTAATGGGGGATATTTTTTATTCGGAGACATCTAATCGAAATAAAATTGCTACCATTCGCCAGTATGCAGAAGTGATAGTGAGAAAAATTTTAGACATTAACCCAAGTCAAAAGATGACGATTGGTGCGAATGAAATATCTAAAAAAATTGATACTCTTAAAAATAGTAAGTTTTTAAAAGAAGCGTTAGAGAATATTAAACAGGATGGTAATAAATTTACACATACTGAGTATTTAGGAGAGGTTACATCTAATGAATTTGATATAATTGTTGATAAGCTTTTGGATATGCTTTCTTTTATGCTTATTAATTATTTTGAAACTTATAAATTTGGATCAAGAAACGATGTTTTGCAGTCATTTTCATTGTTACCACCAATAGTACGATATAAGGTGCTAATATTTTTATACAGCAAATATCCTAACAATGTACATGTTGTTGATAAATTAGCGTTAGCAATTGTTAAAGCATTTAGTAGAGAAGAAGCCATTAGATGGACTGAGGAAGAAAAAGACAACCTGATTAATTTAAATGTGGTGTCAGATAAGGGATTGGCTGAGATTGCAAAAAATAAAGGGATAGAAATCGCAGAAATCATTAGACTTAGTTTGCCTTATAAAAATATGTATGAGTTGTGTATTGATAAAATTATGAAAATCGGAAATGAAATAGATTCAAAAGGTCATTTATACATTGATTTTGAAAGTGCATTGCCGTATTACAAGCAATATGGAATTATAGATGAGGATAGTGAAGAAATAAAAGAATTTAATGATATTATGGATTTTTTATATCTTGGAAGAAGAACAAAATTAGACGATTTTATTAAACTAAAAGAGCCATATGTGGTTCTAAATGTAATTATAGAGGACGATAATATAGATGAGAGTATTTAGCTATAAAAGACTATTCAAAAAACTTATTGATTTAGATATGACAAATAATGAATTGATAGAAAAGGCAAAAATAAGTAAAAGCACATTTTACAAAATGAAGAATGGGCAGAATATAACGACGGATGTTTTACTTAGAATTTGCAATACTTTGGATTGTGGTATTGAAGAAATTATGGAGTGTAGTGATGAATATAGATAGTGAAGAATTTGAACCAATATTTACGGATATTAAGGAGCGATACCTATCATGTGTAAATTTCCCCAAATTAATAGTTGGAACAGGGCTTTCTATTGCAATGAATATTCCGGGAATGTCAAAATTAGCTGAAAAATTGGAGAAATCGTTTGAAAGTATCAGTGATTTAGAGTTACAGAAGAAGTGGAACAAATATAAAGGTAAGATCAAAAATGAAGGATTAGAAGCAGCCTTACTAGATGTTTCAATAAGTGAAGAATCGTTTGTGAAAACAATTCGAGAGATAACGAGTGAATTTATTTTAGATGAAGAATATAATCAGCATCGTAATATATTAAATGAAATTTCCGGATTTGAAAAATTATTAAATTACTTATTACGAACTGTAAGTGTAAATAATCAAGTAATCGATATAATGACTCCTAATTATGACAGAATTATAGAACTAATTTGCGATAAATTAAAACTATCAACTACATTAGGATTTTCGGGGAATATGTATCAAACTTTTAATGCAAATATACTAAAGCAACCTTATGATTTTTTTTCTAAAAGCATTCCTTTAGTAAGATTATTTAAGCCACATGGATCAGTTAATTGGATAAAAAAGAATGATATAGAATATCAGATTAATGATTATAAGTTACTAAAAGATAACAAGTGCTATATAGATATTATTACACCAGGCAGTATGAAATATAAGTCAGGAATGATTAACAGTATTTTTAGATGTCATAGGGAAATTTTTAATGACTTGATAACAGACTCTAAAAAGAATTTTTCTATATTTATTTATGGATATGGTTTTAATGACCAGCATTTTAATACAGTATTCGAGGATACTCAAAAGGATGTGGTTGTCTTGACAAGGACGATTAAAAAATCATTTTTAGATAGAGCAATGAAAAACGAAAACTGGACTTTATTTTATAAATATGAAGATAAAGAAGAAAATACAGAAGAAGGGAATTATATGGTATATAAAGGTAAAAAATATAATATAAATAAGGAATTGTGGGATATAAATGTATTTTCAGAAACTTTTTTAGGATAGGAGGAAATTATGGAAGATATTCAAAATTATTTAAATCAAGAAATTGGAGTTGTTCAAAATGTTGATACCAAGAAAGTATCTGTGTCAGTAGAAAAGGAAGAAATTTTAAATAGGTTAAAAATAAATGATATAGTTGTTTTATCTGGAAATAATGCAGATGAAAAACTAATTGGAATAGTAACTAGAGTAAGTAAAAAGAGAATTGACATCGATGATGAAGAAGCTGAAGAACAAGAGTATTCATTTAACTTTTGTAATATAACTTTAGTAGGTACGTTTTATAAAAAACTGTCTTCAACTAAACAAAATATTTTTAAAAGAGCGGTGAATACTTACCCTGAAATCAATAGCAAGGTTTATTTGGCAGATGGTAAAGCTCTCTCTATTATTATGAACTCTCTTGAAAATGAGATATCTTCAGAAAAAAGATTAATCATTGGCAAATATGCAAGTAATAAAACGGTTGAAGCAATTTTGGATGGAAATAGATTTTTTCAAAGACATGCAACCATAGTGGGTAGTACTGGAAGTGGAAAATCTTTTACTGTAGCAAATATTCTTGAGAAGGCGAATGAGTTGGAACATGCTAATTTAATTGTTTTTGATTTGCATGGTGAATACAATGAATTAAGTTATGCTGAACAGATAAAAATTTGTGACTCTGAGGATGGGTTACATATTCCTCTGTGGTTTTTTAATTATGAGGAAATTCATTCTTTGTTTATTGAATCTTCTGAAGGTACATCTACAAATCAAAGGGCAGCAGTAATTAAATATATTTTAGAGCATAAGAAAAGGTATCTTGAAGAAAATATGACTGAATTTTCATCCGAAATAATTACAGCAGATACGCCGATTCCTTTTTTAGCAAAAGGGTTAAAAGCATATTTAGAGAATGAAAATATAAAGAAAGAAACAACAGGTGAAGTATATAAAAACGGAGATAAAAAAGGACAAGAAAAGACGAAACAAGGTCAATACTATGGGAAATTAACAAACCTTATTACGAGACTTCAGACAAAAATAGATGATAAAAAATATGGGTTTGTATTTAATGAGAATAACACTGGAAGAGCTGAATATTTGAAAGAATTTATTGATAAAATAATGGGGATAGATAAAAAAATAAAAGTAATAGATTTATCAGAAGTCCCATCAGATATGTTACCTATAATAATAGGTATTGTAACAAGGTTGGTATATGAAGTTCAATTTTGGATGTCGCCTAAAACAGATGAGACTCGACATCCTATAGCCTTTATTTGCGATGAAGCACACTTATACATGCCAAGAGATACAACAAAATTGAAAGCGGTTGAGAACAAATCGCTGGAGATATTTGAAAAAATCTCTAAGGAGGGTAGAAAATATGGTGTTTCATTAGTGATTGTTTCTCAAAGACCTGCAGAACTAAATTCCACTATCATATCTCAATGCAATAATATTATAAGTTTGAAAATTACGAATGATAGAGATAAATCGGCAGTAGCAACTATGTTAACTGATTCATTGGTAGGTTTGGTTGAAACATTACCCAATCTTGATGTTGGAGAATGTATTGTTATTGGAGATTCGATTAAGCTACCTACTAAAATTATTTTAGATAAACCTAAAGAAGAACCTAAAAGCTCAACTATTGATTTTTGGGATAGATGGATAGACAGAAAAGGTACAGTTTTCGATATTGATGAAGCAATTAAGTGTATGATTAAACAAACAAGGTAAGAGGAAAATATAGAAAAGCTATCTCTCCATCTCCTTGCCAATATAAATTCCGTAATTTTTTTGTATCTTGTAAAGCTCGTCCATAGTAGATTTTGTAGAAGAATACTCTTGCATAAGGGTATTCTTTTTTTCTTGCAATTTATCAAGTCTATCTAAAATATCCTTTGAATTTGGCAGCTTTGAATAGGACTTTTTTAGTTCTGAAAGGGCATTTTCATATAGGGTAATCTGAGCTTTGTACTCTTCAAAAAATGACTTGTCAGAAGGATTAGCCTTATATTCATTGTAGTACACCCTGTATTTTTTAACGGTATGAACTTGTTCCATAGTTGTAGTGGTACACTAATTTTGCAGTCCTCAATAGGTGGTAAACTATCACAAAAAGAGGATACTAAGATGAGAAGAACATTTAGCCCGGATTACAAAGTTGCCGCGGTAAAATTAGTCACAGAGCAAGGTTATTCTGTTGCCCAAGCCTGTTCGGAATTAGGGATAGGCGAAACGGCATTACGTCGTTGGATAA
>DXAZ01000114.1 GCA_019116785.1 Candidatus Atopostipes pullistercoris
AATTGTTTCACTCGTTACCAGATAATTATAAACGTCTTTCCATGCTCCACCAGTTACCTTCACATCTGAATATATTAGCCAAAATTTATTATCATGATAACTTAGTTGAGGTGCCCACACTCCACCAGAATCTGGATTTCCTTTCATATCTAATAAATCAGTACGATCTAAAGGTTGATTTATTAATTGCCAATTTACTAAATCTTTAGAGTGATGAATTTGTACGCCAGGAAACCATTCGAACGTTGAAGTAGCTATATAATAATCATCTCCTACTCGACAAAAACTAGGATCTGGATTGAAACCTTTTAAAACAGGATTAATTATTTTCATTTATATCCTCCTCTTGTAATATATAGTTAAAGATCTTTTAAGTTCATGGGAGAGATCTTTTAAACCCGAATATTAATAGTTTTACTTGGTTATTGTGAAATATTCCTGAATAATTAGTCTAGGAAGGGACTACGGGAAAACACTATTCCTCCTTGTAGCTTGACTACGATGTTAAGTCTGTGACCCGACCCATGCCCTCAAACAACCAACTCACTAGCTGTTTCCACTTCTTTCCTACGGAATGTGTAGTAGTTCATTCCGGCGGCTTTGGAAAAAGTGATTAAATTCGATTAGGCAAGGGTGTTGTGGGGCATGGCGTTCAGGGATATCCCACAGTAACCAAGGTTTTTCCAAATAATGAATGAAAGGAGGTTCCTTCCATGAAATTAATTGTAGGTTTAGACGTTAGCTCAACAGAATTGGATGTTTGCTTTTTGACAGATGATGATAATTTCCCTGTGCTGAAGGAAGCTAGTTTTGAAAATGATCAAATTAGTGCCACCCAAATCAAAAATTTTATTCTGCATTATGTGGAAGAGCTGAACATCGATCAAATTGTCATTGGGATGGAAGCCACTTCGCTTTACAGTTTCCACCCCGCCATGTTTTTCCATGAAGACCCCGAGTTGAGTGCACTCAATACGTCCGTCTTCGTCGAACAGCCCGATAAAATCAAAAAATACCGGGAAGTCTTCGAAGAGAGTAAAGACGACCGAATAGACGCCTTTTACATCGCTGATTACTTCCGAGTGAACCGAAACGGCGTTTCGATTTTAAAAGAAGAACAGTATGTTGCGCTTCAACATCTTACGCGCACTCGTCTTCAATTGGTGGAAGGGTTAGTTCGAACCAAACAACACTTCACCGAAAACATTTATTATAAATGCAACACCTTGTCCAAAGAACTGAAAAGCGACGATCAGAACACCAGTATCTTCAGTGCGACCATCATGGAATTGATGACCGCCGATTACACGCTGGATGACTTAAAGGCATTGTCGCTTGAAGAATTTTCTTCTTTAGTCAACCAACTCGGCCGTGGACGTTTTAAGAACCCTGAGAAAGTTGCCAAGAGTATATCAAAAGCGATTCGAGGGAGTTACCGATTGGGTAAAACCCATGAAGAATCCGTCGATCAAGTGTTAAGTGTCCTTGTACGACAAATTCGGAGCTTTGAGAAATCCATCAAAGAGATCGACAAAGCCATTGAAGACATCGTTGAAACACTCCCGGAATATCAGTGCTTGACGAGTGTGCCGGGCATAGGCAAGGTCTATGCCGGAGGCATCATTGCCGAAATCGGGCAGATTGAGCGCTTTGACAATCAAGCACAAATCGCAAAGTTCGCTGGTCTATTCTGGCCGCATAAGCAATCCGGAAAAATGAAATCAGACAATACCTATCTCGCCAAAAGGGGTAACCGCTACTTACGTTATTACTTAGTTGAAGCCGCCAACTCCGTAAGACGTTATGAGTCCGATTATCGGGCATACTATCAAAAGAAATACGATGAAACCCCTAAACATAAACACAAACGTGCCATTGTCTTAACCGCAAGAAAACTTGTGCGTCTGGTGGATGTCCTACTACGCAACCACCAACTTTATGCGCCACCAAAGGAGCGGATAAAGTAAATAACACGAATGTTATTTGACGACTTCCTTTGAACGTTCCTAAAAAAATTGCTTTTTTAGGGGCTTAGTTCAGTGCGCTCAAAATTCACTTTTCTTGGCAAATATTTATTGTTTTTCCACTTGACTATATACCACTAGACTTATACTACTTTAATTCATTATACAAACCCCCTCTCGTATTCACAAATACTTTACTCTCTTTAAGTCAAGAATTGAAAAAATGACAAACTCCTCACTATATAAGTTGAAGTTATAGAAGCATTAACTTTTATTAAGTAGTATTTATCAAATATACCCTTTACAATATAAATGTAGGAAGCGTTTACAGCTTCGCATTCGTTTAAAATTAATTAAAAATGGAGGAATTGATGCATGAGTCAAAAGAAAGAAGAAATTTTAAGAGAATTATATCCAGAAGATATGTTTGAGTATGGAAAAGGTTTAACAGAAGGAGAAGTTGAAGTCTTACAACATACTCGTCAAATTATTGAAAAAGAAATTCGTCCAGTAATAAATGAACATTGGGAAGCAGCGACTTTCCCATTTGATGAATTTTATAAATTAGCTGATGCTGGTATAATGAATCATCCAAAATTATTTGAAGGAAGAGAAGACGCTAGAAAACCTAGTCAATTATACAACTTCTTTTTATATTACGAACTTGCTCGTTTTGATGCTTCGATTGCTACCTTCTATACGGTTCATGGTGGATTAGGTTACAATACCATTTTAATCGGTGGAGATGAACGTCAAATCAAAGAATTTGCACCAAAAGTGGCTAACTTTGAATGGCAAACTTGCTTTGCTTTAACTGAACCGGATCATGGATCAGATATTGCAGGTGGTTTAGCAACAACCGCTAAACGCGAGGGAGATCATTGGATAATCAACGGAGAAAAACGTTGGATCGGTGGAGCAGATACAGCAGATATTGTCCCTGTGTTTGCTAGAGACGTTGAAGATGGAAAAATCAAATGCTTCATTATTCGTAAAGGTGCAAAAGGATATGATGCGAAACCCATTCCTCAAAAAGTTTCTCTACGCGCTGTTCAAAATGGTCATATTACGATGGAAGATGTTGTTGTACCAGAAACTGATCGTTTACAAAATATTAATGGTTTCTCCGATGTAGCCAAAATTTTAGTGAACACTCGTGCAGACGTTGCCCATATTGCTACAGGAATTACCGGTGGTGCATATGTTGCCGCTTTAAATTATGTAAAAGATCGTGACCAATTTGGCAAAAAAATCAGCCAATTCCAAATTATTCAAGAAAAATTAGCTCGTATGCAAGCAAATACGGTTGCAGCTATTGGATATTCAGTGCGTTTGGCAGAAATGCTAGAAGAAGGTAATTTTGATATGACGAACTCTTCTCTATCTAAAATGCATAATTCTTTAGTCATGAGAGAAACCGTTGCACTCGCTCGTGAAGTGGTTGGAGGGAACGGCATTACTCTTGCTACTGATGTTGCACGCTTCTTTGCCGATGCTGAAGCGATCTATACTTACGAAGGTACACATGAAATCAATGCCTTAATTGTCGGACGAGCAATTACGGGTTCAGGTGCTTTTGTATAATTAACTTACTGCCATACCTATCCTTAAAGAATAAGAAGTGACCTTTTCTGTTGGTTACTTCTTATTTTCTTTTTAGCTCAAAAAACAATATAATAAACATGATTATATAAAAGGTCGTGTATACATGGATATTTTACAACTATATTATTTTATAAATATTGTCGAATGTAATTTTAATCTCTCTTTAGCTGCCAAAAAGATTCATATCAGCCAACCTGCTCTCAGTCAATTTATTTCAAATTTTGAAAGTGAAAAAGAAATCTTGCTTTTTTATCGTAAAAATGGAAGACTTAATGGCTTAACTCCAGCGGGTGAGCGAATTTATGAATATGCACTTAAAATTACGGAACAACATGAAGAAATGCAAGAAGTCGTTCGTTTAGAATCCTTAAAACAAAAAGGAACCATTCGTATTGGTCTCCCCTCTTTGATTTTACGTGTTTATTTTTCTCAATATTTTCCCAGCCTTTCATTAAATAATCCAGATGTTCATATAGAAATTATTGAAAATGGAAGTAACGAATTAAGAAAAATGTTGATTGCAGATGAAATTGATATGGCTATTTTAATTGAACCCACCAGTTTAGATACTAAAAAATATGAACAACATGTAATAGAAATTGATCAAATGGTTGCATTTATGGCGATTGATCATCCTCTGGTTCATTGTGATAAATTGCAATGGAAAGATTTAAAAAATTATCCAATTGGAACATTCAATAAAAACTTTATGACCCATCAATTAGTGGCCGATAAATTAAGAGAACTAAACATTGAAAACCAGATTCATTTTACTTCCTCTTCATGGGATTATCTAATCGAAGCCACAAGAAACGAAGAAATCATTACAATTCTTCCACGCCCTGTTGAAACATTCTTTGATTCGAAGGTTTTTACCACTAAGAAATTTGAAGACTTTATTCCTTTTAACTTTCGATTATGTCGTCCGGTAAAAGATAAATACAATAGCGTAGAAGATTTTGTATTTGATAATATTATAGAACATTTTTATCAGCCGCTTGAAAACTGAATGATTCTTTCAAAGTCCCATCATTTGATGGGGCTTTTTTTGTGCGATCTATCCTATATTTTTACCTATAACCACAAGTTATAGGTAACATAAATTATTGTAAAGCCATTTAAACCGCTTTCTATTTACTTTTTAGTTTTCATCTCCTTATAATAAGACTAACAAAAACAACGACTCTACACTTTAAACGAATGTGGTCGTTGTTAGTAAAAGCTAATCATATTGGAGGACTTAAAAAATGAAAGAAGTCGTAATTGTTTCTGCTCTACGCTCTGCTATGGGAACATTTGGTGGAAGTTTTAAAGATGTTTCTGCGGTTGACTTAGGAGCTAAAGTACTAAAAGAATCTTATGAACGTTTAAATTTAGATCCTACAGAATTTGATGAAGTAATCTTAGGAAATGTATTAAGTGCAGGCCTTGGACAAAATGTAGCCAGACAAGTTGCTATGAATGCAGGTATTCCAAAAGAAGTGCCAGCCTTTACTATCAATCAGGTTTGTGGCTCAGGAATTAAATCTCTGATGTTAGGCGTTCAATCTATTGTTTCTGGTGATAACGAAGCCGTTGTAGTAGGTGGAACTGAAAACATGAGCCAAGCTCCTTATGTATTGAAAAATCAAAGATGGGGAGCACGTATGGGAAATACAGAAGTGATTGATACAATGATTAATGATGGACTCTCTGATGCTTTCTATGATTATCATATGGGCGTAACGGCTGAAAATATTGCTGAAAAATTTGATATTTCTCGAAAAGAACAAGATGAGTTCGCTCTACAAAGTCAACATCGAACAGAACAAGCCATTAAGGCCGGGAAATTCAAAGATGAAATCGTTCCAATTTCAGTCCCTCAAAGAAAAGGGGATCCTATTACGGTCGATCAAGATGAAGGGCCACGTTTTGGACAAACGATTGAAGCACTCGAAAGATTACGTCCAGCTTTCTTAAAAGAAAATGGCTCTGTAACGGCTGGAAATGCTTCAACCCTTAACGATGCAGCTGCTATTTTAATCTTGATGTCTAAAGAAAAAGCTGAAGCGCTTAATTTAGAACCTTTAGCTACAGTCGTTTCATCTGCAAGTGCTGGTGTAGATCCTCAAATTATGGGTACAGGTCCCATCCCTGCTACTAAAAAAGCATTAGAAAAAGCAAACCTTACAATAGATGATTTAGATTTAATTGAATCAAATGAAGCTTTTGCTTCTGAAGCTATTTGTGTAAACAAAGAATTAGGATTTAATCCTGAAATTGTGAACGTTAACGGCGGAGCAATTGCACTCGGTCATCCTATTGGAGCAAGTGGTGCACGAATCATTATTACACTCATTCACGAAATGAAAAGACGTGACGCAAAAACTGGCCTAGCTACTCTATGTATTGGTGGAGGTCAAGGAGATGCTTTAGTCATTAAACGTTAATTTCATAAACGCCTAAATAAGAAAGAGAGTTCCTTTAGAATGAATATAACCAATAAATTCTTTTTAGAAGATCATAATGAATTTTTAAAAGAAATCGAAACGTATACCCAAAACAATCTAGCGCCTGTCGCAAAAGAATATGATGAATCTGGGGAATTTCCTACTGAACTACTCCCCTTCTTCTTTGAACATCATTCTTTTAATTTTTTAATTTCAGACTCAAAAGAAAATTTAGCAGTTTTTCTTGAAATGATACGAATTGTTTCAACAAAATTCGCTTCTTTAGCTAGTATTCTCTTAACACAAGGTCTATATGCGGTTAGTCCCTTCTATTCTTTTGGAACAGAAAAACAAAAAGACAGTTATCTTAAAGATTTAATCAATGGAAATAAATTAGGCGGATTCGCTATGACCGAAGATCATAGCGGGAGTGATCTTTCTTATTTAGAGACTACAGCCTGGGAGACTGAGAATGGTTGGACAATTAACGGCAGTAAAAAATATGTTTCAAACGCCGCAAAAGCCGATTTATTTTTAGTCGTGGCTAAAGCGAATAAATTAAATGGAGAAACTGGTATTGGGATTTTTATTGTCAAACGTTCTAATGAAGGGCTAAATATTTCAGATACGATGGATAAGATGGGGATAAAATCCTTACCTGTTTCTTCAATAAATTTAGATAAAGCTATTGTACCTAAAAATGCTCTACTTGGTGAAACACTGAACGGTGAAGAACAAGTCGAACAAATTATGAATCTGATGAAACTTGCCGTATCTATGCAAGCTATTGGAATATCTCAAGGTTCCTTCGAAAAAGGACTTCATTATTTGAGTCTCGTTCGAAAATTTGGTAACCGCTTAATCGACAATCAAATCACTCAACAAACAATGGCGGATATGAATACAAATATTCATTCTGCGGAAGCTTTCACAAGATATATTATACTGGATGACCCACAAGACACCGTTGAGGTTGCCATGGCCAAAATTTTAACGGCAAATACTGCCATTGAGACAACTGAAACGATGATCCAACTAACCGGTGGCTACGGTTATATGAAAGACAGTGAGATCGAAAGATACGTCAGAGATGCGAAGATAACGTCTATTTATGGAGGCTCTTCGGATTCTCAAAGAAAAATCGTAGCCCAACCTTGGTTAAAAAAATAAATAAGGAGATAATTATTTTGAACATTAAAAATGTAATGGTTATAGGAGCAGGACAAATGGGCAGCGGGATTGCTCAAGTTTTTGCTCAAGCTGGTTATAAGGTTAAATTAAATGATATTAAAAAAGAATTTGTAGAAAATGGCCTTCAAAAAATAAAGGACGGTTTGAATCGCCAAGTCAAAAAAGACCGTATGACTCAAGAAGAAGTGAATCAACTTCTTGGTCGCATTACCCCTTCTACTCATTATGAGGATGTAAAAGATATTGACTTAGTGGTGGAAGCAGCAACAGAAAATGAAGAAATTAAACTAAATATCTTTAAGGAATTAGATAAACAAGCTCCAAAACACACGATTCTAGCTTCTAATACTTCCTCTCTATCGATCACAAAAATAGCAGGTGCTACTAAACGACCAAGTAAAGTTATTGGTTTACATTTTTTTAATCCGGTACCGGTTATGCCCTTAATTGAATTAAATATAGCCTTAACTACTTCTGATGAAACGATAAAAACAATGGAAACTGTTGGTAAAACACTTAATAAAAAAGTAGTCAATGTTAAGGATTCACCAGGTTTTGCTGTAAATCGGATATTGGTTCCAATGATTAATGAAGCCATTTTCGTAGTCGATGCTGGAATTGCGACTATCGAAGAAGTAGATGAAGCAATGAAATTAGGCGCAAATCAACCTATGGGGCCTTTACAACTGGCTGATTTTATTGGATTAGATACCGTATTAGCGATTATGCAGACACTTTATGAAGGATTCGGTGATACAAAATATCGTCCAGCTCCGCTTTTAATTCAATATGTCCAAGCTGGATTATTTGGCCGTAAAACAGGACAAGGTTTTTATGAATATAATTAATTAGTTCATCTTACAAGGAGAATAAAATGACAAAATATAACACATTATTATTAGAAGTAGATAAAAAGATTGGTATTTTAACCATTAATCGACCGAAAAGCATGAATGCATTAAATTCAGAGCTCCTCACTGAATTAGAACAAATCGTTGAAGAAATTGAAACGAATAAAGATATTGATGTACTTATCCTTACAGGAGCCGGAGAAAAAGCATTTGTTGCTGGAGCAGATATTAAAGAAATGGCAGAAAAGACTGCAATAGAAGGTCAAACTTTTTCAAAACTTGGAAATACTGTATTCAAAATAATCTCGAATTTGAGACAACCTGTAATAGCCGCCATTAATGGTTATGCTTTAGGTGGCGGTCTAGAACTAGCGCTTGCTGCAGATATACGTATTGGTTCAGAGAATGCCGTCTTCGGTCAACCAGAAGTCGGTTTAGGAATCATCCCTGGCTTTGGTGCAACACAACGTTTAAGCCGTGCTATTGGACTAGCAAAAGCGAAAGAACTTATTTTAACTGCTCGTCATATTAACGCTAAAGAAGCAGCTGATATTGGCTTACTGAATCAAGTCGTTGAGGCTGAAAAATTAATAGATAAAGCCAAAGAGATGGCAAATCACATGCTTTCAAACGCACCACTGGCTGTACAATATGCTAAGAAAGTTATTGACGAAGGTTATGATATGCCACTAAATCAAGCTCTGACACTCGAAGAAAATACTTTTGGGCTCCTCTTTGCAACAGAAGATCAAAAAGAAGGCATGCAGGCTTTTATAGATCAAAGAGACGCTCAGTTTAAAAATAAATAAAGAGCGATTAAGTAAATAAAATAATGAGGAGAAAAACCAATGACAAAGATTTATGAAGAATTATATAAACAAAAATTAACGACACCTGAAGAAGCCATTCAATT